>CAZGUU010000097.1:12862-15904 GCA_964529315.1 uncultured Enterobacteriaceae bacterium
AGCGGCGAAAGCTGTCGCGGCTCTCGTCGACGTGCCAGATGAGCAGGCCCTCGCCGGGCACGCGGCGGTCGGCGCCGATGCGGCGGCGGTTCTCGATGAGGAAGTACTCGCTGGGCACCTCCGGGCCCTTGGCCCAGATCTTCACCACCTGCGCGCTCTTCTCCACGGCGGGCAGCGTGACGCGCTGGGTCGCGTCGACCAGGGTCGCGTCGACCCAGCCCAGGCGAAGCTTCGACCAAGCATCGAGGTGCGGGGGGGCGTCGCCCAGCCCGACCCAGGTGCCCTGGCCCATCAGCCCCCAGGTGCCGATGCCCTCGTGGACCTGGTTGGGCGCGTAGAGCTCGGGCAGGCCGAGCACGTGGCCGAACTCGTGGCAGAGCACGCCGAAGGGCGACAGGGGTGGGTAGGGATCCTCCGCGACCACCATGGCGCGACTGGCGACCACGCCGGGGCCGAGCTCGAGCGGCAGGCCGGCGATCGCCTCGGACCAGGGGTTCTGCGTGGACACCTTCTTGATGTCCGACTCGGCTCCCGGTCCGGCGAAGAGCACCACGACCGCCTGCGGTCGCGCGCCGGCGATCAGGTCGCCCTCTCCCGCCGGGGGCGGAGCCGTGGCCAGGCGCACCGCATCTTGGACGAGCATGGCCGTCTTGCCGACGTATTCCGCGCGTCGCCGGGGAAGGGTATAGACCTGCTTGCCAACGATCGCATCGATGTGAAAGCGTCGCGACGAGACCTCGTCGTAGTAGTCGACCATCCGGTCGATCAGGCCGCTGCGGCTCGGGTTCTGAAAGTCCGACCAGGGCCGGGTGGCCGGCTGGTCGGGGAAGGCGGCGCGCAGGAAGAGGACGCGGCGGCGGGCGGGGGCGGCCGTCGAGGTGACCTCGGGGGTGGCCGAGGCGAGCGAGGCGAACGAGACCAGCACCATCGAGAGGACGGCCGCGATCGGCCCGGCGGCGCGGCGCGGCCGGGGGCTTCTACCGGCCCGACGACGGAAAGAGCGCATGCCCAAGCTGATCATTCAGATTCCATGCTTGAACGAGGCGGAGGCGCTTCCCGAGACGATCGCCGCGCTTCCCCGGGAGGTGGAAGGCATCGACGAGGTCGAGCTCCTGGTCGTCGACGACGGCTCGAGCGACGCGACCGCCGACGTGGCGCGCCGGGTGGGCGTCGAGCACATCGTGCGATTTCCCCAGAACCAGGGGCTGGCACAGGCATTCTCGGCGGGCATGGATGCGGCACTCAAGCTCGGTGCCGATATAATCGTGAACACCGACGCGGACAATCAATACGATGCGCGCGACATCCCGGCGCTGATCGCGCCGATCCTCGCTGGCACCGCGGACATGGTGATCGGCGACCGCGGCACCGAGAGCGTGGCCCACTTCTCCCCGCTCAAGCGGGCCCTGCAGTTCTATGGCAGCTGGGTGGTCCGGGGCCTTTCGGGGACGACGGTGCCCGACGCGGCCAGCGGCTTTCGGGCCTTCTCGCGCCGCGCCGCGCTGCGCTTGAACGTGATCACCGACTTCACCTACACGCTCGAGACGCTCGTCCAGGCGGGCAAGAAGCAGCTCGCCGTGACGCACGTGCCGGTGCGCACGCGCGCCACCCGGCCCTCGCGGCTGTTCTCCAGCATCCCCGGCTACCTGCGGCGCTCGTTCGTCACGCTGGTGCGCATCTACTCGCTCTACGAGCCGATCCGGGTCTTCTGGACGATTGGCGCCGTGATGGTCCTGGCGGGCATCGCGATCGGAGCGCGCTTCGTCTACGCCTACCTCTTCACCACCGGCGGCGAGGGGATGATCCAATCGTTGATCCTCGCCGCGGCGCTGTCGATCATCGGCGTGCAGACCATCCTCATGGGGCTGATCGCCGACCTGATCGCGGCGAGCCGCTCGCTGGTCGAGGACACGCTGCTGCGCGTGCGCAAGATCGAGCTGCGTCTGGGGGCACAGCCCGACGTGGAGCCGGGCTTCCACCCCGAGGTCGAGGCCGGGACGGCGCCTCCCAAGGCGCCGGGGCTGCAGCTCCAGACGGGCGCGGCGGCGCGGTGATCGCGGTCCTCTTCGGCACCTTCAACTCCCGGCACGCCGCCAACGCCCTGCTCGCGGACGACCTGCGCCGTGCCGGCGTCGAGCTGCGCCTGTGCCACGAGCCGCTCTGGGAAGAAACCCGCGACAAGCACGCGCCCTATTTCGCGCCGCTCGGCCTGGCGCGGCTCGCGCTGCGCTACTTAGGCGCGGCGCTGCGTCTGGCGCGCCGCTTCCCGCGAGCGGCGCACGGCGCGGAGCTGGCCGTGGTGGGCTTCAACGGCCAGCTCGACGTGCTGCTCCTGCGCCTGCTCGCCCGGGGACGCAAGGTGCTCTTCGCACCCCTGGTGACGATCAGCGAGACCCTGGTCGAGGACCGTCGCACCTACGCTCCGGGATCGCTCGGCGCGCGCCTGCTCGCGTGGCTGGACCGCGTAAGCCTGCTTGCCGCGGACCTGGTGCTGCTCGACACCTGGGCGCATCGCCAGTGGGTGGCACGCCGCCTGGAGATCGCCCCCGAGCGCATCGCCGTTGGCTACCTGGGCGCCGAGCCGCAGTTCGCTCCGCAGGAGCCCGCTGAGGCCGGCGACGGCGGGGCGCACACCGCCCGGGCCGACGGCCCCCACCGTACGGCGCCCCTGCGCGTGCTGTTTTACGGCCAGTACCTACCGCTGCACGGGGCCCTGGTGATCGCCCGGGCGGCGCGGCTCGTTGGCGGCGATGCGGAGATCGCCTTCGAGCTGATCGGCACCGGCCCGGAGCGGCCTGCCTGCGATGCGTTGCTCGCGGATCTCGCGCACGTGCGCCGGCTGGATTGGGTTCCCTACGCCGAGCTGCCGGCGCGCATCCGTGCGGCCGACGTCGTGCTGGGCATCTTCGGCGCCTCGGAGAAGGCTCGCATGGTGGTGCCCAACAAGGTCTACCAGGCGGCCCAGGTCGGCCGGGCGATCGTCACCGCGGACACGCCGGCGATCCGCGAGGTGTTCGTCCCCGGCGAGTCGATCGTCGCGAT
>CAZGUU010000098.1:0-15816 GCA_964529315.1 uncultured Enterobacteriaceae bacterium
CCTGGCATCTCGACCGCCTCGCTACGGACCCAGCTGTGGCGTTCGGGCTCAGAGCCGCTCCACCTCGACGCGCGTGTCGCGGTCGTTCTGGTTCGGCTCCCAGTGGGCGTAGCCCCACTTGAGCTGCCCGTAATCGCCGACCAGGCCGGTGGGCTTGAACGGCGCCGGGATGACCGAGTGGTCGCTCACGCCGGCGCGAAACTGGAACGGCTCCCAGGCGTGGTAGACGAAGATCTGTCCCGGCTGGACGTAGCGAGCGATCTTGGCGCGCAGCACGAAGGAGCCCATGTCGTTGCGCACCCGGATGAGGTCGTGATCCGCGATTCCCCGCGCCTCGGCATCGCGTACGCTCATGTACGCCAAGGGCTCGCCGCGCTGCAGGCGCAGCATCAGCCGCTGGTCGCGCCACGCCGAATGGATGCTCCAGCGGGTGTGGCCGCCGCTCATCACCAAGGGGTAGTCGCCCCCGGCCTGCGGCGGCGGCTTGTAGGTGGGCAACGCCTCGCCGCATTCGAGGAACCACGGGTGGTCGACGTAGAACTGCTGGCGCCCGGTGAGCGTGGGCCAGCGCTGCTTGTCGCGCACGAACCACTGGTGGGGCACGAGCGGTGCGTCCTCGGCGTAATCGCTGTAGTAGCCCGCCGCTCCGCCCCCCGCGCCGGTGGAGCGGAAGCGCAGCGCGCCGGCGCGGCGGAAGTCCTCGAGGCTCTGGCCGCGGGTGATCGAGGAGTAGTCGAGGATGAAGCGCAGCGCCTTTTCCTCGTCACCGGGCCCGAAGCGGCCGTCGTCGCTGAAGGCGGCGTCGATCCGCCGCGCGTCGCGCTCGGCGCCGGCGATGTCCGTGTAGGGCGCCAGATTGCGGCGGCTCGCCTCTCGCGCCACGGCCTGGGCGAGCAAGGAGAAGATCTCCCACTCCGGCTTCGCCTCGCCGAGCGGCGACGCGGCGCGATCGCCCAGGTGCACGTAGGGGATGAAGGAGACCAGGTACTTGAGATCGGTCTTCTCGTACCAGTACGCAGCGGGCAGCACGACGTCGGAGAACCGGGCGGTCTCGCTCATGCGGAAGTCGATGGCGACCACCGTGCCGACCCGCGGCCAGAGCTTCTCGTAGAGGCGCAGGTTGTTGCGCGAGTGGCGCAGGACGTTGCCGAAGATCGAGAAGATCACGTGCGGCGACTGGCCCGGCGCCGGGTGGACGGGGAACCATTTCTTCTCGATCGCCTCGTGCAGGTAGTCGATGGCCGGCCGCGGTGCGCTCGCGTCGCCGTTGGCGGCGCTGCCCGAGACCTCGTCCAGGCCGGCGTGCACCTGGAGCCAGATGTTGCCCGGCACGAAGTAGTCGGCGAAGCTTCGCTCCGTGCCCTCGGGGTCGAGGTAGGCGCCGATCGCGAACTTGCCGATGCTCGCCAGGCCGAGCCGCTCCTGCAGCGTCAGCAGGGCGAACCCCTCGGGAGCGAAGAAGCCGCCAGCCCGCCAGCCGCCGCCCGCACGGCCGAGGTTGCCGGTCAGCGAGGCGAGCAGGATCTGCGAGCGCTGTGCCAGGTCGGCGTGCAGGAACTTGCACTGGCCCCACTGCGAGAGGATCAGCGCCGCAGGCGCGGCGGCGAAGCCGCGAGCGAAGCCGCGGATCGTCTCCGCCGAGATGCCGGTGATCTCGGCCGCCTGCTCGGGGCGGTGGCGCGAGTCGAGCTGCTCGCGGAGCAGAGCCAGGACCGTGCACACCTCGACCTCGGCGCCACCGACGGGCATCGTGCCGCGGAACTCGAGATCCACTTCGAGATCCCCGCGCGCCAGCGTCTTGTTCGCACCACTTCCCGGCGCGGTCACTGCCCCCCCGGCGCGGCGGTCCCACACCAGAAAGGCCTCTTCGGAGCCGCGCCGGCCGAGATCGGCCTCGCGCAGGAAGCGCCCCGTGTCGCGCCGCACGAGCAGCGGCAGGTCGGTCTGCTCGGCGACGTAGCCCGCGTCGTGCAGGCCCTCGGCGAGGATCACCTGCGCCGCCGAGAGGGCGAGCGCCGCATCCGTCCCGGGCCGCGGATTCAGCCAGAGGTCGGCGTGGATGGTGCTGTTGTTCAGGTCCGGGCACACGGCGACGACCTTGGCGCCGCGGTAGCGCGCCTCCCAGAGGAAGTGCGCGTCGGGGATGCGCGTCGCCGACGGATTGAACGCCCACAGCACCACGTAGGAGGAGCGCCACCAGTCGTCCGAGGACCCGCAGGGGTGGCCGTTGCCCAGGGTGATGGTCGCACCGACCGACAGATCGCCGATCTGCGCCATCGAGTCCGTGGTGGGCGCGCCGAGCAGGCGGAAGAAGCGCATCGGCGCCGCAGTGTTCGCCCCGGCGCCGATGTTCGGCCCCTGCTCGCAGAGCACGGAGGCCGGCCCCGCCTTCTCCAGCGCGTCGACCACCGACCCCGCCACCGTGGCCAGGGCCTCGTCCCAGGAGATGCGCTCCCAGCGGCCCTCGCCGCGCTCGCCGACCCGCCGCATCGGATAGCGCACGCGCGAGGGCGAGTACATGAGCGAGGAGCCGCACGCCCCCTTCTGGCAGCCGCGCGGGTTGAAGTCGGGCAGCCCCGGCGCCGAGGCGGTGTATGGCGACTTCTGCTCCTCGCGCCACACCATGCCGTCCTTGACGTAGAGGTTCCAGGCGCAGCCCGAGACGCAGTTCGTCATGGTGTGCGTGCCGCGCACGACTTGGTCCCAGGTCCACCGCTCGCGGTAGAGATCCTCCCAGCCCCGGTACGCCGGCAGATCGGCCAGAGGTCGGGGGCCGGGGGCCTGCGCTCCGTCGGCCGCTTCGTGCTCGGGGGTGCCGCACCCGAGCTCCAGGTTGCCCAGGCCGAGCACCAGGGCGGCGGCGCCCGTCGCACGCAGGAAGCTGCGCCTGCTCAAGGATCCCATCGGGCTTCCTCCCGGTCCACCACGGCGACCGTCAGTACTGCATCTTCGTCCAATCCGTCGGCGCCTCCTTCTTCTTGCGCTCCTCCTCGATGCGGGCGAGCGTGGCCGCCGGCGGCTCCTTCATCTGCGTCAAGTAGGCCGCGATCGCGCCGATGTCCTCCTCGGCGTGCTCGACGCGCGGGCTGCCGTCGGGTGCGAAGAACACCGCCGGCATCCGCGTCTGCGGCCCGGCGAACTTCTTGGGCTGGGCGAGGAACTCGCGGATCCACGACGGACGCAGCCGGGTCTTGGCGAGCATCAGGTTGATGGAGAGATCCTCGGGGTCGGCCCCGGACGGGATCGCGTCGCCGGTCAGGTGGCACTGCGTGCACTTGAAGTGGCCGACCCGGCGCACGCCGCGATCGAGCTGCTCCTGCGGCACGGCCGGCAACGGCTCGTCCTTGGCCGGCACGTTGGACACCGCGGCGAAGTAGCGCGCCAGCGCCTCGGCCCGGGCCTCGTCCATGCCGAAGTCCGGCATGCGCATGGCGAGCCACGGGCGCAGCGGCTGGGGCTTCTGCAGGAAGTCGACCAGCCACGAATTCTGCACGCGCGCCCCCTCGCCGTCGAGGATCGGCGGCGCCAGCCCCGCCCGCGACAGGTGCTTGGCGATCGCCCCGCCCGCAGCCTCGATGCTGTGGCAGCCGCGGCAGTTGTAGAACTCGACCAGCGTGCGCCCGTCGCGCAGCACTTCGTCGGGCTTGGCCTGTGCCCCAGCGAGCTCGAAGGCGGGCCGTGGCGCGGGGAAGCCCTTGAGCTCGTGGCAGCTCGCGCAGCCGTACGCCTCGATCGCAGCTCGCCCCGCGGCGGCGTCGGCCGCCGCGTCGAAGCGAGGCACGCCGGGGGCCGCCGGCGGCCCCTCGCGCAGGCTCGCCAGGTAGGCGACCAGCTGGCGCACCTCGTCGTCGGTCAACGGCACCTGGGGCATCGCGGTGTGCGGGCTGTAGGCGCGCGGCGAGCGCAGCCAGGCGGCGACCCACTCGGGGCGCAGCTTGACGCCGACGTCGGAGAGGTTCGGCACTCGCTCGGAGACGCTGGTCTCGCCGCGCTTGACCGCGTGGCAGCCGCGGCAGCCGCGCTCGACGAAGAGCTTCTCGCCCGTCGCCGCATCACCGCCCGCCGGTGCAGCGGCCTTGGCCGGCTTGGCCGCGCCGAGCAGGTAGCGGGCGATCGCCTGGGCCTCGGCGGGCTTCAAGCTGGCGTCGGGCATGATCGTGCCCGGGCGCAGCCGCGACGGCTGCATGAGCCAGGCGACCAGCCAGTCCGGGTCGGCGATCTTGCCGTCGAGCGCGGTCAGCGGCGGGCCGACCGCCCCCAGGCGCGGTGCGCTGGGCGGATCCGCGGCCGGCGCCAGCGTCGCGCCGAGCAGCACCGAGCAGACGGCCGCGGCGGCGGCCAGGGCACCAGGGCCATGGCGGAGCCGAGCCCAGCGGACGTGGCTCGAGGAGTGTTGGTTCGAGGTGGGTTCGATTGGCATGTGCATCGGGTTCTCGGCGGCCGAAGCCCCCTACCGACCGGTAGGAAGGCATGTGTGGGATGGCTCGCCCCTCTTAGCTGACCGGCGCCTCACCGGTCCACCTCGAGGCGGCCGGTTCGTGGCGACCGGTCCGAGGCGACCTACGAGGCGCGCTCAGGCCCGCTCTACCTCCACGGTCGTGCCACGCGGCCCGTGGCTCGGCGCGGCGTAGAACATGCGATAGTGCAGGTGCCCGTAGTCGCCGACCAGGTGGGTCGGCTTCCACGGCGATGGGACCGCCACCTGGCTCTGCTCCCAGTTGCGGAACTGGTGGTTCTCCCAAGCGTGGTAGACGATCACCTGGCCGCGCTGGACGCTGTTCGACGGCTTGACGTGGATGACGAAGCTGCCGACGTCGTTGAACACCCGCGCCTCGTCGTGATCGCCCAGGCCCCGTCCCTTGGCGTCGTCGATGTTCATGTACATCACCGGCTCGCCGCGCTGCAGGCGCAGGAGATGGCGCTGATCGCGCCAGATGGCGTGGATCGACCAGCGAGTGTGGCCACCGGTCAGGCGCAGGGGGTAGTGTCCGCCGGCCTCGGGCGGCTCCTTGTGCACCGGGAGCGCCTCGCCCACCTCGACGTACCAGGGGTGGTCGATGAGGAACTGCTGGCGGCCGGTCAGCGTCGGCCAGGGCTGCTTCTTCACCGTGAACCACTGCTGCGGGTAGACCGTGTTGCCCGGCTCGAAATCGCTGCAGATCGAGTTGTGTGGGCCGTAGTTGCCGATCGACTGGATGGGCAGGGCGCCCCGCTCTTGCGCGTCCTTCCAGGTGAAGCCCTGGGTCACCGACGATTGGGTCACCAGGTGGTCCATGACGGCCTCCTCCTGGCTCTCCGCGTAGCGCCCGCCAGCGACGTAGCGGTCGAAGAAGGTCGCGTAGTCGCGCTCCACCCCCCAGTGATCGACGAACGGCTTCACGCCCCGCGCGCGCGCCCGCTCTTGGACCTTGCGCGCCAGGTGCGCCATGATCTCGTACTCGGAGCGCGACTCGCCGAGCGGCGCCACCGCCTTGTCGCCGTAGATGACGTAGGGCACCAGGCTCTGCGGGTACTTGAGCCCGATCTTCTCGTAGTAGCTCGCCGCCGGCAGGAGCACGTCCGACTCGAGGCCGGTCGACGACATCTTGAAATTTATGTTTACGATCAGCTCGAGCTTCGGCCAGAGATTGCGTCGCACGATCTGCGGCGCCGGCCAGCGCCGTAGCGGATTGGCGCCGGTGTAGAAGTAGAGGCGCGGTGGCCGCTCGCGGGGCGGCGAGACGCGCATCCAGCCGCGCTCGGTCGCCTCGCGAACGTAGTCGGCCACGCCGCGCGGCAGCGCCGGGTCGTTGAAGTCCGGCCGGTCGGCGACCTCGCTCAGGCCTCCGTGTACGTAGAGGAAAGGCAGGGTCGGCGTGAAGGGGCGCTTGTCCGTGATCTCCGTCATCACGCCCTCGTAGATCCGCGCGGTGGGGGTGAAGACCTTGGAGAGCCAGCGCTTGTAGAACGGGATCTCGATCTCCGCCGTCATCTCGGTCAGCGCGTCGATGCTGTACCAGGCCCCCGGACGAATGCCTCCGCCGCGCACGCCCTGGTTGCCGGTGAGCGCCATCAGCAGGCACATCGTGCGCTGCACGAGGTCCGAGTGGTAGTGCTTGCACGAGCCCCAGGAGGCGAAGATCATCGCGGTGCGCGCCTTGCCCAGGGTGCGAGCCACGCTGCGGATCATCTCTGGCTTGACACCCGTCACGGCGGCCGCGCGCTCGGGGGTGTAGCCCTCGAGGTGGCGACCGAGCACGACGAAGAGCGGCCGGACCCGCGTCTTCGTGCCGTCGCCGAGCGTCACGTCGAGCTCGCCCTCGAGGGCCGGCGTGACACCCTCGACGAGCAGCGTCTGGCTCGAGTGCCCCTGGCTGCCCGGAGCCTCGACGGCCTTCTTCGACTTCTCGTCGAGAAAGTAGAAGACGTCGTCCTTGCCGCCCTTCTCGAGGTCGCTCTGGCGCAGATAGCGGCCATTGTCGTCACGCACGAGCAGCGGCATGTCGGTCTGCTCGCGAACGTACTCCTTGCGATACAGCCCTTCGGAGACGATCACCTGCGCCATCGCCAGGCCGAGCGCGGTGTCGGTGCCCATGCGGGGGTTCACCCACAGATCGGCGTGGATCGAGCTGGCGTTGTAGTCGGGCGCGATCGAGACCACGGTCGCCCCGCGGTAGCGTGCCTCCCAGAGGAAGTGCGCGTCGGGGATGCGCGTGTATACCGGATTGGCGATCCAGATGAGCATCGCATCCGCGTTGAACCAGTCGTCGGAGGTGCCGTCGGCGTTGAAGTGGCCCCAGCTCTGGATCGCGCCCATCGGCAGGTCGCCCACACCCGCCCAGGAGTCCATCACGGTCGCGCCGAAGAAATGGAAGAAGCGCATCTCCGCGCCGGTGCCCGTGCCGAAGTCGATGTTCGTCGTGCCGTGGTCGTAGACCACGCAGTCCGGGCCGTCGCGCAGCGCGACGTCGAGCAGCTTGTCGGCCACCTCGGCCAGCGCCTCGTCCCACGACTGGCGCTGCCACTCGCCCGAGCCCCGCTCGCCGACGCGGCGCATCGGGTACTTCAGCCGCGACGGCTCGTACATCAGCTGGCTGTAGCAGTTGCCCTTTTGGCAGCCGCGCGGGTTCATGTCGGGGACGGTCGGGTGGCTCGGCTCGTAGATCGCGTTCTGCTCCTCGCGCCACACCATTCCGTCCTTGACGAAGGCGTTCCACGAGCAGGCGGCGATGCAGTTGGTCCGGATGTGCGTGGTCTTGACCACCCGGTCCCAGCTCCACTGCTCGCGGTAGAGATCCTCCCAGCGGCGGTAGGCGGGCAGCGCCGCCTGCTGCTGCGCCACGGCGCCCGAGGGCGCGCGGGCCGACGGCTCCTCGCCGCCGCAGCCGAGCTCGAGCCGGGCCAGGGTCAGCGTGGCCGCAACCGCGCCGGCGTTGCGGAGAAAGGCGCGACGCGACAGGTTCACATGTCCTCCGTGGCGATGCGGCTCACCTCGATGCGGGTGTCGCGATCGTTCTGCCCCGGCTGCAGGCAGATCTGGATGGGCCGCAGGTGGCCCTCGCCGCCGGCCAGCTCGACCGGGTTGATCGGGCTCCCGATCAGGTTCTGGAAGCCCTTGCCGTCGGCGAACTGGTAGTTCTCCCAGGCGTGGTAGACGATCACCTGCCCGGGGCGGACGGCGGGTGAGACCTTGGCGTGGATGCGGAAGCGGTCGATGTCGTTGCTCACCAGCACCATCTCGCCGTCGGCGATGCCGCGCGAGCTCGCATCCGCGACGCTCATGTACATGATCGGCTGGCCGCGCTGCAGGCGCAGCATGCGCGCGTCGTCGCGCCAGGCGGAGTGGATCGACCAGCGGGTGTGACCGCCGGTGAGCTGCAGCGGGTGGTCGCCGCCGACCTTGGGCGGATCCTTGTGCACCGGCAGCGTCTCGCCCAGCTCGATGTAGAAGGGGTGGTCGATGTAGAACTGGATGCGCCGGGTGAGCGTCGGATAGGGCTCCTTGCCCTGGACGTGCCGGGTGAAGGGGCTCATCGTATCGTGCGGCTCGATCTCGCAGGCGTTGCCCACCGAGACCCCGCTGTGACCGATGCTGTCGAAGCGCACGTAGCCCTTCTTCTTGATCTCCTCCCAGCCGGCGCTGGTGACGTTGCTCGACAGCTCGAGCAGGGCCTCGGCGACCTTCTCGTCGTCGTGCTCGGTGAAGGTGCCGTCCATGGTCATCTCGTCGTAGACCGTATCGAGCCGCCGCTTCTCGCCGCGGCGGTCGACGAACTCGACGATGCCGCGCGCCTTGGCGCGCTCCTGGATGGCACGCGCCAGTCGGGTGCAGATCTCCCACTCCGGCTTCGCCTCGTGGAAGCTCGTCGCCTTCGATCCCGCGTGCAGGTAGGGCATGAGCGGCGTGCCCCACTTGTGTTCCGCCTTCTCGTACCAGCCGGCCGCCGGCAGGATGTAGTCGGAGTAGAGCCCCGTCGAGGTCATCCGCCAGTCGATGGTCACGTAGGCGGAGAGCTTCGGGTAGAGCGTCTTGACGACGTAGGGATAGCCGCGCAGGCGGCGCAGGATGTTGCCGCCGTACTCGAAGACGATGCGCGGGTCCTGGCCACGCTTGGGAGAGACGTACTGGTAGCCGCGGTCGAGCGACTCGGCGAGGTACTCGGGCAGCGGCCGGCGCAGGTAGGGGTCCCACTCCTGGGTGCGTCCGGAGAGCTCGACCAGGCCGCCGTGCACGTTCCAGAAGAGCGTTCCGCAGGTGAAGCTTCCCTGCTTGAACTGCAGGTGGCCCGCCTCGTAGCGCATCATCTCGTCGGTCAGGCCGGGCTTGCTGCGCACCTCGCGGATCAGCGGCCAGAGATCGACCATCAGACGGGCCTTGCCCATCAGGCCGGTCTGCTTGAGGAAGCCGAAGGTCTCGAGGCCGTCCTGGACGAGGAAGGGGAAGGCGCTGAACCCGCTGCCCTTCTTGCCCATGTGGCCACACAGGGCGAAGACCAGGATCTGCGCCCGCTCCATCAGGTTGCCGTGGTAGTACTTGGCGATGTTGCTCGAGGTGACGTTGGAGACGGCGCGGGCGCGTCCGATGCGCCGCGCCAGGTCACGCACCATCTCGGGCGGGACGCCGGTGGTCGCAGCCGTACGCTCGGGCCGGTACTGCCGCTCCAACGAGCGGCGCAGCAGGGAGAAGACCGGCCGCACCTTGACCGTGCCGGTGAGCGTGCGCACCCGGAAGGCACCCTCGAGGGAGGGGACGATCTCGCCCAACCCGAGCGCGTCGCGCGGCGCCTCGACCACGCGCCCGCTCTTGGCGTCGTGCACGTAGAGCACCTCGGGCGAGCCGTCCTTCTCCATGTCGCTCTGGCGCAGGAAGCGCCCGTCGTCGGCGCGCACCAGGAAGGGCATGTCGGTCTGCTCGCGCAGGAAGGCCTGGTCGTGCAGGCCTTCGGCGACGATCACCTGGGCGAGCGACAGACCGAAGGCGGCGTCGGTTCCCGGGTTGATCGGGATCCACTGATCGGCGTGGATCGCCGAGGCGTTGTAGTCGGGGGCGATGGTCACGACCTGCGCGCCCTTGTAGCGCGCCTCGGTGAAGAAGTGCGCGTTGGGAATCTGCGTGTAGAGCGGGTTGCAGCCCCAGACCAGGATGATGTCGGAAAAGAAGTAGTCGTCGGCCGAGCGCTCCGCGACGATCTTGCCGAAGGTCACCGCAGCGCCGGGGTGCCCGTCGCCGATCTCGGTGTTCATGTCGAGCGTGGTGTTGTCGAGCAGGTGGGAGAGCCGGGTGTGGCCGGCGGAGAAGGTGCCGAAGGTGTAGAGCGGGCCGAGCGACCAGATGATCCGGTCGCCACCCTCGCGCTGCATGGTGTCGATCATCAGGTCGGCGAGCTCGGTGAGCGCCTGGTCCCAGGAGATGCGCTGCCACTTCCCCGAGCCACGCTCGCCGACCCGCTTGAGCGGGTACTTGACCCGGGTCGGGTCGTACATCCGGGCGCTGTAGCAGGCACCCTTCTGGCAGCCGCGCGGGTTGAAGTCGGGCGTGTCGTCGCGCACCGCCGGGTAGTCGGCGGCCTGCTCCTCGCGCCACACCAAGCCGTCCTTGACGAAGACGTCCCAGGCGCAGTGCGCCTGGTACCAGCAGTTCACGAAGTGCGAGCTGCGCACGACCTTGTCCCACGACCAGCGGGTCCGATAGAGGTCCTCCCACGTGCGGTAGTCGGGCAGCCTGGGCAGGCCGCCCTCGGGCGCCCCGGAGGCGCACGCCGCACCGCCCGGCAGGAGCCGGTCGAGCGTGAGCAGGACCGTTGCGCTCCCCGCCGTGCGGAGGAATCCCCTTCGTGTCAGCAGCATCGCCGCCTCCAGACACCTCGCCTACGCATCAAGACGTACGGACCCGTCCTACCGTTCGGTAGGGAGGCCCAAAATGCGCTTCGCTCGATGGGTAGCTGACGTTCGTCAGGTCCTGCGTCTCGACGTGCTCCGGCGGCCTCCATTGGGAGCGGGGCAAGAGATCCCTCGACTGCCGTCTGCCAGCGCTTTCTCCACTTCCCATCTGGCGAGCGATGAAATGTTCCCGCTGGGCGGGTATCACCCGAGCTGAGCCTCGGCTGGCGCGACTCGCGGCGCAGCGCAAGCAGAAGGTGGGGTGAGAGCGATGGCTGGCCCGATGGAAGCAGCCGACCTGGTGGTCATCGGCTCCGGCGGCGGTGCGATGACCGCCGCCCTGGCGGCAGCGCACGAGGGCCTACGGCCGCTGCTGCTCGAGAAGACCGAATACTACGGCGGCTCGACCGCCCTCTCGGGCGGCGGCATGTGGGTGCCAAACAACTATTTGCTCGCCCGCGAGGGAATAGCCGACTCACTGGATGCCGCCCGCAGCTACATGGCGGCCACCGTCGGAAACCGCAGGCCACGCAGCTTGCAAGATACCTACCTGGTCAACGCGCCGCGCATGGTCGAGTTCCTGCGCGATCACTCGCACCTCGAGCTGGTTCGCATGCCCGGATACTCCGACTACTACCCGGAGCGGCCCGGCGGGATGGCCCAGGGCCGGGGCCTCGAGGCCGCCCCGTTCGACGGCCGGCGCCTGGGCAGCGACCTCGCCGGCTTGCGGCCGCAGAACATGGACATCCCCGCGGGCCTCGCCTTCACCGCCACCGAGTTCCGCGCCCTGACCGTGGTTCGCACCACGTGGCAGGGCAAGGCGATGGCGCTCAAGGTCGGCGGCCGGATGCTCTGGAACCTGGCGACCGGCACCAAGTGCCTCACCATGGGCCTGGCGCTGATCGCCCGGCTGCGCCTGTCGCTGCGCGACGCGGGAATCGAGCTGCGCCTGCGCTCGCCGCTCGTCGAGCTGGTGGTCGAGGGCGACCGCGTGGTCGGGGTGGTCGCCGAGGTGGAGGGCCAGCGCAGAACGATCCGCGCCACCCGCGGCGTCGTGCTCGCCGCAGGCGGCTTCGAGCACGACGCCGCGATGCGTGCCCATTACCAGCGGCCGCCGATCGGCACCGCGTGGACGATGGGCTGCCCGGGAAACACGGGCGATGCGATCCGCGCCGGGATGGCGATCGGCGGGGCGATCGACCTGATGGACGATGCCTGGTGGGGCCCCTCCACGCTGCGCCCCGAAGGCCCCTTGTTCCACGTGAACGAGCGCAGCCTTCCCGGGGCGATCCTGGTCGACGCCACCGGCCAGCGCTTCACCAACGAGGCGGCCTCGTACGTCGCCGTGGTCCACGCGATGTATGCGCGCCACGGCGAGCACACCCCGTGCATCCCAGCCCACTTCATCATGGACCAGAGCTTTCGCAGCCGCTACGCCTTCGGCTTCCTGCCGCCCGGACGCAGGATCCCCAAGGAGTACCGCGGCACGGGCTACGTGAAGAGCGCCGGCTCGCTCGCCGAGCTCGCCCGGATGATCGGCGTCGATGCCGCGGGGCTCGCGCGCACCGTCGAGCGCATGAATGCCATGGCGCGCTCCGGCAAGGACCTCGACTTCTGCCGCGGCGACAGCGCCTACGACCGCTACTACGGCGACCCCGCCAACCGCCCCAATCCGTGCCTGGCGCCGCTGGAGAAGCCCCCTTTCTACGCCGTCCAGATGTGGCCCGGCGACATCGGAACCAAGGGCGGCCTGGTCACAGACGAGCACGCCCGCGTGCTGCGCGACGACGGCTCGGTGATCGAGGGGCTCTACGCGGTCGGGAACACCTCGGCATCGGTGATGGGCAACACCTATCCCGGGCCCGGAGCGACCATCGGCCCGGCCATGACCTTCGGTTGGCTCGCGGCGCGCCACGCGGCGGGCCGGCGCGAGCCCGGCTGAAGGCACGGCTCCCCGTCGGGCGCGCGATCGCGCGCCTCGAGGCCGCGCGCGCCGGCCTCACGCCATCAGCGCAATCGCGACGCAGAACCGGGCGGGGACGGGGATCCGTCCTCGAGAGGCCGAGCCAGGATCAGGCGCCGGGCCGGCTTGCCTGATCGGCTCGGTCCGACGGCCCAGGGACGCTTGTGGCCTGCCCCGCTGCGCGGGAGCGGCTCTCCGCCGCGCTCGCGCCCTGCGCAGCTGCCTGTCCGCGCGAAGCGCCGCCGGCCGGCTGGGCGCCGTCGCCTTGCACGCTCGCCGCACCGGTGTCGGCGGATCGCGCCTCGGCCCCCTGGGCTGCGGCGCCGCGCGGCTCCCGCTTCACCCGCTGGTAGACCCCCGCGTGGCGCGCAACCAGGAGGTACTTCTTGAAGTGCCGGTTGGTCTCGGCCTCGTGCTCGCTCACCTGGTTGCGGTCCACCGGGTCGAAGAAGCAGGTCGGGTCCTCGCCGAGGATGTCGCCCGAGTGGTAGAGCGCCATCGCCCGGCAGCCGCCGCAGGTGTACTGGTAGCGGCAGCGCCCGCAGCGGCCCTTTAGATTGGCTCGATCGAGCAGCTTGGCGAACAGCTCGCTCTCCTCGACCAGGCGGTCGAGCGGCTTGTCGCGCACGTTGCCGGCGTTCACCGTGTCGAGCAGCACCGGGCACACCGAGACGTCGCCCTCGGCGTTGAGCGTGAGCCAGTTGCCGACCCAGCAGCCCACCGGGGGGTTGCACCCCACGGTGCCGTTGCGCCGGCCGCCAGAAGCCTCCTCGTAGATCTCAGGGGAGAGGAAGAACGGCGTGTAGCTCACGTAGCCGTTGACCGTGCGGCGCAGCGCGGGATGGAAGCTCTTCTCCAGATCCTCGCGCGAGAAGGCCATCTGCTCGAAGAAGCCGCAGCCCGAGCCGCGACCCACCAGGGGCGCGCGGTTGTACGAGATCCGTCGCTCGACCAGGTACTGGATGGTGCGCTCGAAGGTCTCGGTGTTGTGCTTGCCGATGGTGACGATCACGTGGCGGTCGATGCCCAGCTCGCGGCACAGCTCGAGCACCTCGATGGTCCGGTCGGGCGTCGCATCGCGGCTCCACTCGTTGCCGTCGTCGATCGAGTTCAGGCCCAGCGCGATGGTCAGCTCGCCGCGGGTCGCCTCCTTGAGCTCGCTGAGCCTGGCCCGGTCGAGAAGCTCGCCGTTGCTGCACAGCTTGCAGCGCAGGCCCAGGTCCACCGTGAGCCGGAGCAGATCCGTCGCGTCCTTGCGCAGCAGGAACTCGCCACCGCTCCAGCCCACCGCGATGACGCCCAGGCGCTTGCCAGGGATCAGCACCAGGTCGCGGATCTCTTCGTACGAGAGCTCGCGGCGGCGACTCGCCCGGACGCGCTCCGCGTCGTTGCTGCCCGTCATGCACATCGGGCACTGCAAGTTACAGAGGCGCGTCGCCTCGAAGTAAATTGCCGGAAAGGAAAAGCCCACTCCCACACCCCCGCGTCGAAGCAAGTCGTGGGAACTTTGCCGGGCAGAGACACGCGCTTCACTACCAGAGGCCATGAAGCTGACTGATCTTAGTCATGAGCTGACGGCCAAGCCCCTTGCGGCCGGCAGGCGCACCGTGACCACTGCACCTCCTTGCGGGCGGTTGGCGGCGAGCACGACACCCCCTTGCTCCTCGACGATCCGCCGCACGATCGCCAGGCCCAGGCCCGTGCCACCCCGGCGGCGGCTGAAGAAAGGATCGAAGATCCGGGGCAGATCCTCGGCCGCGAAGCCCGGCCCGCGGTCCTCGACCCGGCATTCGACCCACGAGGAGTCTCCGGGGCGCGCCGGCTGGACGGTCACCGTGACACGCTCGCCCGCCGGCGAGTGCTGAATCGCGTTGGCCAGGAGATTCTGCAGCGCGAGCCGCAGGCGTGGCGGATCGGCCTCCACCAGGGGCACCGGGCGCTCGGCCGCACCGGCCCGCTCGTGGCTGGCACAGGTCGCGATTTCGACGCCGGACTGCTCGGCGAGCGCGACGCACCCCTGCGCGGCGGCGGCGACCACGCTTTGGATCGAGCACGGCACCACGTCCGGCTGGCCCGGCCTGCCGTACTCGATCAGATCGCGCACCAGCTCGGCCAGGCGGCTGGCCTCGGCGCGCAACACCTTCAGGTAGCTCGCCCAGGGCGAGTCCGGCCCGAGCCGGGCATCGAGCGCATCGATGGTCGCGGTCATGCCGAACAGAGGATTGCGCACCTCGTGCGCCATGCCGGCAACCAACGAGCCCAGCGCGGCCATGACCTCGGCATAGCGCTGCTCCTCCTGAAGCCTGGCGCGGCCTTCCTCGGCCTCCCGTCGCTCCGTGACGTCGTGCATCACGCCCTCGAAGCAGCGCAGCGCGCCGGCGGCGTCGCGCATCGGTGCCGCCTCGTCGAGAAGCCACCGCACGCGCGCGTCCTTGGCGATCAGGCGGTACTCGCAGTGGAAGCGCTCGCCGGTCTCGGCGACTCGAGCAAACTGGGCGAGCACCCGGTCGCGGTCTGCCGCGTGGAGGCGGCGCGACCACAGCCCCGGATCGGCGAGCCACTCGGCCTGCGCGAAGCCGAGCAGCGGCTCGACCTGCCGACTCGCCCAGAGCATGCTCCGGGCCGCGTCTGGCGCGACGACGTAGACGATCGCGGGAATGCGGTCGATCAGGGCCGGCATGTCGGCGGGTGGGGTGGCTACCCGCCGCGGCTCGGCCTCGGGCCTCGCCGCTGGCTGGTCGTCGAGGGGGGTCGTGCGCCGCCTGATCCCGGCTCCGCCTCCTGCTCCTGGCCGTCTTGCGCTGCTGCCAGGAGCCTTCCGACGACCGCCTCGAGCTCCGCCACCGGTAGCGGCTTGTCGAGCACGCAGTCCACGCCCCGGCGCCTCGCCTCGGCGCGGGTCGCAGGATCTCCATAGGCGGTGAGGAGCACCAGGCGAGTCTGCGGCGACATCTCCCGCGCACGACTCAACACGGCCAGGCCATCCCGGTCGTCGTGCGACGTGAGGCGGAGGTCGGAGATCACCACTGCGTACCTCTGGGCCTCGATCAGGGCTTCCGCCTCGCGGCGGCTGCACGCCCCATCCACGACATAGCCCCGCGCGCGCAGGAACTCGCCCACGGCGAACACGATCACCTCCTCGTCGTCGACCAGGAGGATTCTCGCGGGCTCGGTCATCCACCTCCCCCCGGGCCGCAGAACTCTCGACGCTCCGAACCTCACCGCACACCCCGTGCCACGGCCGAGCGCAAGCACGCGGATCGCAATCACCCGGTGAATCCTCCAAATTCTCAGGGATCCCATGGACATAGGGGACGGCGAGGCCTGGCGCTCCTTCCGAGATCGGGACTGGCAATCCCGAATCCAGAGGCCAACGGGCGCCTCCGGTAGGGGCCGATCCCCGGCATCGTCCGCACCTCGGCGCGACCGGCACCGAGGATTCGGGGGGGGGGGGGGGGGGGGGGGGGGGGGGGGGGGGGGGGGGGGGGGGGGGG
>CAZGUU010000099.1:0-15586 GCA_964529315.1 uncultured Enterobacteriaceae bacterium
TGGGCGTGTTCGATCGCACGCAGACGCCGATGGAGGCGCGCCTGCTGCGCCACTGGTTGCTGGCGCCGCTGCTGGACAAGGGGGCGATTGACGCGCGGCTCGATGCGGTGGGGGCACTGGTGGGGGATTCGCTGGCGCGCGGTGCCCTGCCGGAGGCTGCGGCGCGCCAGGCGCTGGCCACGCTGGAGCAGCGCCTGGGTGCGCGAGCCGGGCTGATCCTCGTCGACCCCGCCGGCCGGATCGGGATCGCCCGCACCACCGATGCGATGCCGGTGGCCTGGCGCGACGCACGCGCGGCCGGCGTCGCTTGACGGCCACCCGGCGGCGGTGAGGACCCTTGGCTGCTGGGCCTGCATCCGCGGGCGCGGCGGGCCACGGGCACGCCGAGAGCCGTCCGGGGATTCCAGCTCACGCTCCGCTGGCCGGAGCGGGGCGTTGCAGGAGAGCCGCCGTTCGGGGTGGCCGCTCCGGGATCCAGACGCGGAAGGTCGAGCCGCGGCCCGGCTCGCTCTCCACCTCGATCCTCCCACCCATGAGGGCGAGCAGGCGGCGGACGATGTGCAGGCCCAGGCCGACACCGCCATAGACGCGGGTCGTCGACGTGTCGCCCTGGCGAAACGGCTCGAACATCACGGGGAGAAGGTCCGGCCCGATGCCGATGCCCGTGTCCGCGACGCTGATCTCCACCCCGCCGTCGTGCCGGCGCGCGCGCACCGTCACCCCGCCCCGGTCGGTGAACTTGAAGGCATTGCCCAGGAGGTTCTTCAGGACGACCTTGAGCTTGTTGCGATCCGTGTGCAGCAGCGGCAGGCCGGGCTCGAGCTCGCGGGCGAGACTCAGGCCGGCCCGCTCGCGCAGCGCCAGCGTCTCGCTCTCGACCTCGGCCAGCACCTCCGCGAGGCTCACCCGCTCGACGTCGAGCGAGACGCGCTGCGCATCGAGCCGGCTCAAGTCGAGCGTGTTGCTGATCAGCTCGGCGAGCTCGAGGCTCGCCGCCAGCATGCGCTGCAGCGGCTCGGCCTGGCCCGGATCGAGGCGCCCGAAGGCGCTCTCGAGCAGCAGCTCGCTGTAGCCGATGATCGCGTTCAGCGGGGTGCGCAGCTCGTGCGACATCGTGGCCAGAAAATCCGACTTGATGTGGTTGGCGCGCTCGAGCTCCTCGATCACCCGGACGCGCTCCAGGGCGAGCGAGCCGATCTGCGAGAGGCCCCGCGCCAGCCGATCGCGCCGGCCCACGTGTCGCACCTCGGGCTGCGGCGAAGCGGCCTCCGGCTCGCTCGACGGCGGGCCCGCCGCCAGGGGTGCGTGCGCGCCGGCGGGCCGGTCGATGGCGTCGAGCAGCCCGAGCAGCTCGCTGCCGCGGCGCAGCGCGATGTGTGTCACGGCGACGATGCCGAGCTCGCGTGCGAGCCCGCGGAAGGCCGGATCGGCGATCTCTGCCGCGGGCTGCCGGACGACGCCGTCGCGCAGCACGCGCTCGCGCAGGCCGGGCCAGGCTTGCTCGGGAAAGCGCAGCAGACGGAGCATCTCGCTCGCCTCGGGCGGCGCGCCGTAGAGCGCTCCGCTGACCCAGACGCCCTCCTCGTCGGGCGCTGGCAGCAGAATTCCGGCCCACTCGCACTCGAGCATCTCGGCGGTGAGCTTGCAGAGCCGCTGCATCAGATCCGCCGTGCTCGTCGGCCCGAGGAGCTCCTGGCCGGCTCGGGCCAACGCGCCGGCGATGGCCGCCTCGTCGCGCTGCGCCTCGTAGAGATCGCTCATCTCGATCGCGACCGCCAGCTGCTGGGCGATGCTCTGCAGGAGCTGCACCTTCTCTGCCTGGGAGGAGAGCGGGTCGTGGCCTTCGCCGCACACGGCGACCAGGGCGCCTAGTGCCCGGCCGCGCACGGTGAGCGGCGCGATCGCCGCGGCCTCGATGCGGAAGTGCTCGAGAAATCCCTGCGGCAGCCAGGGCTGGTCCGAGGAGCGGTCCAGCAGCAACGGGCCGCCGTGGATCATGCGCTCGACGATCGGGGCGTCCAGGGCGAACTCCATGGCGGCGATCTCTCGCGCGAGGTCGGGCGGAAGACCGCGATGCGCCACCACCCGGACCACGCCCCGGCTCGCCTCGATGTAGTAGGCCAGCACGCGCTCGCAGCCCAGCCCGCGGGCGGTGTGGTCGAGAACACGCTGCATCAGCTCGTGGCGATCGAGCGTCGTCGAGACGTCGCGTGCCACGGCGAGCAGCGTGGCGCGCTCCTCCTCGGCGCGCCGGCGCTGCGTCACGTCCTGGCCGATCGCCACGAAGTGGGTGATCTCGCCGTGCTCGTCGCGCACCGGGCCGATGGTCTGCTCCTGGACCCACTGTGTGCCGTCGGGCCTGCAGTTCACCATCTCGCCGTGCCACGTGCGACCCGCGAGGATGGTCTGCAAGAGGCGAGCGCGGACGTCGTCGCTCTGATTGCCCGAGCGGAACACGCGGGGAGTCTTTCCCAGGAGCGCTGCCGGGGCGAAGCCCGTCGAGCGCTCGCACGCCGGGTTGGCGTAGACGATCGTCCCGGCGACGTCGGTGACGAAGATCGCCTGCGGCGACTGCTCGACGACCGAGCTCAAGCGCGCCCGGTCGCGCTCCGCCCTGCGGCGCTCGAGCTCGGCGGCGGCACGCCGGGCGAACATCTGCACGACCTCCCGCGCGGCACGCTCCGCAGCCAGGGGAGAGCGGCTCAACGCCGCGACCAGGCCGATCACCGCGCCGCTCGAGCTGCGCAGCGGCGTGCCGACGTAGGCCTGCGCTCCGAGGCGGGCGAGCATCTCGTCGGCCGGGAAGCGCGCCTGGACGCCCGACGGATGGCAGCAGGTTTCTCGGTGCCCGACCACGTCCGAGCATGGGGTCCCGGCCAGCGGGTAGCGGAAGTTGGCCCCAGGCTGGCCCTCGGCCCAGACGCTGAGCGTCTCGATCGCGTCGCTCTGGTCGTCGAGGCACTCACCGACGAAGGCGAAGCTCGCGCCGAGAACCTCGGCGAGACAGCGGGTCAGCTCGCGGAAGAACTCCTCGCCCGTCGCGGCGGACAGGGCACCGGCGATCTCCCGCCAGGGCAGCTCGTCGGGCTGACCCGTGTCGGGGTGGGCCGGATCTGAGCGATGGTCCTTCATGCGCGGCAGCGCGTGCGCCCCCGGCCGATGTTCGAGGCCAGTAGCCCCTCGCTGGCCCCGATCCTACGGCCCGGGTGCGGTTATCGCGAGGACTGGGCCGCGAGTCCAGCGTTGGGTGCCTGCCTCAGGGCCCTCGGCCGGGCGGCGGCCCCCGCATGGCGGGTGCCGGTGCTTGGGCCAGAGCCTACGGCAGCACCGCCAGGGGGTCCGACCGGCGCGGCTCGACGAGCACGCAGGCCAGGGTGCGCAGCATGGCGACTGCGTAGAGGACCGCAGCGGCCGCGAGCGCGGCCGTCCCGGGTACCAGCCCTTGCGCCCACCCGAGGACCAGGCTCGCAGCGGTGAGTGCTACGCCGGTGTTGAACAGGACGAACACCGGGGGCTTCAGGCGCTCGGGGACGCCGAGCGTCGAGATCGGGATCACGCGGCGCCCAAGGGTGGTCCGCGCGGCTCCCGAGAAAGCCGGAAACAGCTTGTACGACACGCCGAGGATCAGGTTCGAGATCCAGCCGAGCAGGCCGACCACCGCGTAGGCGGCGGCCAGGCGAGCGCCGAAGGCGGACTGCGCCCCCGTGCCGACCAGGCCGACCCCGCCCGCGACGGCGATGGCGCACCATCCGGCGCCCGCCACCGCGTGCCACACGGTCCAGTCGAGCGGCAGCTGGTGGCTCGCCACGACACGCATCAGGAGCCAGGCGTGTACCAGCACCGCCACGGCGAGCGCGGCGGCCAGCGGCCACACCAGAGGGCTGCGCGCGAGCAGCGCCGTGGCGAGCGCCAGCACCAGAAGGCCCATGGCGATGACCTGGCGCCGCGCGGCCTCGGCCTTGTCGAGAGCCGGCAGGACGAAGGCCGGCAGGAAGCGGAACGACAGCGCGCAGGCGGTCAAGCCGACCCAGCCCAGCGCGGCCAGCGCCGCGTGGGCACCGAGATTCGACAGCAGGCCGCCGCCCAGCACGGGCACCGTCTTGTTCAGCGCGAGCAGCGCGCCGAGCGTCGCGGCGACCAGCAGGAAGCCGGTCGACGCGAGGATGCCGATCTCGGCGACGCCGTGACGCGGCGCCGACCAGAGCAGCGGCCAGAGGTTGCAGCAGACCAGCGCCACCGAGGCCGCCAGCAGGGTTGCCGAGGCGGTCGCCCCGGGCCACCAGCCGACCCAGAAGCTCGTCACCAGGCCGGCGACGCCCGCGCAGAAAGTTGCGAGCTGCACCGCCGCCGCGCCCGGCCGGGGCAGGGGTCGCTTCACCAGGGCCGGCACGTAGCGGTAGAGCACGCCGAGCATCGTCGCGCTCACCCAGCCGAGCGTGATCATGTGGGTGAGCGCCAGGATGCGCCGCTCGTAGAAGTGCTCGAGCAGCTGTCCGGCGAGCAGCGGCGTCGCGCCGAGCGCGATGCCGAAGCAGCAAACGGCCACCGCGAAGAACGACGGGGGAAGCAGCGCCCCGACGAGCGCCGCGCGGTCGGGAGAGCTCCTCGCCGGCGAGCTGCCCCGGTGGCTCGGGGCGCTCGGCGCACTCGGCATACTCGACGTGCTCGGTGTGCGGTCTGCGCTGGCCGACATCGAGGCGTAGCTCTAGCTCCCGGGTTGCCCAAAAGCAATATTTTCGGTACGAGTTTTGACGGCCGCGACCCGCGTCGCAGAGCATCGGCGTGAGACTGACCCGCTACTCCGACTACGCGCTACGCGTGCTCATGTACCTCGGGCTGAACCCGGGACGCGTGTGCACGGTGGGCGAGATCGCTCGGGCCTACCGGGTCTCGGAGAACCACCTGATGAAGGTGGTCCAGGATCTCGCCCGCTCGGGTGTCTTGCAGACCATCCGCGGGCGCAGAGGGGGGGTGCGCCTGGCGCGTCGGCCGGTGGAGATCCACCTGGGGGAAGTGGTCCGCGCCACGGAAGCCGACCTGGCGCTGGTCGAGTGCTTCGACGGCGGCGACCAGAGCTGTCCGATCGCCGGGCCCTGTCGACTGAGCGGGGTCCTCGAGGAGGCGTTGGGCGCTTTCTTCGCCGTGCTCGACCGCCGCACGCTGGCCGATCTCCTCCTGCAGCCCGGATCCCTGCAGCGCCGCCTCGTGCCGGCCGCGCCCGGCGCGTAGGCAAGCCCGGCCGGGGACAGCCGGGGACCGGCCGCTTGTCGCGTCCCATGAGGCCCGGCTACAAATGGAGCGTGGTGCAGCGTCTCCTCCGGGCGCTCCTGGTCGTCGCCGTCGCATTCGGCGCCGCCGGCGTCTGGCTGTGGAGCCGGCTTGCGCCGCCGCATGTCGCCGTGCCCGCGGCGGATGCCCTGCGCATCGCCGACGTCACCGTCGTTCAGCCGGGCCAGGGCCGCCAGGCGCAGCGCACGATCTCCATCGAGAGAGGTCGAATCGTCTCCGTCGAGCCGGCTGCCGGCGGCGTGGACGGCCTCGGCTCTGCCGGTGGCCCCGCCCGAGCGCACCCCGGCGAAGCCAGCTTCGCAGGCGATTTCGCGTTGCCCGGGCTGATCGACATGCACGTCCATCACCCGCCGGACACGCCGCTGGGAGACGTCGCGCTGGCTCACCTGCTCTTCCTCGCGCACGGCGTGACGACCATCCGCGACACCGGCGATCTCGACGGGACGGCCTACGCCGCACGCAAGCGAGTCCGCGAGGGGAGGATGGCCGGGCCGCGCGTCTTCGCCTGCGGCCCGCTGATCGACGGCGACCCGCCGTTCTGGTCCGGGTCGCGCGTCGTACACGACGCCGACGAGGCAGGCGCGGCCGTCGCCGAGATCGCCGCCGGTGGCGCCGACTGCATCAAGGTCTACGACGGGGTCTCGCCCGAGGCTCTCACCGCCATCCAGGATGCCGCGGCACAGCGTGGCCTCGAGGTGATCGGCCACGTCCCGGAGCAGGTGCAGTTCGCGGAGGCACACCTCGACGACGTCCAGCACTTGACGGGCTTCGAGGAGAAGGGCCGACCGCTCACCGAGGCGCGCATCCGCAGCGTGGTGACCACCTCTGCGGCGCTCGGCATCGCGCACACCCCGACGCTCGTGGTCTACGAGCACGCCTCGCGCATGTCCGACTGGGCGGGCGAGCGGGAGAGCGCGCCGGCGAAGCTCCTGCCCCGCTACTATCGAGAGATCCTCTGGGATCCCGCCTTCGACCGGCGCTTTGCGACGCTCAGCGCCGAGCGCTGGCGCGATCTCGAGGAGGCACCCGCGGGGGCCGCGGACGTGGTGCGCCGCCTCCATGCAGCGGGCGTGGCGATTCACGTGGGCACCGACACGATGAACCCCTTCGTCGTGCCCGGCGTGAGCCTGCACGAGGAGATGCGGCTCCTGGTCGGCGCGGGCCTGACGGTCGAGGAGGTCTGGACGGCGGCGACCAGCCGTGCCGGGACGTTCCTCGGCGAGCCCGGCCTCGGCGCCATCGCGCCCGGCGCTCCGGCCGACGTCCTGCTGTTTCGCGCCGATCCGACGCGCGACCTGGGCGCGCTCGAGACGCTCGACGCGGTGATCGCTGGTGGTCGGCTCTACACCCGCGAGGTGCTCGACGACGCCCTGGCACGCTGGCGCGCGCACCTCGAGGATCCGGTGCTCGACGGGCTCTCCACCTGGGCTGCGCGCAGGCTCGCCCCCGGGCGGACGAAGTGAGCCCGCGCAGCTCGCGAGCCGTGCTGCGCCTGGCGACGGCGGCGGTGGTCGCGCTGCACCTCGGGCTGCTGCTCGCCGCGCTCCCCGACCACCGGGTCAGCGTGGACTCGGCCTACCACACCGCTCTCGGCCGGCAGTACGCCCTGCACGGCACCTACTTCTGGGACGCGATCCACTACGCGCCGGCGGGTCGGCCGAACCTGCAGGGGCCGCTCGTCCACCTGCTCATCGCCGCGCTCGGCCGGGCGCTGGGGGGCACGGGCGACGACTTCGTGATCGCCAACGCCCTGCTCGGCATCGCCTGCTGGCTCGCCGCGATCGCGACGGCCGTCTTCTTCGCACGGCGCGCCGGGGGCGAGCTCGCCGGGCTGCTCGCGGCGGCGGCCTTGGCCGGCAGCGCGTTCGCCTCGGGGTCGTTCTACGTCAATCTCCCCTCCGCGTGGATGTTCATCTTTACGCCCTGGGCGATCCACTTCTTCCTCGAGCGCCGCCTGGCGGCCACCTGCGTCGTCGCCGCGCTCGCCTGCTACGGCCACCTGGGCGGGTTCGCCACGGCGCCGCTGGGCCTGCTGCTGGCCGCACTGCTCGCCGGCCGCTGGCGGGACCTGCTCGCGACGGGCGCCGGCACGGCTGTGTTGACGTCCCCCTACTGGGTGCATTTCCTGCGCTCGCGCGCCTACTACATCGGGCAGAAGGGCGACACGGCCTGGCTCGTCGATCCGCTGGTCGACCTCTTCTGGGTCGCGGGCCTGGGCTTCGCGCTCCGAGCACCGCGCCGGCGAGCGTTTCTCGTCGCCTGGCTGGGTGCGCCGCTGGTCTGGCTCGTGCAGGATCCCTCGCGGTTCGTGCTGCAGTCGGCGCTCGCCGGTGCCGCGGTGGGCGGTGCGGCGATCGCGACCTGGCTCGATCGCTGGCGTCGCCCGGTGGCACGAGCCGTGGCCAGTGCGGCGATCGTCGTGGTGGCCACGGTCTTCCCGCTCGGCGTGCCCGGCCTGGGCGGCGAACTCGCCTGGCTGGTGCGACCCTATCCGCGCATGCTCGACTGGAGCGAGATGCGCGCCGACGCAGGGGTGATCCGAGAGGCCGGCCTCGAGGGGCGGCTGCTCTGGGGCTACGCCAGCTACGTGCCCAGCGCGATCGCGGTCTGGGCGGACACGCGCGGCGAGCGCGGCCACTGGGTGGAGGTGCAGCCGCCGGTCGACCCGGCCGAATCGACCAGCGTCGCCGAGAAGGTCTTCGTGCTCGCCCTGCCGCCGGGCGACGCCGTCCTGGCCGCGTGGCAGCAGGACGGATTGCTGCGCGTGCACGGTGGCGGGCAGTGGAGCTCGGTGGTCACCTTCGGGCGCCGCCCGGCGATCGAGGAGGCGACGGCACTGGCCCGCGCCGTCTGGGCGGAAAACGCCGCGTGGATCGCCGCGCAGTGCGAGCGCAACTCGCTGGGCGACTGGGTGGCCGCCTTCACCGACCCGCGCGAGGTGCCGCGTCGCACGCGCGAGCGCGGCTATTGTCGGACGCGCGCCTCGCGCATGGCCGTGGCGATGCTGCTCTACTCGTATGCCCACGAGCCGGCGGATCCGGCCCGCGCGCGTCTCGCCGCACGCGCCGCCAGGAGCCTGGGGTGGACCGCAGCGCTGCTCGGCGACGAGGCGACGCTCGACTTCCGCAGCGAGGAGGGACACCGGCGAATGCTCGAGGGCATGACGGCGGTCTCCGAGGCCGCTCGCTCGGGCCAGGGGATCGACGGCGCCTTCGCCCGTCTGCTCGGCGACGTCGCCGCGGGCGGCCGCGGCGGGCTCGTCTCGCGCTCGGCCGCCACGGCAACGGCGCCCGGGTCGCGTAAGGCCGCGGGCCTGCAGGGTACGGCTTCCGGGGTTGACCGCGGCGCGAGCGCAGGACGATAAGGGCAGCGTCCCATGGCGCTCTCGTTCGACCTCTACTGGTCCTTCCGCAGCCCCTACTCCTACCTGGCGACCGGGCGCATCGTGCGCCTGGAGCGCGAGCTCGACGTGGAGGTGCGGGTGCGGCCGGTGCTGCCGCTGGCGGTCCGCTCTCCGGAGTTCTTCGAGCGCGTGAACCCGCTGTGGCCGCCCTATCTGCTGCGCGACACGATGCGCATCGCGCAGCAGCTCGGCATCGACTACGCCTGGCCACGTCCCGATCCGGTGGTGCAGGACTTCGCGACGCGCCGGGTCGCGGCCGAGCAGCCTTACGCCCACCGCTTGACCCGCCTGGGGCAGCTCGCAGCGGAGCGCGGCCGCGGGCTGCTCTTCATCGACGAGGTTTCGCGGCTCATCTGGAGCGGTCACGTGGTCGGCTGGGACCAAGGCGAGCACCTCTCCCAGGCGGCAGCCCGAGCAGGCTGCGACCTGGCCGAGATGGACGCCGTCGCCGCACGGGAGGCCGCACGGCTCGATGTGGCGATCGCGCAAAGCCAGGCGGACCTCGAGGCCGCGGGCCACTGGGGCGTGCCGACGATGGTGTTCGACGGCGAACCGTTCTTCGGGCAGGACCGCATCGACCTGCTCGTCTGGAGGATGCGCCAGCACGGGCTGCACGAGCGCGATCGGGCGCCGTCGGGCGACGTCCCGCAGCGAGGGTGAGCCATGCGGCGTGCGGCGACGACGATATGCTCGATGCTGATCCTGGGCTGCAGCTCGCCACCCCCAAGCGAGGTGCCCCGGCTCGACCTGTCCGGCGATCAAGCCATGGCCGCATCCCTGGCGGCGGTGCGCGCCTCGCTCCCCGCCGAGCGGCAGGCCGAGCTCGACAAGGCGTTCGGCCTGGTGGTCCAGGACGCGCTTCCCAAGGCTCCCGGAAAGAACCTCGACGCAGCCGGCGCCCAGGCGATCCTGGCCGAGGCCCTGCAGGGCAAGACGGCCGAGCAGATCATCGCCGAAGCGCGAGCCATCGAGCAGCGCGACGCGGCGCCGGCTGCGCCGCCCGCGAAGCGCTAGCCGACCTCGGCCGAGTCTGGCTCCGTGAGGAGCGGGCGGATTGCACGAATCACGCAGCGGAGGGCCTAGCCAGCGATCGCCGGGCCGAGCCTCCCCGCGCGCAGCGCTGCTTCCCCGGCAACCCAGAGCAGCCGGCCCGTTCTCGGAATCAGCGCACGGGGTCGAACCAACGCCGCAGCTGGCCGGCCGCTTCGCCGAGCGCCTGCTTCGACTGATCGAGCAGCTCGGTCATGCCGAAGAAGCCGTGGATGACGCCGTCGTAGCGCACCAGGCGGGTCGGTATGCCGGCCTGCTCGAGACGCGTGGCGTAGGCTTCGCCCTCGTCGCGCAGCGGGTCGAACTCGGCCGTGAGAACGGTTGCCGGGGGCAGGCGGCCGAGGTCCGGGGCGCGCAACGGGGAGGCGTAGGGGCTTTCGCCGTCGGCTCGCGAGGCCAGATAGTGGCCCCAGAACCACTGCATGTCGGAGCGCGTCAGGAAGTAGCCCTCGCCGTTCTCGGCGTACGACGCCGTATCGCCAGCGACGTCGGTGGCCGGGTAGACGAGCAGCTGGTGGACCAGGCGCGGTCCGCCGCGATCGCGCGAAAGGAGAGCGACCGCTGCCGAGAGCGTGCCCCCGGCGCTGTCGCCACCGATGGCGATCCGCTCGGGGTCGCCGCCCAGGCTCGCGGCGTTGGCCGCGACCCACGAGAGCGCGGCGTAGCAGTCCTCGAGCGGCGCGGGGAACTTGTGCTCGGGCGCGAGCCGGTAGTCGACCGAGACGACCAGACAGCCGGCGAGCTCGGCCAGCATCCGGCAGACGCCTTCGTGCGAGTCCAGGCTGCCGATCACCCAGCCGCCGCCGTGCAGGTAGACAAGCACCGGGAGCGGCGCTCTCGACGCGGGCCTGTAGACGCGCACGGGGATTTCGCCCAGCGGCCCGGGCAGGGTGCGACTCTCGATGTGCGCCGTGCTCGCGCAGGGAGGGCGCAGGGCGACCATGCGCTCCATCTGGGCGCGTGCCTCGGCGACGGACATCTGCGACACGCTGCGCCACTCGGGCGGAGAGAGGAGCTCGAGCAGCAGCTTGCACTTGGGGTCCAGGGGCATCGCGTCCTCCGCGCCTTGCGCGCATCGTTGTGCCGCCTCGGCGCGGCGGCTGTCAACGCTCGATCGTGGTGCGCTCGTGGGTGGAGCGCGCGGGGATCGGGTGAGCTAAGGGGGAAGGACTTCGGCGAGGGCATGAAGGCGTTTTTCGAGAAGCGCCCGCCGAGCTTCTCCGGCAAGTGAGGCGCGGTGGGCGCGGGCGGCCGCCGTGACGGGCCGCGGCCGCGGGCCGCTCATGAGCTCGTCCGACTCAGGTCCGCCTGCCGCTCCGCGCGGTGCATCGCTGCGGGCGGCTTCGCCGCATCGGGCCGGGCGCCGTTGCTCGCGCGACGGGCACCCGCGGCGCGCGCGGTCGCGCAGCGCTCGAGCGCCTCGCCCAGGGCGCGCGTCGCGACCGGCTTGCTCAGGAATCCGTCCATGCCGGCCGCCAAGCAGCGCTCGCGGTCCTCGCGCATCGCGTTGGCGGTGAGCGCGACGATCCAGGGTTGATCGTCCGAGGGCAGCTCGGCGCGAACCCGGCGTGCCGCCTCGATTCCGTCCATGCCCGGCATCTGCACGTCCATGAGGATCAGGTCGTAGGGCTGGCGCGCCAGCGACTCGAGCACCTCGAAGCCGTTGGCCGCGACGTCGGCGTGGTAGCCCATGCGCTCGAGCATCTTGAGCGCCACCTTTTGGTTGATCTGGTTGTCCTCGGCGAGCAGCACGCGCAGCGGCGCGCGCTTGCCGAGCTCGCGGTCGATCTCCCCCTGCACCGCGGCTGCGGGGCGCTCCTCGGCAGCGTGGCGGAGGGCCTTGTGCAGCGCGGCCGAGAGCTGCGCTGCGCGCACCGGTTTGCTCAGCGTGGCTGCGAAGACGGAATCGGCGCAGGCTTGCGAGTGTCCGCGGGAGGTGGCGGCGACGGGGCTGACCAGGATCAATGGCAGGCTCTCCCCGCGCAGGCGCCGGATCTCCCGCGCCAGCTCGATGCCGCTCTCCGGACCCAGGGCGGCATCGACCAGCACGGCGTCGAAGTGATTTCCGCCCTGCAGCCGCGCGAGCGCGGCGGCCCTGTCCTCGGCCGCGATCGGCTCGAGGCCCAGATGCCCGGCCTGCGCGCAGAGGGCTCGCCGCTGGCCAGGGCTGTTGTCGACCACGAGCAGGCGCTTGCCGGAGAGCGGGGCGGCGCGGGTTGCCTCTCCGGCTGGCGCGGGCGCCTCGGGCGTCACGATCGTGAAGTGGAACGTCGAGCCGCGCCCGGGCTCGCTCTCGACCCACATCCGGCCCCCCATCATCTCGGCGAAGCGCTTGGCGATCGTCAGGCCGAGGCCGGTGCCGCCGTAGCGGCGCGCCGTCGATGCGTCGACCTGGCTGAAGGGGCGAAAGAGCCTGTCCATGCGATCGGCGGGGATGCCGACGCCGCTGTCGCGGACGGCGAAGCGGATCTCCCGACACCCGTCGGCGGCCGGCGCTGCCAAGACCTCCACGATCACCTCGCCCGCGTCGGTGAACTTGATCGCGTTGCTCAGCAGATTCACCAGGATCTGGCGCAGGCGGGTGAGGTCGCCGATCACCGCTGCCGGCACCTCGGGGTCGATCACGCAGGCCAGGTCCAGGCCCTTGTCACCCGCCTTCTGGCCGAGCAGGTCGAGGCTGTCCTCGAGGCAGCGCCTGAGCTCGAGCGGCTGGCGCTCGAGCTCGATCTGCCCGGACTCGATCTTCGAGAAGTCGAGGATGTCGTTGATCACGGCGAGCAGCGTGTCGCCGCTGGTGCGGATCGTCTGGACGAAGTCGCGCTGCTCGTCGCTCATCGGCGTGTCGAGCAGCAGCCCGGTCATGCCGATCACCGCGTTCATCGGCGTACGGATCTCGTGGCTCATGTTGGCCAGGAAGTCCGACTTGCTGCGCGTCGCGGCCACGGCCTGGTCGCGTGCCTCGGCGAGCTGCTCGGCGTTGTGCACGGCGTCCTTGCGCGCGGCGTCCAGCGCCTCGACGTAGAGGCGTAGCTGGCGCTGCGCCTGCTGGCGCTCGATGGCGATGCCCGCGAGATCCGCTGCGACCTCGATCAAGCGGATCTCCTCCGAGGTCGGCTCGCGCGGCTCGGCGTAGTACATCGCAAAGGTGCCCAAGCACTCGCCCCCGGCCGAGCGGATCGGCTCCGACCAGCAGGCGCGCAGCCCGTGTGCCAGCGCCGCGGCGCGAAACCTCTCCCAGCGCGGGTCCACCGCCACGTCGCGGACGATCGTGCGCCGCCCGGTGAACGCGGCCTCGCCGCAGGAGCCGACGCCCGAGCCGATCTCCAGGCCGTCGACCGCCGCGACCCAATCGTCCGGCAGGCGGTGCGCCGCGGCATGCCGCAAGTGGTGGCCGTCCTCGTCGAGCAGCAGGACGGAGCAGATCATGCCCGGCACCTGGCGCTCGCTCGCGGCGACGATCAGCTCGAGCACCTCCGCGAGCTCGGCGTCGGCGGAGATGCGGCGCAGGACCGCGGCCTGGCTCTCCTGCAAGAGCTCGGCGCGCTTTCGCTCGAGGCGGTGGCGATCGAGGGTGTGCGCGGCGTAGATCGAGGCGAGGAACGCCGAGAACACGGCGATGCGCAAGTTGGACGAGACGATCCCCGCGCCGTCGATCGTGACCAGCCCCAGCGTGAAGCACAGGCTGGCGATGGCCACGACGAAGAGTTGCGCGCGCGCCCCCCAGGGCAGCACGACGGCCAGGCCGATCGTGACCACGGTGAGCAGGTAGCCGGTCATCAGGACGTCGCCCGCCACGATGCCGGAGAGCGTGACGCCGACGCACAGCAGGGCGCCGAGCGGTGCCGCGGACAGCTCGGCGGTGCGGAAGCTCGCCCGGCGCAGAACGTGGACCGCGACCAGGCCGAGCGCGTAGGCGATGGTCAGCGCTACCTTGAACGCGATGCGCCGGCGAAGCTCGGCCGGGTCGAGCTCGAGGTCGGCGACCAGGCTTGCGGGGACGGTCAGGACCCCGATCCACAGGGTGCCGCGCAGGCGGTCGAGCAGAACCGGCTGCGATTCGCGGAGCAACGATTCGCGCAAGGTTTCGACCTGCTGCCAGGACCGCATCGAGCCTCTCTCTCCCACCGCCGTATCGCAGGCCGGGCAGGGCGCCCCCATTCCGAGCCGCAGGAAGGTGAGCAAGTCGCATGCCGTCTGTGTCCGCCGTTTGTGGGGCCATCGCAGGGCCCGAGCACGGCCAGGGCGTCACTTCTCTGACGCCTGGCTGCCGGCGCGTCGCGCTCGATCTGTCAGTCGCAGGCGAGGGACAGCTGCACCCCGACGTGGTCGGAGGGCCAGCAGATCGGCAAGGGCGCCGGGCCGCAGGCGGGCGCGAAGGGGTTCGGCACGTCGGCGAAGAGCCGCGTGCCGGCGCCACGGCCCGGATCGCCGTGGTCGCCGGCCTCCACCCGGGGGACGCACGAGGCCCCCCTGCGGGGCGGCGCGACGAAGACGTAGTCGATGCGCTCGTGCTCCCCGAGTGCAGGCGACTCCAGGTCGACCAGCTCCTGGTCGACCCGCCCCGCGGTGCAGCCGGTGCCGCTCTCTGGATCGCACTCCGGGTTGCCGGCGGCCAGGTAGGCGTCGATCCAGCCGCGCTCGGCGAGCTGCCGGTACACGAAGCTGCCGGGCGGGTCGTTCAGGTCTCGGGTGACGATCGCCGAGCTCGACTCGTCGCGGCGTTCGGCGACGAAGCTCGCGAGCTGCACCGCCTGACATTCGCGAACCGTCGTGGCACCCGCGGCGACGCACTCCGCTGGACACGCCGAGCCGCAGGGGCGCTCCGCGCCGTCGGCGCCCGAGGCGAGGTGCGTGGTGAAGACGTCGAGCGGGCCGCTGGGATGGTCGATGCGGACGAACAGCACCTTGCGGAAGCCCCGGTAGAGGTAGCGCTGCTCGACCGCCAGCGCCGGGTAGCGCGTGAGCACCGCCTCGTCGTCGATCTCGCTGCTGCGCTCGCCGACGATCCTCTCGTAGGGGAACGGGCAGGTGGTGGCCAGATGCGGCTCGAGCAGCTCGAGCGTCGGTGCCCACACCTCTTGCAGCGTGACCAGGTCCGGGCACCCGCGCCCCACGACGAGCTGGAGCAGCAGATCGACCCGCTCGGCGAGTCGGCATCGCCCGCTGTCCTGCGGGCAGAAGGCGCCGTGCAGCAGGTTCAAGTCTGCGAGCGTGATGTCCGCCACGGGCGACGCCGGTCCCGCGTCCGAGCACCCCCCGAGCGCCAGGGCCACCACCACGGCGACCGCGAGCCCCGCGACCCACTGCCGGCCGCGGCGCGTCCCCGACCCGCTCGATGGCCCGGAGAATCGGCTCACGGCGCAACTCTCCCCGCGCTCCCCCCGGCCTGTCAAGCCACGAGCAGCTCCCGCGACCGTCGCGCGGTGCGGCATCCCACGGCCAGGCTGCGCAAGAATCCCCAGGGTTCGGCGCGAGGCTCAGCTCTCGAGCACGGACTCGTAGAGCTGCTCGACCTCAGCGACGCGCTCGTCGAGCGTCTCTCGTGTCCACCCCGTGGTCTCGATCGGCGGCAGCACGACGACGTCGATCGTCGACGGTCGCACGACCAGCCATCCCTTGGGCAGCGCGTCGAGCGTGTTGCGCAGCACGATCGGCACGACCGGCACGCCCGCCGTCATGGCCATGTAGAAGGCTCCTTTCTTGAAGCGCCCGGGGTGCAGCGTCGTGCTGCGCGTGCCCTCGGGCGCGATCGCCAGCGAGAGCCCGTGGCGCAGGGCGTCGATCGCCGGGCGCAGGGCCTCGATCGCCCGGGCGTGGTGGAAGCGATCGACGAACACCGTTCCG
>CAZGUU010000100.1:0-15441 GCA_964529315.1 uncultured Enterobacteriaceae bacterium
GTGAGCGCGCGGGCGGCACCGCCGGGGCGGCCCATGGAGCGGCGAGCGGCGCCGGCTCGCGGGCGCAGGTCGGCGCCGTCGGCCATCCGGGCGCGACGCCCGAGGCACGCCTCTGGGTGAACCAGACCGTGGCACAGCGCTGGGCGGTGATCCGCGACCCCGAGCTGCTGCGCGGCGAGCGCGCGGCCAAGCGCCTCGACCCGCTGGGCATCGGGCGCAGGATCAGCACGAAGATCAACGCGAACATCGGCGCCTCGCCCGTCTCGAGCTCGACCGGCGAGGAGGTCGAGAAGCTCGAGTGGGCACAGCGCTTCGGCGCCGACACGCTGATGGACCTCTCGACGGGAGGCGACCTCGCCGCCTGCCGGCAGGCGATCATCGACCACGCGACGATCCCCATCGGCACCGTGCCGATCTACGGCATGATCGTCGGCCGGCCGATCGAGGAGCTGACCCACGACGTCATCCTCGAGGAGATCGAGCGACAGGCCCGGCAGGGCGTCGACTACTTCACGATCCACGCCGGCGTGCTGCGCGAGCACCTGCCGCTGGTCAAGAGCCGCACCACGGGCATCGTCTCGCGCGGCGGCTCGCTGCTCGCCAAGTGGATGATCCACCACGGCAAGCAGAACCCGATGTACGAGCTGTTCGACGAGATCAGCGCGATCCTGCGCGAGTACGACGTCACCTACTCGCTGGGCGACGGCCTGCGCCCGGGCTGCCTGGCCGACGCCTCCGACGCCGCCCAGCTCGCCGAGCTGCACACGCTGGGCGAGCTGGTGATGCGGGCGCGCGAGGCCGGCGTGCAGGCGATGGTCGAGGGGCCGGGCCACGTGCCGATGGACCAGATCGCCTTCAACATGCAGCTCCAGCAGCGGGTCTGCGACGACGCACCCTTCTACGTGCTGGGCCCGCTGGTCACCGACGCGTTCCCCGGCTACGACCACATCACCAGCGCGATCGGCGCCACCGAGGCGGCGCGCCACGGCGCGGCGATGCTCTGCTACGTGACGCCGAAGGAGCACGTCGGCCTGCCCCGCCCGCAGGACGTGAAGGACGGCTGCATCGCTTACAAGATCGCCGCCCACGCCGGCGACGTCGCGCGTGGCATCGACGGCGCTCGCCAGTGGGACGACGACCTCTCGCGCGCCCGCGCCGCGCTCAACTGGCCCCGCCAGTTCGAGCTCGCCTTCGACGGCGAGACCGCGCGCGCCCTGCACGACGAGGACCTCCAGGTCGACACCGAGTTCTGCGCCATGTGCGGCCACGACTGGTGCTCGATGCGCATCTCGAAGGAGATCGTCGCCTTCGCCAGCGGCAAGGCCGCCGCCTTCCAGCCCGAGCGGACCGCGACGCGCAGCCCCGGGGTGAGCGACGCCGGCCGCGAGCTGCTCGAGCGGCGCCGCGCCGCCCTGCCCGTGGTCGCGGGCCGGCACGCCTGCCACAGCGAGGTGACACCCGAGGCCGAGAGCGCACGGTCGATCCAGGGGGCGGCTGAGCGCTGAGAGCGTGAGGAGAAATCCCCGGACACGCCCAGGGTGCCTGTGGTCCGCCGCGACGGCGGGCATCGGCGATCGGCTGTGGTCGGGGCTCACGACTCGCAGCGAGTGCGCGTCCAGGCGCCCCTCACGGCTTGCCGTCTCGGGCCGGCGGCTGGCTGGCGCGGCCCTCGTCGGCCGCCAGCCAGGCGGCGTTGCTCACCTCGAGCTTCTCGCGCACCGTCTGGCGAACGTGGGACAGGATGACCGCCCGCGACGCCGACGGCTCGTCGGCGCCGCCCGCGCGGATGCTCTCGCACAGGGCATCGGTGCGCCGGCGCAGCGCGGCGCGCAGATCGTCGCGCGTGGCCGGCAGCTCGGCCGGGCCGAGGATCGAGTCGAGGCGCTGCCACTCGGCATGGAGGCTCTGCTCCTCGGCTCCGAGCTCGCGGTCGACCAGGCGCACCGCGTTCGCAGCGACGCGCGCCAGGAACTGGCGCCGGCCGTCGGTGGCCGGCACGATCTCCTCGTCGAGGAAGCGCGCCACGGCGTCGAGCAGCTCGTGGACCGTCGGTCGATCCTGCATCAGAAGGCCTTCCCCTCGATCAGGTTCAAGAGCTCCCACTCCGTCTCTGCGGTGCGCCGGCCGATGCTGGCCAGCTCGACGCTCGACGAGATCCCCTCGAGGAAGCCGCGCACCTGGATCAGCGTGAACACGCCCCAGCGCAAGTTGCCGTAGACCTCCCAGAAGCGCAGCGCCTCGCGGTCCAGGGGTAGGCCGGTCTCGGCCTCGTAGGCCGCGAAGAGCGCCTCGCGCTCGGCGATGCCGCCCAGCGGCAGGTGGTCCATCCCGAAGCGCCACGAGCGCACGCACACCCAGGCGAGATCCTCGAGCGGGTCGCCGCGATGCGCGAGCTCCCAGTCGAGCACGGCGCGCAAGCCGGTCTCGTCGACCACCAGGTTGCCGAGGCGGAAGTCGCCGTGCACGAGGGCCAGCCGAGAGGCGCGCGGCTCGTGCGCGCGCAGCCAGCGCAGCGCGATCTCGAAGGCCGGGTGCGCCTCGACGGCGATCTGCCGGTAGAGCATCTCCAGGCGGTCGACCTCGCCCGCGGCGATCGGCCCGCCGGGCTCGGGCCCGGGCAGGACGGGCAGCTGGCCCTCGCCGATCGGCACGCGGTGGATCGCGGCGAGCGCTCGGGCGAGCTCGGCGGGCAGCGCGCGCCGCGCCGCGGCAAAGCGCTCGTCGCGCACGATCTTGCGACCGATCGTCTCCCCCGCCACACGCTCCATGGCATAGAAGGGCCGTCCCAGCGCCTCCTCGTCGAAGTACAGCGGTCGCGGCACGGGAGCGCCGGCACGCCATAGCGCCTCGAGCAGGTGGAACTCGTCGCGCGCCGACAAGGTACGCGGCCCGCCGTGGCGAAAGAGGAGCAGCACGAGCTGCTGGCTCTCCTTCTTCCCGTCCGGGCGCTCGAGCTCGGCATCGACCCGCCAGGCGTCGCGCACCGCGCCGCCGGTCATCGAGCGCGCATCGGAGACGCTCACGCGAGCTCCGGTCGCGCGCTCGAGAAACGCCGTCAAGCGCGCGCTCAGCTGGTCGGCCTTCATGATTCGCTCTCCCGTGGGTCGCCCCTGCGGCCGAGCCGCGTGCAAGCCGCCGCTGCCCCCAGGCGAGGTGGCCCGTGCGGTGCCGGGCGGCACCGGCCGACTGGCTACACGCGAGGCAAACCGGGAGCAAGCGGCGACGCAGCGCAGGGCGACCTCGCCTGCCGCACGCCGTGTTGCGGTGGTACGTCCCACATCGCGGCCGCCCGGGGCAGGAGCGCGGCGCTGCGGGCTCGGCCGAGCCCGGCCAAGCGCCGCTCGATCTCTCCGGCGAGGCGCGCAGGCGAAGCCGAAGGCGCGGCAAATTGAAGTCCGCGCCGGGCGCGCGTAGGGTACCCGTGTGCAGCAGTATCTCGACCTCCTGCGCCGGATCCTCGACGAGGGCGTGCGCAAGGACGACCGCACGGGCACCGGCACGATCAGCGTCTTCGGCCACCAGATGCGCTTCGACCTCGGCGCGGGCTTTCCCTGCCTCACCACCAAGCGGCTGCACCTGAAGTCGATCATCCACGAGCTGCTCTGGTTCCTGCGCGGTGAGACGAACGTCGCCTACCTGCGCGAGCACGGGGTGACGATCTGGGACGAATGGGCCGACGAGCAGGGCGAGCTCGGGCCGGTCTACGGACGGCAGTGGCGAGCCTGGCCCGCACCAGACGGCGGGACGATCGACCAGATCGCCGAGGTGGTCGAGCAGATCCGGCGCAACCCGGACTCGCGCCGGCTGATCGTCACGGCATGGAATCCGGCCGACGTCGGGCGCATGGCCCTACCGCCTTGCCACTGCCTCTTTCAATTTTACGTCGCGCGAGGCCGGCTCTCCTGCCAGCTCTACCAGCGCAGCGCCGACGTGTTCCTCGGCGTGCCCTTCAACATCGCCTCCTACGCGTTGCTCCTCACGATGGTCGCAGCCGTCACCGAGCTCGAGCCGGGCGAGCTGATCCACACGCTGGGCGACGCCCACCTCTACCTGAACCACCTCGAGCAAGCGCGTTTGCAGCTCGGCCGCGAGCCCCGGCCGCTGCCGCGCCTCGCCCTTGGTCGCCGCCCGGCCTCGCTGTTCGACTTCCGCTTCGAGGACTTCGCCCTCGGGGGCTACGAGCCGCACCCGCACATCGCGGCCGCGGTGTCGGTGTGACGCGCGCGCCGGCCGGGCTCGACGAGCGATCGCGGGAGAGCACGCCGGCTCGGACCACGCTGCCGGCACGGATTGGCCGAGGCGCCGAGCGCATTCGCCTCGCCGGGGGCGAGGCGCCCGTCCGCATCAAAGCGCCAGTCGGGGAGAAGGGAGCCGCTCGGTGCGCGTCTCGCTGATCGCCGCCGTCGCCGACGACGGCGTCATCGGCCGCGACGGGCGTCTCCCCTGGCACCTCCCGGCCGACCTGGCACACTTCAAGCGCCTGACCACCGGCCACCACGTGATCATGGGCCGGCGCACGCACGATTCCATCGGCCGGCCGCTGCCTGCGCGCACCAACCTCGTGCTCTCGCGCGACCCCGGGCACCGCGCCCAGGGCTGCACGGTGGTCGCGAGCCTCGAGGGCGCGCTGGCTCACGCTCGCGCGGCGGGCGAGAGCGAGGCGTTCGTGATCGGCGGCGCCGAGGTCTACGCCGCCGCCCTGCCGCTCGCGGACCGCATCTACCTGACGCGGGTGGCCGCCCGGGTGCCGGGCGACGCGCGCTTTCCAGGCCTAGACGCGACCCGCTGGGTCGAATCCTCGCGCGAGGAGCGCGCCGCCGACGAGCGCAACGCCCACGACCTGGCCTTCGTCGTCCTCGACCGGCGGCCTGGATCGCCGGGGCGCCTCGAGCTCACACCCAGCCGAGCAGCCCGAGGAGCGCGGCACACGCCATGACGAGCAGCGGGTTGATCCGCGTTCGCACGAGCAGCCAGGTCGCGGCGGCGGTGACCGCCCAGGCCGCCGGACCATGGTCCGAGGCGCGCGCCACGGTCAAGCCGCTCGCCAGGACCAGGCCCACGGTGATCGGCGCCAGGCCGCGCTCGGCCGCGATCCGCCAGCGCGAGTCGCGAAAGCGCTCCCACGCACGGCTTGCGCCGTAGGCGAGCAGGCTCGAGGGCAGGAGCATGGCCAGCGTCGCCACCACGGCCCCGAGCACCCCGCCCACCCCGACGACGCCGCCGGCCTTCAAGCCGATCAGGCCGACCACCAGCGAGCTCGGGCCCGGGGCGGCTTGCGCGATGGCGAAGGCATCGGCGAACTGCCGATCGCTCAGCCAGCCGTAGACCTCGACCGAGTCGTCGCGGATCGCCGGCAGCACGGCGTTGCCGCCGCCGAACGAGACCAGCGAGAGCGAGCCGAAGACCAGCACCAGGCGCAGCAGCGTCGCGAGGGTCACCGGCGCGAGCCTCTCGCCGGCTCGCGCTGCGAGCGGGATCGGCCCCGCCCCGAGCTCGACTCGCGCGCACCTTCTTGCTCCGCGCGCCACCTCCACGAGGTCTTGGGCGGCGAAGGCGGACCGTCTGCGCCCTCGCCGCGCGGCCAGAACCACGCCACGCCCAGCGGCGCCAGGCCGAGCACCACCCAGACGAGCGGCCAGCGCAGCACCTCCACGCCGACGAAGGCCGCCGCCGCGAGCAGCAAGGCGTCGAGCCGGTGCAAGTAAGGAAGTCCTACCTTGACGCCCATCGACAGCGCCATGCCCGTCGCCGCAGCCGCGGCGCCGCGCAGCAGCCGCTGCAGGTCGGGAAGGTGATCGTAGTGGAAGTAGCCGATGCCCAGGGCGATCACGATGGCCAGCGGAACCACGACCAGGCCGCCGAGCGCCGCAGCCGCGCCCGCCGGCCCGGCGAAGCGCGCGCCGACGTAGATCGCCAGGTTCACCTGGTTGGGCCCGGGCAGCAGGCGGCACAGGGTGTAGGCCGAGAGGAACTCCTCGTCGTCGAGCCAGCGCTTGTCCTCGACGATCACCTGGCGCGACCAGGCCGACAGCCCCCCGCCGAAGCTCGCCAGGGCGATCCTCAGGAACGATCCGGCGAGCTCGGCGAGCCCTGGGGGAGCGGCCGCCGTGGCCGGGCCGCGCTCACTCATGCCGGAAGTCGGGGTCGTGCGGCAGCTCGCCCTCGTGATGCGTCTCGACGGCCAACGGGTCGGGGGCCTCGTACGGCTCTGCGTGGTGCCAGTCGTGCTCGAACACCTCGAGCAGGCGCTCGACCGCGGGCCCGGCGGAGAGAAACACCCCGAGCTCGCGGCGCAGGTCGAAGGCGCTGCGATCGATGTTCATCGAGCCGACCAGCGCCACGTCGTGGTCGACGACGATCAGCTTGGCGTGCAGCCTGGGGTGCTTCTGGCGATGCACCTTGACACCCAGGCGGCGCAGGATGCGCAGCGACGAGAAGGTGTCGGGCACGTCCCAGTCGCTGATCCCGTGCTTGCCGCCGCACAGCACGCGCACGTGCACGCCGCGGTGCTGCGCCAGGGCCAGGCGGTCGAGGATCGTCGCGTCGACGAACTTGGGGTGCTGGACGTCGATCCGGTGCTGGGCGTGATCGATCAGCCGGGCCATCAGGCCGCGCGAGTTGTCCGAGCTCCACGCCAGGCCGGAGTCCTCGTCCGGCACGAACGGCTCGCGCGCCCAGTCGGCGTCGAAGCAGCGCTCGATCTCGGCGATGTGCACCGGGTCCGTGGTCACGACCCCGTAGTCGCGGGTTTCGGTGAGGTACTTGTGCGCCAGGTTGAAGGTCGAGATCAGAGCGCGGCACGCATCGACCACGACCGACTTCTCGTGCGTCACCGCGAACGCGGGGCTGGTCCAGGCGACCGGCACGTGGGCGCGCTCGAGCAACGCGTGGGTCTCGTCGTTGGCCCGGTCGCCCGAGGAGCGGTGCGGGTTGAGCATCACCCTCACGTCCACGCCGCGGCGGTGCGCCCGGACGATCTCCTCGAGCACCGGTGCTTCGGTCAGGGTGAATTGCTTGACGCGCAGCGACTGCCTCGCCGCGGCGATGAGCTCGACCACCGGCCCGACCCCGTCGTCCGGCTGGACGATCAGCCGCTCGGGCGGCTTGGCATCCCTTCGCTTCACAGGCTCCGCTCCCCCGCCGGACGATCGGACACCCGCCAGGCTCATCGCGCGATATAAGCGCAGGACGACGGCTCTCGCCAGTCGCTGCGCGGGGCCGCCTCATCACCTGGCGGCGCGCACCGATCCGGGCAGGCGACGAAGATCGGAGCGCGACGCCGTCGGTCTGCCGGCCCAGCTCGGGTCAGGCGGGCGGCCGGACCCGGAGCAGGACGCGATCGCCCGACGGCTCGGCCGAGCCGATCAGCAGCAGCCCGGCCTGGTCGTCGAAGCTCGCCAGCTTGAGCGCGGAGAGCGCACCGGCGGGCCCGGCGTCGGGGCTCGACAGCATGTCGACCAGCCGGCCGTCGGCCCGGCGGACGACGGCGCGCAGCTCCTCGACGACGGTCGTGCCGGGCTCGTAGCGGCCGAGCTTGGCGATGAACGCAACGTCCCCCCTGCGGTTCAGGCGCGGCGCGTCGATCGACAGCAGGGTCAGCTCGGTCCCTGGAAAGGCCTCACCCTCCCGGGCGATCTCCACGGTCGTCTGGCCGTCGCCCAGGCGCAGCGAGCGTCTTTCCCCCTCCGGGTCGTCGGCCTCGCCGAGCGTCGCGACGAACAGCGCCTGGCCGCTCTGGTCGATGTCGATGGCGCGCAGGTCGGTCACCCGGTCTCCCGCATCGGTGCCCTCTCGGGCCACGGTGATCAGCTCGCCCTCGCGCAGCACGCCGATCGAGGTGGGCCGGCTCGGCCCCGGATCGCGGGCCAGGGTCGTGGTCAGCAGGATGTCCTCGGCCTGGTTCACGGCCACGACCTGCGGCCGGATGAGCACGCCGACCGGATCGACGTCGCTGTCGGCTGCGAGCACCGGCTCGGCGCCGCTCACCGTGTAGCGCACCAGCGTCGGCTCCTCCCCGGAGCCGGGGATCGAGAAGTACACCGCGCCCGAGTCGGCGACCGCCACCTGAGGGGTGCTCGGCGAGGTGTCGCTCAGGTCGGCGAGGGCGACGTCCACCTCGGTCACGGCGGAGCCGTCGGCGACGAACAGGTGCGCCGTGCAGCGCACGCGCGTCGAGTCGTCGATGGTGGTCACCTCGCAGGGGCTGCCTCCGCCGACGAATCCGATGCGTCCCGTGCGCCCCACCGTCACGTCGCCGAGGATGCGGAAGTCGGGCGCGACCACGCCGGGTGAGGCACCGGCGAGGGCCTGGGTCTCTCCCCCGGCGCAGAGGTAGAGGCGATCGCTGTCCAGCCCCGAGCCGGCCTCGAAGGTCACGATCCCGCCGGGCGCCGTGCGCAGCCGTGCCAGGGTGCTCGCATCGAGACTTGCGTCGGCCGCGTCCGCGGAGAACGACGTCGTGTAGTCCCCGTCGGCCGAGCGCCGCAGGACGGAGCGTGCGCCACGCGCCCCCGCGACGCTGATCAGGATCGCCATCGCACCGTCCGACTCGAACGCGGCATCCTCGATGTCGGCCACCTCCGGCCCGCCGGGGACGCGGTCGTCCTCGGAGAGGATCAGCTCGACGTCCACCGAGGCCACCGTCGGCGTCGGACTCGCCGCCGGCTGGGGAGACGGCGTGGGCGTCCGCACGGGAGCCGTGGGAACCGGCGACGTCGTCGGAGCGCCGCTCGCCCCGCCACCGCCACAGGCCGTGGCGAGCAGGAGCGCAAGCAGCGCAACGGGAAGGGACTTCCGCAACCAGGATCGCATCGAGTGCATGGCCTCCGCTCGCCGAAGGGTCAGCTCACTGGAGGTCCACCTTCCAGCCGTTCTTGATCTGCTCCCAGGTGGCGCTCTTCTGGAAGGCGTCGCTGCCGACCATCATCTGAATGGTCATCTGCGCCTCGGTCGCCCGCGACATGTCGCCGAACGCCTTCACGTTGATGCGCCACTCGCCGCGGTCGCCCTCCGGCTTGAAGACCATCTTCACCAGCGAAAGGCCGGCGCGGATCCCCCCGCCGGTTCGCGCCGCCGGGTCCTTGAAGGCCCATTGCCGCGTGCCGCCCTGCCGCCGCAGATCCCCCGGCAGGAGCGTGGCCGCGTACACGGTCCCCTGCGAGTTGGTGATGCCGATGCTCACGTTCACCGTCGCCGGATCGAGCACGAATGTGGGGTCGAAGCTCACCTGGAACTTGAGCAGATCCGGCCTCTTGTCCGAGAGGATGATCTTCGCCGGACAGGGGTGCTTGCACACCGGCGTGATGATCAGGCACGAGCAGTCCGGGTCGTCGCAGTCGACCAGGCCATCGCCGTCGTCGTCGGTCAGGTTCTCGCAGATGTCGGCGCTCTGGCACTGCGGCGAGCAGCCGTCGCCGTTGATCGCGTTGCCGTCGTCGCACTGCTCGCCGGGCTGCACGAAGCCGTCGCCACACGTCGACTCCTGGCAGGTGTTGGTGCAGCCGTCGCCATTGCTCTGGTTGCCGTCGTCGCACTCCTCGACGCCGGCCTGGACGATGGAGTCGCCGCACTCCGCGCTCTGGCAGGCGCTGGTACAGGCATCGGTGTCGCTCGCGTTGCCGTCGTCGCACTCCTCGCCCGGCTGCGTGGAGCCGTCGCCGCAGCGCGCGCTCTGGCAGGCATTCGTGCAGGCGTCGCCGTCGCTCTGGTTGCCGTCGTCGCACTCCTCGCCCGGCCCGCCGGGGATGCCGTCCCCGCAGACGTTGAGCTCGCAGCTGCTCGTGCAGGTGCTCTCGTCGGCGTTGCCGTCGTCGCACTCCTCGACGCCGGTGCGGACGATGGAGTCGCCGCACTGTGCGTTCTGGCAGGCGTTGGTGCAGGCGTCGGCGTCGCTCGCGTTGCCGTCGTCGCACTCCTCGACGCCGGTGCGGACGTGGCCGTCACCACAGACCGCGCTCTTGCACTGGCTCGTGCACGCGTCGCTGTCGCTCGGATTGCCGTCGTCGCACTCCTCGCCCGGCTGGGCGAAGCCGTCGCCGCACTGGGGGAGCGTGCAGTCGTTGCGGCATCCGTCGGCGTTGCTCGTGTTGCCGTCGTCGCACTGCTCGCCCGGCCCACCGGGGAAGCCGTCACCACAGGTGTTCGGCTGGCAATCGTTCCTGCAGGCGTTCTCGTCGATGGTGTCGCCGTCGTCGCACTGCTCGCCCGGCCCACCGGGGAAGCCGTCACCGCAGGTGTTCGGCTGGCAGGTGGTCAAGCAGGTGTCGGCGTCGATCTGGTTGCCGTCGTCGCAGGCCTCGACGCCGGTGCGCACCCAGCCGTCGCCGCACTCCGCGTCCTCGCAGGCGTTGGTACAGGCGTCGGCGTTGCTCTGGTTGCCGTCGTCGCACTCCTCGCTGCCCTGCTCGTAGCCGTCGCCGCACTCGGCGTCCTGGCAGGCGTTGGTGCAGGTGTCGGCGTTGCTCTGGTTGCCATCGTCGCACTCCTCGACGCCCACGTGGACGATCGAGTCGCCGCACTCGGCGCTCTGGCAGGCGTTGGTGCAGGCGTTGCCGTCGTTCTGATCGCCGTCGTCACACTCCTCGCCGGTCTGGACGATCTGGTCCCCGCAGCGCGGCAGCCGGCACTGGCTCGTGCAGCCGTCGCTGTTCAGGCCGTTGCCGTCGTCGCACTCCTCGGTGGCCGGGTTGACGACCTGGTCACCGCAGACGTTGTGCGTGCAGTCGTTCTTGCAGTCGTCGGCCTGGTTCGCGTTGCCGTCGTCGCACTGCTCGGTCTGCGGTCCTTGCTCGTCGACGAAGCCGTCGCCGCAGACGTTCGTGCGACAGGCGGTCGTGCAGTCGTCGTCGTCCTCCTGGTTGCCGTCGTCGCACTGCTCGGTGCCCTCGGGCACCCCGTTGCCACAGGTCTGGGGCACCCAGTCCTTGGTCGAGGTTTCGGTCAGGGTGCCGCTCAGCGGATTGCCGGCGAGCACGATGCCCTGCTTGTCGGGCAGCTTGAACTTCTGGCCAGTGGGGATCGTGTACTGGACGGAGGCCTGGATCGTATCGCTGCCGGCCACGCCCGGCGGGCCGTTGGTCGTGCTCAGGGTCACGATGGGCGAGGTGCCGGTCGTGCTCTGGCCCGCCGTCGGGCCGCTCAGCACGGTGATACCGATCTGGAAACCGGAGAGCGGGTCGCCCAGGTCGTCGTACAGCGTCGCGCTGACCGAGTGGGTCGTGTCGCCGGGGAGGAAGTTCACCGCCGACGGCGGATCCAGGGAGATCGACTGCGGGACGCGCACCGGGACGAGCGGTGCCGCGGCGGCCGCCGCGGCGACGATCTGCGCCGCGCGTCCCGCGACGTCGCAAGAGCCCCCGGAGGGCGCCGTGCAGACCAGATTGTCGGTGTAGCTCCAGATCGCGCACTGCACGGCCGCCGCTTCGCAGCTGGTGTTCGACAGGGCCCCCGGCGCTCCGCCCACCTGCGGGTACTGGTTGTTCAGGATCCAGAGCACCTCGGTCGGGTAGTCGACGGGCACCTGCGGGACGACGTCGCCGTAGCTGATGTGGTGCGTCAGGTCGACGCAGTAGCCCGGCTGGCTCGGCCCGCCGTCGACGGAGATGTTGAAGGTGCCCGCGTAGTACGCCCCGACGGGATTGCCGCTGCGCAGGCCGTAGACATCGCTTCGCCCCACGCCGGGGCTCACCAGCTTGGCCGAGGGCGCCGCGTGCGCCGGTGCGACGATCCCGCCGAGCCCGAGCAGCATCGCGGCCAGGGCGAGCAGCACGAGATCGCGCGCCCCGCGCCTGTCGAGTGCCTGGGGTCTCGTCTGGAGGAAGAGAGCACCGGTTCCGAGAGACATCCGCTTGGCCTCCGTGGTCCGCCTGAGTGTGCGCGCGAGCTGCGGATCGACCGGGGGACGAACCGCCAGAGCGCTGCGCCGGGGTCCGCGAGGATACGGATTCCCGCGGCGCTGGAGAAGGCCCTTTCTACTGCCGGCTCGCCCGGGCGGCCGAGCGCTGTCAGTACCAGGTCACGCCGTCGACCGAGTCGATGATCTTGGCGTCCTCGCCCACGGCGACGAACAGCCCATCCCCCCAGCCGATGCCATAGAGGTTGCGCCCGGTGCCGGATGCGCGCGCGGTGAACTCCGAGCCGTCGCTCGAGGTGAGGATCGTGCCGTGATCGCCGACCACGACGAAGACTCCATCCGCCCAGGTCACGTCGCGCAGCCGCTCGGTGGTCGGGGGCGGCACCGACGACCAGCTCTCGGCGTCGGCCGAGCGCACGATGGTCCCGGCGTCGCCCACGGCGACGAACGTCCCCTCGCCGTGCGCGACGCGGATCAGGTTGCTCGTCGTGTCGGTGGTGCCGGGAACCCAGGTTGCCGTGTCGAGCGACCACACGACGGTGCCGCCGTTGCCCACCGCGACGAAGCGCTGGTCGGCGAACACCAGGCCGTTGAGTCGCTCGCTCGTTCCCGTGGGCCGTCCCTCCCAGGCGCCGGCATTGGCCGAGGAGAAGGCGTTGCCGTCGTCGCCGACGACCAGGAAGAGCCCGTTGCCGTAAGCCGCCGCACGTAGCGTCCGCGACGTGTCGAGCAGCTGGACGAACCAGCTCGCGCTGTCGGAGGATGTGTAGACGATGCCCTGGTCGCCGCAGGTGAGCCAGATCCCCGCACCCCAGGTGAGACCGAGTAGCGAGCCGTAGGGACCGGAGCTCTGCAGGTAGAAGCTCGAGCCATCGGCCGAGTTGGCGATGCCGTCGCCCTCGCCCACGGCGACGAAGGCGCCGTCGGCATGGCTGACCGCGAACAGGTCGCCGTCGTAGTGCGACTCGCCGCCACAGCTGGCGACGAGCAACCACAGGACGAGCACGGCCACGACCGCGCGGCCATTCCGGATTCGCCTGCGCCAATTCCCCTGCATGACGTCCTCCATTGCGCCGTGCGCTCTCGGGCCTCGGCCACCGAGGCCGTCTCGAGGGCTCCCGATCGAGCGTCAGACGCCCCGCTGCGCCATCTCCCAGGCGGCGTCCGCGATGCGCCCGGCCATGCGCCCGACCTGTGCCGCGTTCTCCGAGCTCGCCGTGCCGATGCGGGCTCGCATCGCGATCCCCTGGACGATCGCCGCCATGCGGAAGAGCGCGAAGACGACGTAGAACTCGAGGTGCGGGACGCCGTCGCGTCCGGTGTGGTGGCAGTAGGCGGAGACCAGCTCGTCGGCCGTCGGAATGCCCAGGCTCTCGAGGTCGGCGCCGGCCAGGCGCCCCGGCATCTCGGGCGGGGCGAAGTAGGGCATCAGCACGTAGCCCAGGTCGGCCAGCGGATGGCCGATGGTCGAGAGCTCCCAGTCGAGCACCGCCACGATGCGCGGCTCGCTCGCGTCGACGATGGTGTTCTCCAGGCGAAAGTCGCCGTGTGCGATCGCGACCTCGTCGCCTGGCGGAATGCTGCGCGGCAGCCACTCGATCAGCCGATCGAAGGATGGGATCGCCTCGGTCTTGGATGCCTCGTACTGCCCGATCCAGCGAGCGATCTGCCGCTCGAAGTAATTGCCCGGCCGGCCGAAGTCGCCCAGGCCGACGGAGAGGTGGTCGACGCGGTGCAGACGGGCGAGCATCTCGATCATCGCCAGGTAGATCGCCCGCCGCTCGCTCGGCTCCATCGCGGGGAGCAGAGGATCGCGCAGGATGCGCCCGGGAACCCATTGCATGAGGTAGAAGGCCTGCCCGATCACCGAGTCGTCCCGACAGAGGCCGAAGGTCCGAGGCACCGGGAAGCCCACCGCACCGAGCGCGGTGATCACGCGATACTCGCGGTCGACGGCGTGTGCCGACGGGAGCAGCTTGCCGGGCGGCTTCTTGCGCAGGACGTAGCGCCTGGGACCGGCGACGATCAGGAAGGTCGGGTTCGATTGGCCACCGGCGAACTGCCGAACCTCGATCGGGCCGGCGTGCCCCGTGACGTGATCCTCCATCCACCGCTGGAGCGCTCCCTCGTCGAAGCGGTGGCGCTCGGCCACCGGCCCGGCATCCGCCGGCAGGCCGGAAGGTTCGTTCGCTCCCATGGCTCGACCTCGCCTCCCTTCGTCCGAGAGCCGCTGCTCCCGGTCGCTCCACGAATCACGAATAGCGTGGCGCACTGCGTGATTGCCAGCCGAGGCGGCCGCTGGCTAGACGCTTCGCATGGCCTTTCTCTCTATTCGCTTCGATCTGCGCGTCCCATCGTTCGCCCGCGTCACGCACGAGCAGCAGTACCGGGCCTGCCTCGACCAGGCCGAGTGGGCCGACCGCAACGGCATCGACATGGTGGTCCTCGCCGAGCACCACGGCCTCGAGGACGGATTCAGCTCCGCCCCGCTGACCGTCGCCGCGGGCATCGCCGGCCGCACCCGACGGATCCGCATCACCATCAGCGCGGCGCTGGTGCCCTTGCACGACCCGATCCGCCTGGCCGAGCAGGCGGCAGCGGTGGCCTTGCTGAGCGGAGGCCGCCTGACCCTGGTCGCGGGAATGGGCTATCGCCCCGAGGAGTTCGAGATGGCCGGCATCGACCGCCGCCAGCGCGCCCGGTTGCTCGAGGAGCACGTCCTGGTGATGCGCAAGGCCTGGACCGGCGAACCCTTCGAGTGGCGAGGCCGCACGATCCGGGTGACTCCGAAGCCGGACGCCCCGCCCCGCCTGATGCTCGGCGGCTCGACGGAGAAGGCGGCGCGCCGGGCGGCGCGGATGCACGCCCCGTTCTTCCCAGGCATCGCCGACCCCGCGCTGGTCGCCGCCTACGAGGACGAGTGCGCTCGGGTGGGCTACCAGGACGGCCGCGTCGCTCTGCCCGGCGGGCCCGGGTTCGTCCACGTGAGCGAGGATCCGGAGCGCGACTGGCAGCAGATCGCGCCACACGCGCTCTACGACGCGCGGACCTACGGCTCCTGGCAGCCCGCGGGCCAGCGCTCGTCGGTGCACACCGATGCGAGCACGATCGACGAGCTGCGCCGCAGCGGGGTCTACGTCGTCGTGACGCCCGAGGAGTGCGTCGCGCTGGCCGAGCAACAGTCGAACGTCGTCCTGCACCCCTTGATGGGTGGGCTGGACCCCGAGCTGGGCTGGCGCAGCCTCGAGCTCTTCGAGAAGCAGGTACTGCCCCGCCTGCGGGCCTCAGGCGCGGTGCGGGTGCGCAACGGCGGGGCGGTGCGTGCGTAGCGCGCGGCGCAGGACGTAGAGCACGGTCATCACGAGAATCGTCAGGTCGTACCAGAGGTTCTTGTTCGCGATGTAGTGCAGCTCGCCCTCCAAGCGCAGGCGCCAGTCCTCGACCAGCTCGTCGCCGAGCTTGTTGTCCGCCAGGCTGATCTGGCTCAGGTTCGTCAAGCCGGGGGGCACCTGCGTGCGCAGGTGGAACTCGGGGATTCTCGCCGACATCTCGTGGTGGAGCGGGATGGGAATCGGCCGCGGCCCGACGAA
>CAZGUU010000101.1:0-3478 GCA_964529315.1 uncultured Enterobacteriaceae bacterium
CGCATCGTGGGCTCGCTCGAGCTCGAGGGAGGTGGGGACGCGAACGGAGCGAGCGTCGCCGTGACGCCGCTCGACGACGGCCCGAGCCTCGTCCTCGCGCTGCGCTACGCGCCGGGCGACCTCGCCGGCAGCACGTGTCCCGCAGCGACCCGGCAGGTCGTGCAAGTCACGTTCGCCGGCGGCGTGCGATCGACGACAGGCCGCGATCTGGGCGCGGCCGAGCTCGAGCGGTTCCGCATCCGCGTCGAGAGCCCTACGGGGGAGCGGCAAGACCTCGTGCCCGACGCGCTCGCCGACCTCGGCGACATGGACAACTACGTCCAGCTCTGTCTCGCAGACGATCGTCGGCCGGTGTCCGTCGCGCTCGAGGCTGGAACGGTGATCGACCCGAACGGCGATCCGAACCCCGACACGGAGGCTCGGATCACCGACGCGAGCGCCGACTCGGCCTGACGCTCGCGGGAGCCGGACCGCCGAAGCCGCGACCGGAGCTCCCTCCGAGCCGCCTTCGACTGGCGGCACCACGTCGCCGTAGCCGCCGGCCGGCGTGTGCGCGACGGGGATGTCCTCGGCCCGCACCAGCGGCGCGCTCTCGTTCGAGTCACCGCAGCCGCTCGTCACGGCGAGCACCGCGACGAGCGCGAGGCCGAGGCCGAGGCCGCGTCCGAGCGCGAGCCCGAGGCCAGAGCGCACGGCCCGACCGATCTCCGTCCACGATCTCGACTTCACGATCCGCACGCCCGCCCGGCTGATTGCTGCGACGCCAAGGCAAGCTGCATTACGTGAGATCGCCGTTCATGGTGGCTACACCCCGCCATGCGCGCTCAGATCTGGCACACGATCTTCGAGAGTCGCAGATGGCGGATCATCCGGTGGGCCCGAGCGTCAGCCGTCAGCCAGCATCCTCTCGTGAGCTGCGCAGTCGCCGCGTACAGGGCATCGTAGCCGGTGATGCCGTGCGTACAGGCGAGATCGGCGGCGCAGGCGAGCAGCTCGCGGCCGTTGCCGATCCGCTCGAAGCCCAGGTCCTGCAGCGCGTCGAGATACGAGCGGACGGCCGCGTTGTCGCGCCCGGCCAAGCGAGTCAGCACCGCCAGCATCTCGTTGAAGAAGAGCTCGGGAACCGCGAACTCGGCGGGCGCGTCACGCACGCGATCGAGGATTCGCATCGCCTCCTCTCGGCCCACCTCGCCCGGAACGAACCATTTGATCGCCACCGAGGCGTCGACGATCAGCAGCGTCACGCGCGACGCACCTCACGGAGGAGCTCCAGGGTCGACATACCCTTCGGTAGGCGAAGCGCCGCACGCTTGATCCGCTCGACGATCTCGGTACGCCGCCGGTCCGCCTCGATGTCCACGAACCGCGTCCGGTAATCTTCGAGTGAGATGATCACGGCCGCCGGCTTGCGGTCCTTCTCGAGAAGAATCGGGCGACCTGTCTTGGCCAAGCGCTCGAGAACGCGCCCGAGCGACTGCCGCAGCTGAAGAGCATTGACGGTTTCCATGACACCTCAATGACACACGCCTATGCAACCCTCAACCGCTTTCGGGCGCCTCCTTTGCACGCTGGGCGGCACGGCGACCCGATCGAGCACCGGCGCTCAATCGTGAGCGCTCGGCGGAGCCCGTCTGGCACGACCGGCAGAAGTCGTCGTGGTCGATCGGAAGGGGATCGCGTGGCGCAATGGTCACGACGCTGCGCGGGGCCGCCTGAGCCCGCCGACGGCGCCTTCCGGCCGTGCGCTGCGGTGCGCCGGCCCCGGTTTACTGCGGCCGGACCGGCTGGTAAATTGCGGCGCGGCCTGGAGCGCTGGGCGCGGGCCTGCATCCCTCGCATGAATGACCGAGAGCTGAAGTCCTTCCGCGATCTCCTCGTCTCGCGCCGCGCCGAGCTGCTCGGCGAGGCCGAGCGCACCGCCCAGGGCATGGGCGACGAGCGAGAGGGCTTTCCCGACCCGACCGATCGCGGCAGCCTGGAGAGCGACCGAAACCTGCTGCTGCGCATCCGCGACCGCGAGCGCAAGCTGCTCTCCAAGATCGACGAGGCGCTGGGCCGCATCGACGACGGCTCGTTCGGCCTGTGCGAGGAGTGCGGCGAGCCGATCGGCCTCGAGCGCCTGCGCGCCCGGCCGGTCACCACCCTGTGCATCGAGTGCAAGGCCGACCAGGAGGAGCGCGAGCGGCTGGGTGCCCGGTAGGGCCGCTCCCGGCGAGCGCGGCCTTCCCCGGGGCGGCATGTTCGGCGCTCGGGCGCTCGTCGCCGGGGAGCTTCGCGGCATTGGCCCGCTGGGCTGGCCGCGGGCTTACTTGAAGCGGCTCGGCCGCGCTGGTAGGTCTGGCACGGTCCGGCTCTCAGCACCGGGCCTGGGTCGCGTCCACGTGGGGCAGTAGCTCAGCTGGGAGAGCACCACGTTCGCAATGTGGGGGTCGTGGGTTCGATTCCCATCTGCTCCATGATGCGAAAGCCTCCGGGAAACCGGAGGCTTTCGTGCTTGTGGGGGTAGCCGGCGAACTCGTGATGCACCACAGCCAGCTGTCGGTCCGCGTCTCGGTGGGGGACGGGCGGCTCCGGGAGCTCGTTGCGGCGCGTGGGCGTCTCCTCGCGCTGTCCGATGCGCAAGGCCGCCCGTAGGCGCAGCCGCAGCGAGCGCCCGGCGCGGCCGGCCCGGCCCAGCTCGTCGCCCGGGGAGCGTCCGCGTTCCTGCAGGCCTGCCCGGTGGCGCAACGCAAGGTTTAGAGCGGCGTCATGGTGCGAGAATTGGGCTTTACATCCCCCGGGGGGGGGGGGGGGGGGTAGAGGACGAGACTCGCAGCCACCAAGAGAACAAGGAGAACAGCCATGAGACCGATCCCCGCCCTGACGCTCGCCGGAGCACTTCTCGCCAGCCTCGCCGGCATGGCTCACGCGGCGCCGCCGACCGCCGCCCAGCTCTGCGAGGCCGCCGCCGACGGTGCCGCGGCGAAGTTCGCCCAGTGCCGCCTCAAAGCCGAGTCGTCCAACGCAAAAGTGCCCGACCCGATCAAGCTGGCCAGCGCGCTCGGGAAGTGCTCGACGAAGCTGTCGGACGCCTTCAGCAAGGCGCTCGGGAAGTACGGCATCGGCAACTGCCCGACCGAGCCGGCGAGCGAATTCGACATCTACCTGACGCAGTGCTCGGACGACACCGCCGTCGCCGCCGCCGGGGGCGTTCTGCCCGATTACGATGGGGATCTGGCGACCTGTAACGCGGACCTGTCGACCTGCAACGCGGACCTGTCGACGTGCGACGGAAGCCTGACGACCTGCAACGCCGGCACCGCGCTGGCGGCGGACGTATTGAGCTCCAAGACCTTCTCGAGCATCGCCGGCCTCGGGGTGGCCGGCACCATGCCGAACAACGGCGCGGTGACGCTGACGCCGACGATGGCGAATCAGGCGATCGCGGCCGGCTACCACAGCGGCTCGGGCTACTGCGCAGGCGACGCCGACCTGGTGG
>CAZGUU010000101.1:3578-15346 GCA_964529315.1 uncultured Enterobacteriaceae bacterium
CGGGCAACATCGCCAGTGGCGTCAACCTCTTCGGGGTGAGCGGCAGCGTGATCGCAGCCAGTGGCGCCGCGGCAGCCGGCGACGTGCTATCGGGCCAGACGTTCTCGAATGCCGGCGGGGCGGGAACGGGCACGATGCCGAACAACGGCGCGGTGACGCTGACGCCGAGCACCAGCGACCAGGCGATCGCGGCGGGCTATCACAGCGGCTCGGGCAAGTGCGCGGGCGACGCCGACCTGGTGGCGGGCAACATCGCCAGTGGCGTCAACCTCTTCGGGGTGAGCGGCAGCGTGATCGCGGCCAGCGGCGCCGCGGCAGCCGGCGACGTGCTGTCGGGCCAGACGTTCTCGAACGCCAGCGGGGCGGGGACGGGCACGATGCCGGACAACGGCGCGGTGACGCTGACGCCGGGCACCAGCGACCAGGCGATCGCGGCGGGCTACCACAGCGGCTCGGGCTACTGCGCGGGCGACGCCGACCTGGTGGCGGGCAACATCAAGAACGGCGTGAACCTCTTCGGCGTGAGCGGGACCACGTTGCCCGCGCAGCTGCTGAAAACCGGCCAGACGAGCTGCTGGGACGAGGCCGGAGCTCCGATCTCTTGCGCCTTCAGGACGTATGCGGACGGCAACCAGCAGACGGGCGTGGCTCTCTCGTACGTGGACAATGGCGACGGCACGATCACCGATGCGAACACCGGCCTGATGTGGGAGAAGCTCTCCGACGACGGGTCGATCCACGACAAGGACAATACCTACACCTTCATCCAGTCCATAGATACCCGACTTGGGTCCCTGAACGGAGCCGGAGGTTTTGCCGGGTACACGGATTGGCGTGCGCCCAATCGTCGCGAGCTGGAGAGCATCGTCAACCTGCAGAACGTGAATCCGGCCGTCTCGGCGGCCTTCAACACGGGTTGCGTCGCGAGCTGCACGGTTCTCACGTGCAGCTGCACCGTCTCGTTGTACTACTGGTCGTCGTCTACCTACGCGAACTTTCCGACGTACGCGTGGCTCGTGGATTTCGGCGACGGCTACGTGCTCGCGGACGGTAAGACGGGCAGCTACTACGTTCGTGCGGTTCGCGGTGGCTCCTAGCTCGACCATTCGGTCATTCGACCTTTGACTTCTTGGTTGGCGGGCGGCCTCCTGGCCGCCCGCCAACCGGAAAATGCAAAGCGATGGCGCAGACCGAGCATCTGCCGATCTTCAAGCAGGCCTACGACCTGTGCCTGTACCTCGACCAGGTGGTGCGCTCGTTTCCGCGCTATCACAAGTACGCGCTCGGGGCGGACGTTCGCGACTGCGCGCGGCGGCTGCTGCGCCTGATCGTGCGCGCCAACTCGCGGCGCGACAAGACCGCGACGCTGCTCGAGCTGCGCGAGACGGTCGAGGAGCTGAAGGTCCTGCTGCGCCTGGCGTTCGACTCGAAGGCCTTCCAGAAGATGGCGTCTTTCGAACACGCGGCCGCCCAGGCCGTGTCGATCGCCAAGCAGAACGAAGGCTGGCTCAAGAGCCAGGCGGTGCCAAGCGGCGACCGCGCGGCGGCGAGCCAGAGCGAGGGGTATGGCCAGAATCGGGGGGCGATTCCCGCCGGGATAGCCCGATCGAGCGCGCCATGATCAGGAGGTCCCTCTCCCGCCGGAGATCCGGTCCAGCGCCGGCGCCCTGGAACATGGGCGTGCGGCACAAGGGCGTCCTTCCCCCGCTTGCGAGCGGGGCCAGGCGCCCGGGTCCGCGGACGGCCCACGCATGCGTGGAAGCCACGCGGGAGCAAGCGGAGAGGGCGACGTCTCGTCGAACTACTGGTCGTCGTCTACCTACGCGAACAATCCGACGAACGCGTGGATCGTGAATTTCAACGACGGCAACGTGAACGCGAACAATAAGACGAACAACAACTACGTTCGTGCGGTTCGCGGTGGCTCGTGATCACCCCTCCCAGCTCTCGCCTCGCCCCTTCTCCGTCCGGCCGTGGCCGGCGGCGCCGCCCCCTTCGCGGCGCTGCCGCCGGCTCGTCTGGCGGGGGAGGGCGAGGTGCGGCGGCAGGCCCGGCCGCCGATCTCTACTCGTTCCAGGAGCTCTGGCGGCACTGGCGCCGCTGCCGGCGCAACAAGCGCTCGACCGCGAATGCGCTGCGCTTCGAGCTCGACGCCGAGGCGGGCCTGCTCGCCCTTGGGCAGGAGTTGCGCGAGCACACTTACCGGCCCGGGCGCTCGATCTGCTTCGTCACCGAAGGCCCCAAGCCGCGCGAGGTCTTCGCCGCCGACTTCCGCGACCGGATCGTGCACCATCTTCTGGTCGCACATCTCGAGCCGCTCTTCGAGCGTCGCTTCATCCACGACTCGTTCGCCTGCCGCAAGGGCAAGGGCACGCTTGCCGCCAGCGACCGCCTGACCACCTTCCTGCGGCGCATCACTGCCAATGGCAAGCGGCGCGCCTACGCGCTCAAGCTCGACGTGGCGAGCTTCTTCTCCTCGATCGACAAGGCCGTCCTGAGCTCGATCCTCGATTCCGCGATCCGCCATCCCGAGCTCCGCTGGCTCGTCCAGACGGTCCTCTTCCACGATCCGACGCTCGACTACCGGTTCAAGCCGCACGGCCCGCGGGGCGAGCGCCGGCGACCGAGGGCGGCGCCGGAGTCCGGCCGCTACCCCGTGCCTGCGCAGAAGAGCCTGTTCGGAAAAGGCAACCAGCGCGGGCTCCCGATCGGCAATCTGACGAGCCAGTTCTGGGCCAACGTCTACCTGAACGAGCTCGACCAGTTCGTGAAGCGGACGCTGCGGGTCGCCTGCTACGTCCGCTACGTGGACGACCTGGTGCTGCTCTCCGAGGACCCGCGCCAGCTCGAGGCTTGGCAGGCGGAGATCGAGCGCTTCCTCGCCGAGCGCCTGCACCTCTCGCTCCGCCCCGACCGGGCGCGCCCGCGTCTGGTCTCGTGCGGTATCGACTTCGTCGGCTGGCGCACGTGGTGGAGCCATCGCCTCCCGCGCCGCCGCACGCTCGCCGCGCTCGGCGCTCGGCTCGCGGGCTTCGAGCGGGCTGCCGTGCGCCGATCTGGCAACGGTGAAACCCTGCGTGTCGACCTCGGCGCTCCGGCGCCGGCTGCCTCGGCTCGACCCGCGGACCAAGCGACGGCGGCCGAGCGGCTCGCCGCCGCGCTCGCCTCGTACTCTGGTCACCTGCGCCACGGCGCCTCCTTTCGAGCGTGGCAGCGGATCATGACCCGCCGCCGCTGGCTGGACGCCGTCTTCGAGCGCCGCGGCCTGGCGATCGCGGCGCGCTTCTCGCGGCTCGGGATCCAGCGTACCCAGAGCTTCAGCCGCCGTTACTGGCAGACCATCCGCGGCGCGGGTACGCGCTGCCTGGTCTTCTACCCGGTCGGCTGCTTCGTCGAGCTGCGCGGGCCGCAGCGTCTGCTCGCCGAGCGGACGCTCGGCTTGCGGGCCGGACGGGTGCGGCGCGCAGGCTACGCCTTTGCGTGTGGCTTCCCGCACCGCTTGACGCCACGCTTGCGCGCCCGCGCTCTGCGCGCCGGCTTGGCGGTTCTCGAGCTCGGCGGCCGCCCGCCTGGCGTTCGAGGCACGCGCGCGCCGTGGTCGGCAACCCTGACCTTGCCGAGCTACGGCGCGGGAATCTCGAGATCGCGGCAGATCTTCCACACGAGGTGGCAGCCGTGCGCATCGAGGTGCCGCACGAGGGCGGCACGCTTCACGCCGTGACCTGGAGCCTCTCCCGGATCACCGCTCGCCTTCGATCCGCTGGGCAGGCTTGGCGTCGAGCGCGGACCGTTCGAGCGCAAGGTCATCGGGGAAGGCGGGGCGACGCGCTGGCGACCCGCGGCCGTGTCGGTGGCAGCATTCGGCGATGCCGCTTGACCGGGATCGCGGCCGCAACGATACTCGATCGCTGGGAGCCATGGACCTCGAGGAGCACATCTCGATCACGCCGGGCGTCCGTGGCGGGAAGCCCTGTATCAAGGGGACCCGGATCACCGTCTACGACGTCCTCGAGTACCTCGCCGGTGGCATGACCGAACAGCAGATCCTCGCCGATTTCCCGAGCTTGAATCCGGAACACATCCGGGCTTGCCTCGCCTTCGCGGCTGCGCGTGAGCGCCGCCTCGCCGGCCCATCGGCGACGTGAAGCTGCTGTTCGACGAAAACCTGAGCCCTCGGTTGGTTGACCGGCTTGCCCGGGACTTTCCCGGGAGCGCCCACGTCGATGCCCTCGGCCTGCACGGGAAGCCGGACGCCGAGATCTGGAAGCACGCTGGCGAGCACGGCTTCGTGATCGCCGACCAGGCCGACCTCGAGGACGTCTACGAGACCGAGCGGCACCTGCTCTACGTCGCCTGTACGAGGGCACGAGATCACCTGCTGGTCACGGGGGTGGAGCCCGCTTCGGAGCTCCTGGACGACCTGGCGGGTCGACGCTGACCCTGCAGGCTCCTCGGGCGCCGTTTCTCGGCGCTTGCCGCTGGAATGTGTGCCCCAGAGCGCGCTCCCCGCGTCGAAGTCGGGCGGGAGCCCGAGGAGAGCCCCCGCGTCGCTGCCCCTAGCGCGTGCCGACCGGCTCCGGCGCGGTGGCAGCGGTCTCGGATCCCGAGTCAGCCAACCACGGCGAGACGCCGGCCAGGACTTCCTGCGCCATCGCCTTTGCCTCTGTGCGGGGGGCGTTGCACGCCCCGGGATGTCACTTGACGAGCTGGAAGCCGACGATGCACTCGTTGGTTCCCGCGCCGGGCACGACCAGGAGCGAGACCTTGAGCTTGCCCGCCTGCGCGTCCACGAGTGCGTCCACCAGCTCCACCGGGAGCGACTTCCCCGAGCAGGTCGTGCCGCCCCAGAGGTACTCCTGCTCGCCGTCCTTGCTCTTGACGACGACGGAGCCATGGCGGGCCAGGTAGAAGTCCGACGTGTAGTGCAGGATCTCGAGGGAGACGATCCTGCCCGCAGGCTGGTACTCGCCGGTCGCGGGCCACGCCGGTCCGGCGCCGAGCAGGCACGCGGTCGCGACGATGAGGCATGCCGGCAGCTTCATGAGCCGCTTATCCTCCTCTTCGGCCGCGTCTGTCAAGTCTTCTTGCTCTCCAGGACGGGCGCCGCCCCGCCGCCCGTGCCAGGTCGGCGGCATCCTGCCGATGTCGAGCATGCCCGACTTCCAGGGCTCGTCCTGCAGGATCGCCAGGAGGGCGGAGGTGTCGATGGCCATCAGCGCGGCACCCCGGTTTCGCCGTAGCCGAGGATCTCGCCGGCTGGGCGCGGCTCGCGCACCGGTCTTGACCGCGATCTTACAGGTCTGTAACTATCGCTGCCTGGAGCGTTCCTCCATGACCGTCAGGGAAGATCTCCGGCCGCCGCGCGGCGACCGGACGCGGCGCGCGATCCTCGAAGCGGCGATGGCGCTCTACGCGCGGCGCGGCGTGAAGGGCACCGGTCTCGCCGCGATCGGGCAGGCGGCCGGCGTGACGCACGCCGGCGTCCTGTACCACTTCGGCTCGTCGCGCGGCTTGCTGCTCGCCGTGCTCGAGGAGCGCGACCGCCGCTTCTGGCGCGAGACCGCGGAGCAGTGGGAGGGCAGGAGCGGCCTCGAGGCGCTGCGGCAGGTGCCGCGCCTGGCCGAGTGGAACCTCGCCAACTGGGAGCTCGCCAAGCTCTTCACCGTGCTCGAGTCCGAGAACCTCGACGAGGAGGACGAGGCGCACCGCTACTTCGTCGAGCGCCGCCGCCGTGTCCGCCGCCGCGTGCAGCGCGCGATCGAGGACGGGCAGCGGCGCGGCGAGATCCGGGCCGAAATCGACGCGGGAGTCAAGGCGGACGAGGTGGTCGCGTTCATGGACGGCGCGCAGATGAACGCGATGCTCGACCCCAGGGTGGACCTGGTTGCGATCTTCGAGAGCTATGTCGCAGCGCTGGACGGCGAACTCGCGGCGCGTCGCGGGACGAGCCGGGCGCGCGCCACGGGCACGCGCCGGAGGGCAGAGCGATGAATCCTTGCGGGAGAGGCCGCTTGCGCACGTCCGGCGGACTGCGCCGCGTGCTCGGGGCCGCGCTGTGCTCGGCGATGATTGCGTGCAGCGACCGCGGCGGGCCTGCGAGCCGGGTGGGCGAGGTACGCGAGGAGCTGCTCACGGATTCGGCGACGATGATGGGCTGGATCGCCGAGGTCGTCGCCCAGGGTATCCGGAGACCCGGCTACGCGGCCGACGGCTGGACGGAGCAGTGGGCGGCGGAGCACCTCCGGCGGCTCGGCCTCGAGGACGTGACGCTCGACCCGGTCGCCGTCGAGCGCTTCGAGCCGCTGTCCTGCACGCTCGAGGTCTGGCATTCGGATACGCCCTCGGACCGCACGCCCTTCCCGTGCTTCCCCGCGCCGTTCACCGCGGCGGCCGACCTCGAGGCGGACCTCGCGTTCGCGACCTTCGAGGAAAACGAGGACCTGGGCGGCAAGATCGCGGTCAACCGCGACCCGCTGCTCGTCCTGCCGCAGACGGTCTTCACCGGGTTCGCGACCTGGTACCACGACCCGACGGGCGAAGTGCCGACGCACGTGCAGACGCTGCCCTTCGGCGCGCGCCTGAACGGCGCGCTCGACCCCGCGCTCGAGGCGGGCGCGGCGGGCTACGTCGGCATCCTGACCATGCCGTGGGAGACGGACCGCTACTACGTGCCCTACGACGCGGTCGAGCGGCCGATCCCGGGCGTGTGGCTGAGCCCCGGCAACGGTGCACGCTTGACGGACTTCGTCGCCGATCGTCCGGCCCGTGCACGCCTCGCCGTCGAGCGCACGCTCGCCCCGGCCGTCTCGCACAACGTGACCGGCGTGCTGCGCGGCGCGTCCGAGGAGTGGATCGTGATCGGCTCCCACCACGACGGGCCGTGGGCGTCGGCGGTCGAGGACGCAAGCGGCATCGCGCTGGTGCTCGCGCAGGCGAGCTACTGGTCGCGCGTGCCGGCTTCGGAGCGACCCTTCCACCTGCTCTTCCTGCTCAACGGCGGTCACGTGGCGGGCGGAGCCGGGCTGCGCCACTTCGTCGACACGCACCAGGACTTCCTGTCGAACGACGTGGTCGTCGAGATTCACCTCGAGCACGCGGCACGCGAGGCGCGCGGCGTCGACGGCGTACTCGTGCCCACCGACGCACCCGAGTGGCGCTGGTGGTTCACGAGCTTCATCGCGCCGCTCGAAGAGCTGGTCGCAGATGCGATCTGCAAGGAGAGCCTCGAGCGCTCGCTGATCATGCCGCCGGAGGGCTTCCCGCCGGGCAGCGAGCACCCGCCCACGGACGCCGCCTTCTTCCACCCGCTGGCGCCGATCGTGAGCTTCTTGACGGCTCCGGTCTACCTGTTCGACCAGGCCGACACGCTCGACCAGGTGCACGAGCCGAGCCTCGTGCCGCTCAGCCGCGCCGCCGTGCGCATCGTCGAGGGGCTGCGCGGCCAGACCGCCGCCGGGCTGCGCGCGCAGACCTACGTCCCGCCTCGCTCCACCCCGATCCCGCCGTGCGCAGCCGCGGTCCGAACCGCCCCGGGCACACCGAAGGACGCAGCATGAGACCGATGCAGGCCGTCCCGCTGCTCGCCCTGGCCCTCCTCGCGGCGTGCTCCGACGGCAACGACGGCGCCGGCGCGTGTGCCGGCAAGGCCGGCGTCGCGGGCACGCGCCGGATCACCATCACCTCGGGTGGGCTCGAGCGCAGCTTCCAGCTCGATGTCCCGGAGTCCGCGCTCACCGGCGAGCCGGTGCCGCTTCTCCTCGTGTACCACGGCGTGCTCTCGACGGGTGGCGGGATCGAGGCGAAGACGCGCTTCCCGGAAAAAGCGGCCACCGAGGGCTTCATCACGGCCGCGGGCGACGGCATCGGGCAGTCGTGGAACGCGGGCGTGTGCTGCCAGCCGGCGCAGGGCGAGGGCGTCGACGACGTGGGCTTCACGCGCGACATGGTGGCGGCGATCGAGCGCGAGTATTGCATGGACCCGCAGCGCGTCTATGCGACTGGCTTCTCGAACGGCGCGGCGATGGTCTTCCGCCTCGCCTGCGAGGCAGCGGACGTGTTCGCCGCATTCGCGCCCGTCGGGGGCTCCCTGGCGCTCTTCCCGTGCGAGCCGTCCGCGCCGCGGCCGATCCAGATCACCAACATGATCGCCGATCCGGTGGTGAGCTTCCGGCTCGGCGAGCTCTCGTTCGGCGAGCTGCTACGCCTGAACGCGTGCGGCGATGCGCGCGACACCGTGCCGCTCGCGCCGACGGCGAGCTGTGCGGTCGCGCCCGACTGCGCCGACGGCGCGACGACGGCACTCTGCGCCGTGCAGGACTTGGGTCACCTCTGGCCGGGCGGCACGGCCGATCCCGACGGCCAGCTCGTCGCGACCGACGCGGTCTGGGACTTCCTCTCGGGGCATGAGAGCTGAGATGCGCGAGACCGATTCGACGCACCCCATTGCGCAAAGTGATGCTCGGGCGCGGCGATGGAGGTACGCGACGCATCGATCGTGCGCGGCAGGGGCGTCGATGAGCCGCATCCTCGCCTGCCTCGCCGTGGCCACGTTCTCGCTCGCGCTCGCCGGCTGTGGCGATCGTGCGCCCCAGACCGCGCCGCCGGGGCCGGGCGACTTCGACACGACGTTCGGCAACCCGGCCTTCGGTCGCTGGATCAACGACGAGCTCGGTCTGCCCGCCTTTCGCTACGACGGTTGCGCGAGCGGCGCCTGCGCGGAGCCGGCGGACGCCTTCCACCAGCTCGGCAACGGCCACATCGCCGCCATCGCGCACCTGGACGGCTACGTCGAACTCTTCACGGCGAAGACCTTCTACCGCGTCGCAAATCGCTACGATCCCGCGCGTGGCAACCTGGCCGGCGGCTTCGGCTGGGTTCGCGACGGCGCCATGGTGTGGAGCACGCGCTACGGCGACCGCCCGCACGGCGCCTCCTACGAGCGCGTGCTCGGCATGGGCTACGCGAAGAAGACGATCGAGCACCAGGGCCTGCGGCTCGAGCACTACGTCTACGCCGCGCCGGGTGGCGACGAGGCGCTGCTCGAGCGCCTGGTGCTCACCAACCTGTCCGACTCCGCCAAGGTCGTCGACTACGTCGATTACTGGGACGTCGCCTGGTGGCTCGTGCGCGCGACGAGCCCGGTCACGCCGACCTCGGCGTACGAGCCGGCCCGCGTGACGACCTCGTACGACGCCGCGCGCGCCGCGCTGAAGGCGGTGAGCCTCGCGCCGGCGGGCGACCTCGAGGTGCCGAGCCTCACCGACGACCCCTCGCCGAAGGCCGCGTTCGTCGCCTTTCTCGACGACCTCCCCGATCGCTTCGACACCGTGCAGGAGGCGTTCTTCGGCAGCGGCGATGCGCGTCTGCCCGAGGCGGTGGCGCGCGGTGCTCTGACCGACAGCCTCGACGACCGGGGCACGCTCGCCAACCAGGACGCCGTGCTGGCGACGCAGAAGTCCTGGGCGCTCGAGCCGGGCGAGGCGCGTGCGCTGCACGTCCTCTACGGCATCGCGCCGCGGGGCAGCGAGGACGAGCTGATCGACCGCTACCGGGCCGCTGCGCCGAACCGCCTGCCCGAGATCGCGGCGGGGTGGGCTGCGCGCACGCCTCGCGTCGAGCTCCCGGCCGAGCGCTGGGTCGGCCGGGAGATGGCGTGGAGCGCCTACTATCTCCTCTCCGGCATGCTGCGCGAGGACTTCTTTGCGACGCGCGTCGTGAACCAGGGCAGCATCTATCAATACTTCTGGGGCGCCAACGCGGGGCCGCGCGCGGCGCTCCGCCACCTGCTGCCGTTGATCTACGTCGATCCCGCCGCGGCGCGCGAGGTGCTCGTCTACTATCTGCGCGCGATGCGGCCGACCGGCGAGCTCTCGTACGCGACCTCGGGCTACGGCGGCTGGCAGCCGTTCGGCTTCGAGCCGAGCGACAGCGGGCTGTGGCTCCTTTGGGCGGCGAGCGAGTACGTGCACGCGACGCGCGACTTCGCCTTTCTCGACCAGCGTCACGACTACCATTGTGACCAGCGGCGGGGTGGCTGTGGCGGCGCGTCGGCGTACGAGATGCTGAAGCAGGCGTTCGCCTACCAGGCCGACGTGGTTGCGACCGGCCCGCACGGCCTGGTGCGCCTCCTCGACTCGGACTGGGACGATTTCCTGACCTCGTTCTCGCGCGCCGTCGATCCGGAGCGTACCGAGGCGCTCGGCGAGTCGACGCTCAACACGGCGCTCGCGCTGGTCGCCTACCCCGGCCTCGCGAGCCTCGCCGAGCGTCGCGGCGACGACGCGCTCGCCACGGCGGTACGCGACGTCACCGCCGATCTGGCGGCGGCGCTCGACGCGCAATGGCGTGGTGAGTTCGTGAACCGCGCCTACGTCTACACCAGCGACGACCAGCCGATCGAGGTCGGCGCCGGCAATCTGTGGCTTGCATCCAATGGTGTCGCCTTGCTCGCCGAGTCGGCGCTCGATCCCGAGCGCGCCGCGAGCCTGGTCGCGCGCATGAGCACCGACCTGCTCGAGCCGTCGCCGCTCGGGCTCGCGAGCCAGGGAAGCCCGATCCTCCAGGGCCTCGGCACCGCGGGCTTCTGGTACTCGCTCGCCGGGCCGGCAATCGAGGCGCTCGCGCGACGCAGCGACGTGCCCGGCGCGCGCGAGCTCGCCTGGTCGGCGTTCCTGCGCCAGACGCTGGCTACGCACGCCGAGACCTACCCGGACATCTGGTACGGCGTCTGGAGCGGGCCGGACATGTACTACACGCCGCTCGACGCAAGCGGCGCGTTCCGGCCCGGAGAGACGTGGTGCTTCCCCGGGGTGCTGTGCATGCAGGACTTCCCGGTGACGAACATGTTCTCGCACAGCGAGCCGCTGATCGGCAGCGTGCGCCTGGCCGGGCTCCGTGCCGACGCGCTCGGCCTGGTGATCGATCCCGTCTATCCGTTCGCCGACTTCGGCTGGCAAAGCCCCGCGTTCGCCGTCTCGCGCCACGGCGGCGAGATCGCGGGGCGCGTGACCGCACTGGGTGACGACGTCCTGCAAGTCCGCGTGCGCATGCCGGAGGGCGCGGCGGGCGACGCACGGGCGCGAGTCGACGGCCGCGCCGTGCCGTCGTCGGTTGCGGACGGCATGGTGCACTTCGAGCTTCCGGTGCGCGCCGGCGTGGCGGCGGCGTGGTCCGTCGCCGCGCGCTGAGCCGCCGACGCGCCGACGGGGTGGGCAGCGGGCTCGAAGCGTACGCGGTGGGGCCCGGATGGGTGCGGTGCGCGTTCCCTTGGCAGCGGCGCGAGCCGCGGCACGCAAGCCGCGCGTCCTTGCGCGCCCCGGTGGACGAAGATATCGCGGCGGGTCGTGACCGAGGGGCGAAGAGCGTTGTCGGCGGCCCTGCTGTGCCTGAGCCTTTCCGGGTGTGCCTTGGTCTCTCCGGCAATCGATCCGGGCGCTCTGGAAGCACGCGTCGCGCCGGCGGTCGGGGGCCTCGCCTCGGCACCGACCGATGCGGCGACGGAATTCGCCGAGAAGAGATCTGCCTCGAGCGATGCCGACCGCAGCGCCGAGCCCTCGGCGCAAGCGGCTGCGGCCACGCGCGCCGAGGCGGGCGTGCCACGGCCTCGCCCGCCGGCGCAGGGAGCAGCCGCCGGCGCTCTTGCGCCCACCGCCCGCCCGACGCTGCCGCCCCCGCGGGCCGTGACGCTCGAGGACCTTCTGGCGTTCGCCAGCGAGCTGAGCCCTCGCCGGCGCGCGGGGCGTGAGCAGGCGTGGCGCGCGGGCGGGTGG
>CAZGUU010000102.1:0-15303 GCA_964529315.1 uncultured Enterobacteriaceae bacterium
CCGCGCGGGCGCCCGGCTCGCGCTGCTCGACGTCGACCTCGCCGGGGCGACCGCCGTGGCCGCCGAGCTCGAGCGCCAGGGTGTCGAGTCCCTGGCGCTGGCCTGCGACGTGCGCGACGAGGCCGCCTGCCGCGCCGCGATCGATGCGGTCGTCGAGCGCTTCGGCGGCATCGACGTCCTGGTGAACAACGCCGGCATCACGCACCGCAGCGCGCTTCGCGACACCGATCTCTCGGTGTACCGCCGGGTGATGGAGGTGAACTTCTTCGGCGCGCTTCACTGCACCAAGGCGGCTCTGCCCAGCTTGCTCGAGCGACGCGGCCTGATCGTCGCGGTCACGTCGATCGCGGGCTTCGCCCCGCTCTACGGGCGCACCGGGTACGTCGCGAGCAAGCACGCCTGCCAGGGGCTGTTCGCCACGCTGCGCACCGAGCTCGCGGGAAGCGGCGTCGACGTGATGATCGTCTGCCCGGGGTTCACGGCGACGCGGATCGACCGCGCGGCGCTCGGCGGTGATGGGCGGCCGACGAGCCACCCGCAGTCGACGCTGGGGACCGTGGCGACGGCGGAGAGCGTCGCCGAGGCGGTCTTCGACGGGGCATGCCGCGGCCGCCGCCTGCTCGTGCTCTCGGCCGTCGGTCGGGCGACGTGGCTCCTGATGCGCCTGTCGCCCGGGCTCTACGAGCGCATCATGGCGCGCTCGCTGCGCCGCGAGCTCGAACGCGGCTGATCGGTCCGCGGCCGATCGGCTCTCGGCCCGCCGCCCCGGGGGCGACCGGTGCACGATCCCGCTCAGCCCGTCGTAGACGGGGCGAGCGGGATCGTGGGGCCGCCGGCTGGGGCTCGGCCGCTCCTCACGGCTCGGCGGGGCACAGGGGGAACACCGGGGTGCCGGACTCGAGGACCAGCTCTCCTTGGCTGTTGCGCCGCCACGGCCCGGGCTGGGCGGGCATCGCGTAGCTGTCGGGTCCGAGATCGATCGTCACCAGGAGGTCGTCGTAGCTGCTCACGGGCGGCAAGGAGACCTTGACGATCGCGTCGATCACCAGCTCGCCGTTGTTTCGCGGTACCATGACCACGTCGAGCAGCGAGCTCTCGAACTTGTACTTCGCACCGGTCCGATGGAGATCTCCCGGAGACAGCGAGGCGAGCTCCACCGAGAACGTGGGCGCATTCGCCCTCGTCAGGGTTGCCGTGAACGCCTGTGCCGAGGGCACGACGTTGGTCGAGCGCGTGACCGCGACGTGCAGCTCCACCGTGTCGAAGCCGCCGGTCACGCTCTGGCGGATGCTTGCCGCCGGAAGGTGCAGCCGCTTGGGGCAGAGGCGGTTCGGGACGACCTCGCACTGGCTGGTGAGGGGTGGCGCGCAGAACAGATCGGGAGCTGCACCACCGGCATCGTGCAGGGCCCAGCCGCACTGCTTGTCCTTCCACGCCTCGTGCCTGCGGTCGATGCCGAAGGAGACCGTCGGCTCCACCGAGGAGCCACCCCCAGGAAGGGGGACCGTGTTCCCGATCTGCGTCAGGACCAGCGAGATCTTGCCGTCTGCCGGTGTCTCGGCCAAGCCGCGTACGGTCACGTGGACCAGGCCGCTTTGCCGCTGTGCGAAGCCGATGGCGCTGATGAAGCGCATGGCCCCAGTCGCGGCCGTGGGGTCCTTGTAGGAAAAGCGCCCTTCGCCGACCTCGGTGAAGCTGCCGCGGGGGATCTCCTGGAAGAGGCAGGTGTCCGGCGTGCACGCCGTGGGCGATGCGAGTCCCGCCGAGCCGAAGAACACCCAGAGCTGGTAGTCGTGGGTGGTCGGGTCGATCAGGCTCTCGAGCGGGGTTCCGGAGGGTTGGTTCGGCACCCGGTCCGTCGGGTCGTAGCTGAACCCCCAGCGCAGCGTCGCGTCGCACATCTTGGCTGGGTCGTCGACGATCGGCGGGCACTGGCCACAGGTGGGAATGGGCTCGAAGCCTGCGCCGTGCGCGATCGGCGCCAGCGCCAGGGCTTGGACCCCCATGGCCAGCGCGAGAAGGGCGCGTGCCCAGAGGTGCTTGATTGAGGCTTCGTCGGTGGTCTTGCTCGCGTTCATCCTCGACAGCTCCAGCGATCGCGGCGCGCTACTGCGCGCTGATGGCTCATGGGCCGATGGGCCTTGGGCCTCGTCGGCGTGCTTCGACCCTGGCGATTATGCTGCCGTGCGGGGTGCTTTGCGCAAGCCCGAAAGCGATTCGCGGAGGCCGAGTCTCCTTGGGGCGGTGGATGCACGGCTCGGATCCAAGGCCGATCTGCAGCGACGCTTCGCGACCTCGCCCTTTCGCTAGCGGCCGCGATGCGCCCACGCAAGGCGCTCCCGCTGGCGTGCGAGGCGCCGCCCCCATCCGCGTCTGGCCGGGTGGCGCCGGCGAGCGGCGTGGGTCAGCCGCGCTCCTGGGCGATCGCCTCCATGATCTCGAACCGGTTGATCTGGTTGGTGCCCTCGTAGATCTGGGTCAGCTTGGCGTCGCGCAGCAGCTTCTCGACGCCATACTCGTGCATGTAGCCGTAGCCGCCGAGCACCTGGATGGCGTCCGTCGCGTTGGCGACCGCGGCGTCGGCGGCGAACGTCTTGGCGATCGACGAGAGCTTGAGCGATGGCTGGCCCGCGGCGATCGAACGTGCCGCGTTCCACACCAGGGCGCGCGCCGCCTCGACGCGGATCGCCATGTCGGCGAGCAGGATCTGCATCGCCTGGTGGCGGACGATCGGCTGGCCTCCCTGGATGCGCACCTCGGCGTACTCGAGCGCCTTCTCGTAGGCGGCGCGCGCGATGCCGAGCGCGATCGCCGCGACCGGCGTGCGGGTCACGGACATGATCATGCGGTTGAGCGCCCAGGCCGAGCCCTCGGCGCCGAGCCGGTTCTCCTCGGGCACCCAGACCTCGTCGAACACCAGCTCGGCCGCGGGGGCGGCGCGCTGGCCCATCTTGTCGAACACCTGCCCGACGGAGAAGCCGGGTGTGTCGCTCGGTACGGCGAAGCAGCTCATGCTCTCGCGGATCGGGGCGCCGGGGTCGTGCGTGGCGAAGACCGTGACCAGGCTCGCGATCGAGCCGTTGGAGATGAAGACCTTGCGCCCGTCGATCTGGTAGCCGCCGTTCTTGCGCTCGACGCGCGTGCGCACCCGGCCCTCGGGGTGCCCCGAGATGAAATCCGACCCGGCGCCGGGCTCCGTGGCGGCGAGCGCGGCGAGCTTGGGGCTGTCGGTCTGCCACGACGCCGCGAGCGGCGGCAGGAAGCGAGCCACCGCCGCGGGGTCGCCGCAGAACAGGATCGGCGTCAGGCCGAGCATCGTCGCGCCGAACAGCACGGCGCAGCCGGCGCAAGCGACGGCGAGCTCCTCGGTGGTCAGCGTCGAGGTGAACGGGTCGTGGCCCGAGCCGCCCAGGAACTCGGGCAGGCTCGCCGAGAGGACGCCGGCGCGGGCAGCGGCGCGCAGCAGCTCGTCGCGCAGCGGGCCATCGGGGCTCTTGTCGAGCGCCAGGGCGCGGGGCGCGATCTCGCGGCGCGCGAAGTCGCGCGCCCATGCCTGGACCTCGAGCTGCTCGGGGGTGAGATCGCTCATCGCTTCACCTCTGCGCCGTGCCGCTCTCGCCGCGCGCACGGGCTCTGGGACCAGAGCGCGCGATGGCTCATGCGCTCTTCCTGGCCGGCGCGGCTGCGCCGCGCTCGATGCGGCGCAGGACTCGCCCGGCGGGAATGGTGTTGTCGGAGAGGATGGCGATCAGAGGGCCGCCGGAGGCGGGGACGAGCCGCGAGAGCGGGTCGAGCTCCGAGGGCTCGCAGGAGACCGAGCCGCTGCCCATCTCCACCTCGCGCTGCTCGATCGTGAGATCGACCGCGGTGATCTCCTCGATCTCGATCTCGCCGGCGGGTCCGGGGATCAGCTTGTAGTTGATCGCCGGACGGCGTGCGGCGACGGCCTGCGCCGCGGCCATCTCGGGCGGCATCGGCCCAGCGATCGTGCCCTCGAGCGTCAGGATGCGCTTGCCCCAGCGCGTCACCGAGCCGTGGAAGCGATCGCCGTCGCGCTCCCAGACGACGTCGGCGATCTTCTTGGGGAAGCCGGCGATCTCGCGGCCGGGGATCAGCGCCTCGTCGGTGGTGACGTAGATGTAGGGCACGTAGCTGCCCTCGACCTCGCCGACCCGCACGGGGATCATGACCACCGCCTCCTTGAAAGGGTGGATGGCGCTCTGCGGGTAGCTGAGCATGGTGATCAGGCCCGGGCCCGCGGCCGCCTCCATGCCCGGGGGAAGGATGCGTGCGACCTCCTCCTCCACCGGGAGGAACGGGAAGATCATCACTCGCACGCCCTTCCAGCCGTGCGGCGGGTGCGAGAACATCGGGGCGGACCAAGGCATGCTGATTGGCTGACTCATCGGCGCTGTCCTCCTTCGTGCATGGGGCGAGTCGCGGGACGGGTACCCGGCGTCACTCCCGGTACGGCTCGCAGTCGACGTTCACGCAGCGGTCCGAGGGCGTGGGCTGCCACTCGGTCGGCGTGTAGGTGAGGTGCCCGTAGTCGGCCACCAGGTGCAGCCACTTGACCAGGCCGGGCTCTACCTCGTTGTGGCCCTTGCCGCCGGGAAACATGAAGCCCTCGAAGCCGTTGTAGACGGTGAGAGCGCCCGGCCGCTGCGCCGGGCTCACGCGCGCCGGCACGACGAACTCGCCGACGTCGTTCCACACCCGCACCGGCGCGTCGTCGGCGATCCCCTTGGCGCGGGCGTCGCGGTCGTTGATCAGCACGAAGGGCTTGCCCCGGTGCGTCTCCAGCAGCAGCGGGTTGGTCGTGTTCATCGCGTGCACGCTCCAGCGCGCGTGGCCGCCGGAGAGGCGCATCGGGTAGTCGCCGCCCATCGCCGGGGGCTCCTTGTGCGCCGGGAGATCCTCGCCCGCCTCGCGGTACCAGGGGTGGTCGATGAGGAACTGCGCGCGCCGGGTGAGCGTCGGATAGGGGTGGCCGAGCTCGATGTGATTGCGCAGCGGCGAGTGCGTCTCGTTCTTCGGAAACGGAGAGGCCTGGGCGCGACACAGAGCGAGGAAGCCCCAGTCGGCGTAGCGGCTGTGGCCCTGGGTGCGGAAGGTCTCGAGCGAGGTGCCGGCGGGCAGGTTGCCCACCGCGACTGCGTCGGCGACCGCCTCGGCGGCGACCGACTCGTCGTCGAGGAGCGCTCCGTCCAACGTGAACTGGTCCCACAGGTCGGCCGGCCGGCGCACGGTGCCCGTCCGGTCGGCGTACTCGGCGAGCCCGCGCGCCGCGGCCCGCTCGCCGAGCTTGCGGCACAGCTCGGCGAGCACCGCCCACTCGCTGCGCGACTCGCCTGCCGGAGGCACGGCGGCGTCCGACATGGTCAAGAACATGGTCCACGGCGTCGGCATGTTGAAGGTGACCTTCTCGTGGTGCTGCGTCGCCGGCAGGACGATGTCGGCCCACAGCGCGGTCTGCGACATGCGCCAGTCCATGGCCACGATCTTGTCGAGCTTGGGCCACAGGTGCTCGAGCAGCACCGTCTGGCCGCCGCGCGTGCGGCGCAGGGTGTTGCCGCCGATCTCGAGCAGCACGCGCGGCGGGTGCTCGGGAGAGGGGCTCGCCACCGTGCCCCAGGCGCCCGACTCGAGCGACTCGCGCCAGTAGTCGTCGAACTCGCGGCGCATCGTCGGGTCGCTCCACTCGCGGCGGTTCCAGCGCTCGCGGAAGCCGGCGTGCCAGTACCAGTGGAAGGCGGGCGGAACCATGCCGCGCGAAGGCCCGATCATCCGCCACAGGGCGCGGTCGGCCAGCTCGCCGGTCAGGCTCGGATCCGAGCTGCGCATCTGGGCGAGCATCGCCTGGAAGCCACCGAAGAGCTCCAGGGCACCCTCGCGGCCGGCGCGTGTCTTGGCGAGCAGCGTGCCGTGGCCGTCGAACATCGACGAGCACCAGCCGGTGACCCCGGTGCCCTTCTTGCCCCAGTTGCCCGTGATGCCGAGCAGCAGGAGGATCGCCCGGGTCATCAGATCGCCGTGGTAGTACTTGGCGACGCCGGCGCCGAGCATCACGCGGGTGCGGCCTGCCGCGACCAGGCGGGCGAGCATGCGGATGGTGTCGGGATGCGTGCCGCAGACCGGGGCCGCCTGCTCGGGGGTGTAGCGCTCGTCGAGCTGGCGGCGCAGGCGCGCGAGGAGCGGCTCCACGGCCACCGAGCCGCCGGAGGCGAGCTCCACGTCGAGCGTGCCCGCGAGACGCGGCGCGAAGCCGAGCTCGAGGGTCGCCGGGTCCGCGACCACCGCGCCGCGCGCCGCATCCCACTGCAGGAAGCGGTCGGCGGCGCCGTCCGCGCGCAGGTCGGACTCACGCAGGTACTCGCCGGTGTCGGTGCGCACGAGCAGCGAGAGGTCGGTCTGCGCGCTCAGGAAGGGGACGTCGGCGAGCCCCTCGGCCAGCACCACCTGGCACATGGCCAGGGCGAGTGCCGCGTCCGTGCCGTGGCGCACGGGCACGTAGTGATCGACGTGCGAGTGCGAGGGGCTCACGTCGGGTGCTAGCAGCACCACGTGCGCGCCGCGGTAGCGCGCCTCGGCGAAGTAGTGGAAGGCCGGGATCGCCGTGTAGGCGGGGTTGGAGTGCCACAGCAGCAGGACGTCGGAGTGGAAGACGTCGTCCACCGACCAAGCGAACGAGAACTTGCCGAAGACCTGCTGGTAGCCCGCCCAGAAGTCGTTGATCGTCGCGTCGACGTCGAGGACGGTTCCGCCGAGCAGGCCCATGAAACGCGCCGGCGGGATGGTCGCGGCGATCTCGGGTGTGGCCTCGAGCAGGACCGACTCCGGGCCCACGGCGACGATCGCATCCAGAATCGCATCGGCGATCTCGTCCAGCGCCTCGTCCCACGAGATGCGCTCCCAGCGCCCCTCGCCGCGCTCGCCGGCGCGCCGCAGCGGGTGGAGGATGCGGTCGGGCGCGTCGTTCTGCCGGCTCCAGGCGAGCCCCTTCTGGCAGATCATCGGGTTCATGTCCGGCACGCCGGGCTCGACCGTGGGCAGCACGCCGGCGGCCTCCTCGAGCACCACCTTGCCGTCCTTGGCGAAGACGTAGACCGGGCAGTTGTTCGGGTAGCAGTTCACGCAGTGCGTGCCGAAGGAGACCCGGTCCCAAGTCCGGGCGAGCCGGTCGCGATAGCGGTCTTCGGTGGTCATCGTGCGGCCTCCACGAGCGCCGGCTCCGCCGTGAACGGGCCGAGCAGCGACTTCCACTCCCGGGCGATCAGCGTGTCGAGCAGCGCCGAGCTGCCGCCGGCACGCACGCGTGCCAGCTCGGCGCGCAGGCGATCGAGCGCCTCGTGGACGCGTGGCCCGAAGAGCGACTCGAGATACGCGGGAGGGATGCGCGGCGTGGCCGGGTCGAGCGAGCCGTCCTCGCGCACGGTCGAGGGGGAGAGCGGCGGGACGTAGAAGACGTTGGGCTCCGTGCCGTACTCCGGGTGGAGCGGCAGGGCCACGCCCCACTCGTGCACCAGGTGGTGGATCGGGCCCTCGAGGTCGTCGAGGTAGCCGACGAAGGCGAGCCGTCCGGGGCAGTTGCGCACGCAGGCCGGCGCCACGCCCTGCTCGAGGCGCGGGAAGCACAGGATGCAGTGCTGTGCCACGTTGCGCACGTGGTTGAAGTAGATCTTCTTGTACGGGCAGGCGCGGATGCAGGCGCGCTCGCCGCGGCAGCGCTCCTCGTCGCGCAGCACGATGCCGTCCTCGGGCCGCTTGACCATCGCGCCGCTCGGGCAGGCCTCGACGCACGCCGGGCGCGTGCAGTGGTTGCACAGGCGCGGCAAGTAGAAGAAGTAGGAGTTCGGCCACTCGCCGCCGCCCTGGTCCTCGTCCCAGTTCGGTCCCCAGGCGGGCGCCCCGCCACCCGCGAGGCTCGGCTCGAGGTGCGCCTCACGCCCGCGGCCGCCGAAGAACACCTCCTCGTGGTTGAAGGTCCAGGCGCCGCCCAGCTCGTCGGCGCTCGGCTCGCGGCCCGGCGCCAGGGCGCCGTGGCGGTAGCCGCCGCCCATGGTCTCCCAGTCGCGCGGGTAGCCGCGGCCGGGCTGGGTGTTCACCGTGCACCACCACTGCTGCTCCTCGCCCGGCTCTCGCGTCCAGAGCATCTTGCACGCCACCGCGCAGCTCTGGCAGCCCATGCACTTGTTCAGGTCGAAGACCATCGCCACCTGGCGCTGGATCGCCGTCGCGGATCCGTTGCCGGTGCCTGCGTCGGATCGCCCGCTGCTCACCTGGGCCTCCCGCTCTCGGCCGTCGCTCTCATCTCGTGTCCTCCGTGCGTGGGCTGCGCCGTATCGGGGTCGGAGCCTGCCACGGCTTGCTATTCCTGTCTAATGGCATTTTCTGATACTCATATTCCCGTGACGAATAGCTAGGCGGAGGTCCCGGGCCATGGACATGCGGCAGGTGCGCCACCTGATCGCGGTGGCGGAGCAAGGCAGCATGCTGCGCGCGGCCGGCGCGATCCACATCTCGCAGCCGGCGCTGAGCAAGAGCATCCAGAACCTCGAGGCGGAGCTCGGGGTGCCGCTGCTCGAGCGCGGGCCGCGCGGCGTCACGCCGACCATCTACGGTGAGATCCTGCTCAAGCACGCGCGCCTGCTGCGCAACCAGGCGGAGCAGGCGCTCGCCGAGATCCGCTGCGTCAAGGACGGAGGCATGGGTCACCTGCGGCTCGGCGTGGCAAACTTCGCCACCTACTTCCTGCCGCGCGTCGTGGCGCGCCTGGTCGAGTCGAAGCCGGCGCTCTCGATCGAGATCGAGGACGGCACGTACGAGGGGCTGACCGCCCTGCTGCGCGAGGGAGCGCTCGACGCGGTGGTGAGCGGCTTTCCGCCGCTGCACCGGGCCGACGACCTGGTGCACGAGGAGCTGGTTTCCAGCGAGTTCCTGCTCCTGGCGCGCGCCGAGCACCCGCTCGCCCAGCTCGATCGCGTCGTGTTCGCCGAGCTCGGCGGAGAGCGCTGGATCCTGACGAATCGCCCCCGGGCGATCGTCGACCTCTTCGAACTGGCCAGCCGCGTGGTCGGCATGGGCGTGCCCAAGCTGCTCGTGCAGTCGGGGTCGATGATCTTCATCAAGGCGGTTCTCCTCGAGGGCAACTTCCTCACCCTGCTGCCGCGCGGCATGGCCGCCGAGGAGCTCGCCAGCGGGCGGCTCGTCGCCCTGCCGCTGGACGAGCCGGTGGCCAAGACGAAGGAGGGGATCATCTACCGCGCCGAGGCGGTGCACCCGCCGGTGCTCTTCGCGCTGATCGAGGCGATCCGGGCCGAGGAGCGAGCCGGTGCCGAGCCCGGATGCGCCGCCCGACGCGAGCCGCACGAGGTGCTCCTGGCCACCGTCCGGCGCGTGACCGGCGGCGGCGCCCGCAAGGGCCTCGGTCCTGCCCCACGCGGTGCGCGGCGCGGAGCGCGAGCCAGGGCTCGCCGGCCGTGAGGGGCGCGACCCTCTCGCTCGCGCGGCAGCCGTAGCGTCGTGGACGCGCTGGACCGGCGTGGGTGCCACGGGCAGACTCCGGGCTACGCCGAGTGCCGCTCGGCCGCGGCGAGCTCGGCGATCACCAGGGCGCCGTCGGTGCGGTAGGGATCGCCGCCGCCATTGCGCCCCTCGAGCCGCTCGTGGAAGCGGGCGATGCGGTGGACGCGCGCCACGGCGCCCGCGGCGGCGAGGTCGGCGAAGAGCGCGTCGCGCTCCTCGTCCACCTCGGGCGCGATGTGGTGCGTGATCTGGCCGGTGGTGTGGCTGAGACCCACGCTCGTATCGAAGGTCGCGGCGCCGAACCACAGCGGGCGGCGGTGCACGTCGAGCTCGGAGGCGCGCCAGAAGCGGACGTGGTGGCGCCGGCGGGCATCGCCGCCGACCGGCTTCTCGAAGGCCAGATCCTCCTTGCGGCCGAACAGGTAGAGCGGGCTCACCGGCGCGTCCGCGTAGGGGCGGCGCAGCACGGCGCTGGCGGCGATGCGCAGGGCGCTCTCCAGCGTGACCGGATCGGCCGGCGACCAGCCGGCGCGCAGCATGGCGTGGACCAGCTCGCTCTCACCGCCGACCAGGGCGACGTTCAGCGGGTCGCCGGGGATCCCTTGGCGGGTGTGCGTCACCTGCGCGGCGTCGGCGAGTGCCGGGTGCCGCGCCTCCTCGCGCCGCCACGCGGCGGGCACGACGAGGTAGGCCGCGAGCAGGTAGAGGGCGCAGAGCGCGAGCAGGAGCCAGAGGAGGATCACGGCCGGGTCCGTGCCTTGCGGGCCCGCACCTCCCGCGTCCGAGCCCCCCGGGACCGAGCCCTCCGGGACCGCGGCCCGCGGGGTCGAGGTCTGCGGGCCCCTGCCGTGCCGTGGCTCGTCGCGCGACGCCTCAGTGCAGGACCTCGATGATCCGCCGCACCGCCTGCTCGTCCGCCGGCGTGCGCAGCGGGAAGTCGGTGGGCAGGTTGATCGTCGTCAGGACGTCGCCCCAGCGCTCGCGCAGCAAGTCGCCGATCTCGTCGACGTGGCCGACCGTGCCGAACTCCGCTGCCATCTCGTCGGGGATCAGCTTGACCATCTCCTCCCAGCGATTCTCCAAAGAGAGCGCGTGCAGCCGCCCGCCGAGCTCGCCCCAGCCGCTGGTTTCGAAGATCCGGTGGTAGGTGCGCGTCGAGGCGTAGAAGGCGACGCGGCGCTTGAGCAGCTGGCGCTCGCGCTCGAGCTCGGCCGCGTCCCGCCCGGTCGCGATGATCGGCGCGCCGATCACGTCGATGTCGGAGAGGGCGCGGCCCGCCTTGCGCGCGCCGGCCTCGATCTTCGGCAGCATGACCTCGCGGATGTAGCGCGCGGTGCACGCCGGGTGGGCGAAGACGCCGTCGCACAGCTCGCCGCCCAGGCGGCACATGTAGTCGTTCACCGCGGCCAGGTGGATCGGGATGTGCGGGTGCTCGATGGGCCCGGCGGTGAACACCGGCGGCGACATCGTGTAGCGATAGTGCTTGCCCTCGAAGTAGGTCGGCTGCTTGGGGCTCTGGAAGGTGGCGAAGATCGCCTCGAGGCAGAGCAGGTACTCGCGCATGCGCGGGCCGGGTGCCGCCGTCCACGGCGTGCCGTAGCGCCGCTCGTTGTGGCCCTTCACCTGGGTGCCCAGGCCGAGCTGGAAGCGCCCGCCCGAGAAGCGCTGCAGGTCCCAAGCCATCTGCGCGACGACCATCGGGCTGCGCGGGAAGGCGACCGCGACGCCGGTGCGCAGGGCGATGCGCCGGGTGTGCTCGGCGGCCACGACCAGCGGGAAGAAAGGGTCGTGGCCCGCGGTCTCGGCGGCGAGGATGGCATCGAAGCCCAGCTCCTCTAAGCGGTGCGCCGCGGCGGCGATGCCGGCGATGCCCAGAGACACGGGCTCGAGCGTGAAGCTGTAGCCCTCGATCAGCGCGATTCCGACCCGCATCGCAGCCTCCTCGCACTCGCCCGGGCCGCTCGTGCTCCGGGGCTGGGCAACCTGGGCTCTCGCGGCCCGTCGTCCTAGGCCATCTTGCCCAGGATCATGCCGCTCGTCGGCACGCCCACGCCGCCGGTCACCAGGACGTGGTCGGACTTGGCCGGCTGGTTGGTCGAGGTGCCGCGGATCAGGCGCACGCCCTCGTTCACCCCGTTCATGCCGTGGACGTAGGCCTCGCTGAGCTGGCCTCCGTGGGTGTTGCTCGGCAGGCGCCCGCCCACCTCCAGATTTCCGTCCTTGACGAAGTCCTTGGCCTCGCCCCGCTTGCAGAAGCCGAACGACTCGAGCTGCCAGAGGACGATCGGCGTGAAGGCGTCGTAGATGACGGCCGCGTCGACGTCCTTCGGGCCCAGGCCCGACTGGCCGTAGACCTGCTTGGCGACCAGGTCCATCTCGGGGAGGTAGGAGATGCTCGGCCGGTAGAAGCTGGTCATCGACTCCTGGTCGGCGCCGGCCGCCTGCGCGGTGCCGCGGATCAGCGCGCCGGGGTGCTTCAAGTCGCGCGCGCGCGCCGGCGTGGTGATCACGCAGGCGGTCCCGCCGTCGGTCTCCTGGCAGCAGTCGTAGAGGCGCAGCGGGCTCGCGATCATCCGCGAGCTCTGGTGGTCGGCGACGCTCAGGGGCTGCCCGTAGAAGAAGGCGTGCGGGTTGTTGACCGCGTGCTTGCGCGTCGAGACGGCCACCTGGGCCAGGTCGAGCGAGGTGCAGCCGTACTCGTGCATGTAGCGCTGGGTGAACATCGCCACCCAGCTGGCCGGCGTCATGAGCCCGTAGGACATGTACCAGCTCCAGTGGATCAGGTCGGAGGTGGCCACGCCCTCGGCCACACCGGCGCTGTAGCGCATCCCGGAGCGGCCGTTCAGGGCGCGGTAGCAGACGACGACCTCGGCGATGCCGGTTGCGATCGCCATGGCGGCCTGCGTGATCACGCCGACCGCGGCGCCGCCGCCGTGCGGGATGCGGTTGAAGAAGGTGAGATCGCCGATGCCGACGGCGCGCGCCACCTCGATCTCGTCGCTGGTGTCGAGGGTGAACGTCGTCATCCCGTCGACGTCGCTCGGCTTAAGCCCCGCGTCGTCGAGCGCCGCCTTCACGGCCTCGGCGGCGAGCTGCAGCTCCGAGCGCCCGGAGTTCTTCGAGAAGTCGGTCTGGCCGATGCCGACGATGGCGGCTTCGTCCTCGAGCGTCGTCGGCATGGTCCTACGCTCCCTTGGGCAGGGCGACCTCGACGGTGCCGGTCACGTGGTCTCCCCAGGAGTTGCTGCCGGTGACGGCGATCTCGACGACCCCGTCCGCCACCGCCTTCACGGTGCCGGTCATCTTCATCGTGTCGCCGGGCAGATTGGGTGCGCCGAGCTTGATCGCCACCCGGCGCAGGATCGCATCGGGGCCCGCCCAGTCGGTGACGTAGCGGCCGACCAGACCTCCGGTGGTCAGGATGTTCATGAAGACGTCCTGCATGCCGCTCGCCTGGGCCGCCATCTTGTCGTGGTGGACGGGCGTGAAGTCGCGCGAGGCCAGCGCCCCGGCGACGACCAGGGTCGTCGTGACGGGAATCACCAGCTCGGGCAGCGCGCTGCCGGTCTTCACGTCCTCTGCTCTGATCGTCGTGCTGCTCATCCTCGGCTCCTGATCAGCGCGCCGGCCGGAACAGCGGCAGCTTCATCTGCTCGTCGACGCTCTCGATGCTGAGCTCGACGGGCATGCCGATGCGCACCTGGTCGGGGTCGCACCCGACGACGTTGGAGACGATGCGCGTGCCCTCCTCGAGCTCGATCACCGCGCAGGCGAGCGGGTACTCGTAGCCGGGGAACTTCGGGTGGTGCAGGACGGTGAAGCTGTAGACCGTGCCGCGGCCCTTGGCGGCCACGCTGTCCCACTTCGTCGACTGGCACTTGCCGCACATCGGCCGCGGCGGGTGGTGCAGCGCGCCGCAGCCGGCGCAGCGCTGGATGAGCAGCTCGCCGCGCTCGATGCCCTCCCACCACCAGCCGTTGTCGTGCCCCTTGGGCGGGCGCATGCGCGTGGGCTTCGCCGCGGCGCTGGAGCTCTGCGCCGCCTGGGCCGGCTGCTGCGCCGGCTTGAACTTGAGCACGCGAAAGGTGAGCCAGCCGACCTCGGCGCCCGCCTGGTCGCGGTAGATCGTGCGCGTATTGATGAAGTAGCCGATGCCGAGCCCCGTGGCCTTCTCGCCGGAGATCGACTCGATCACCGTGCTCGAGCTCAGGCGGTCGCCGGGGCGCAGGTAGCGCGCGTAGCCCTGCTCGCAGTTGGTCGCGACCACCCCCGTGTAGCCGTGCTCGGAGAGCAGCGCGTGCAGCTCGGTCTGCTTGTCGGGCCGCATGGTCGCGGGGCTCGCCATCTCGATGCCCGCCAGACCCCACGCCTGGAGCATGGTGGGTGGTGCGACGATCCCCTCGTGCACCGAGCGGCGCGCCGCCTGGGCATCGGTGTACACGGGGTTGCGATCGCCCAGCGCCTCGCACCAGTGCGCGATCATCGACTCGTTGACCGGCTCGGCGGCGAGCTGCGGCGGGCCGATCTCGAGACCGACGTAGGCCGCGAGCCTGCGCTCGAGCTCTTCCTTGGACGACGCGCTCATCGTGACCTCGCAGAGACCCGCCGCGCGATCCCGTGCGGAGCGCGGCGGCGGACGGGGGGCGACGGCGGGGTGCTTACGGGAAGCGGGGGGGGGATGCAAAGGGCGGGGGGCGTCCGCCGTCAAGCTCCCGAGGCTGGGCGTCGCCGTGATCGCAACGCGGCGCGCCGCCATGAGACGAGCACCGACCGCCGCGGGCGGGTTGGAAACCCCCGACAGAGCCACCCGAGGTGCGCACGAGTCGTCACACCCCGCAGCTCGCGCTGTGCAGCCTCCTGCTCGGTCATCTCTGTCAGGGGCCAAAAGTGCTTGGAATGACGTAGTGCCAGCCGCGGCACGCATCGTGCGAGCCGGGCGTCGCGCTGGTTCGAAAATCGAGCGCCTCAGCGCGCGGTGCAGAGCTCGCAGCGCCGGCTACAGCTCGCGAGCCGGCGGGGCACCGACATTCCGAACGTCCGATCGGGGTCATCACGACGAGTCCCCCGCTCATGGCAGCTACACCCACACCGGCCGCCGGCCTGCCCCTGATCGCGGCTGCAACCCTGGAGGGGAATCCCCATGAAGCCCGGAACCCTACTCGCCGCTGCGATCCCGACCGTCGCCAGCTCGGCCGGCCCTGGCTGCGACCCGGGGTGCGGTGCACGGAGATTGCAGGCTCGAGGCAAGGGCTCTCGAGAAGGCTTGACCCGAGGCGCGCGGCCATTGTAGAGCCGAGGTAAGAGTAGACTTTGCACTACAAGCACACCAGCTCTCGCTGGCAGGGGGTGCGATGTGAGTCCGTCCAGCCGATCTCGATACGGAGCAGGCCGCCTTCTCGTCGGCCGGCGACGCCACGGCATTCGTGGCGCCCTGGCCGCCCTTGCTGTAGGCCTCGCCGCCGCGGCCATCGGGTGGCCTTCCCGCGCAAGCGCGGCCGACGCGGTTGATACGGGGGCCGTGCACGCCTGCGCGCTGTAGCCGCTCACGCTCTTTCGCCTCCTGAGGGTCCGTTTGGGACCGACTGGATGATGGCGAGGGAGCGGGACGCCATCACGGGGGGCGGACCTGCCGCGGGCCTGCCGCGATCGCGCTCGATGATGTAGAGCGCAGGGTCGAGAGGACGGAGCGCACGGGCGCGGGGCCCGCCGAGGAGAGAGAGGGTGACGGACACGCACCTCGCCGCGATCGCGATCGAGCACCGCGCGGAGCTCCACTCG
>CAZGUU010000103.1:0-15282 GCA_964529315.1 uncultured Enterobacteriaceae bacterium
GCGCGGCCAGCTGGCCGATGGTCGTCACGCCGAGCTCCTCGAGCCGGCGCTGCGCCACCGGCCCCACGCCCCACAGCCGGCCGACCGGCAGCGGCGCGAGGAACGCCTCCACCTCCTCGGGCGGCACCTCGAGCAGACCGTCGGGCTTGGAGATGTCGCTGGCGATCTTGGCGACCATCTTGGTGGGCGCGATGCCCACCGACACGGCCAGGCCGGTCGCCTCGCGCACCCGGGCCTTCAGGCGCCGCGCGATGTCCAGCGGGCTCCCGCCCAGGGCGCGCAGCGAGGCCGTGACGTCGATGAAGGCCTCGTCGAGCGACAGCGGCTCGACCTCGGGCGAGAGCTCCTCGAAGAGCGCCCGGATGCGGCGCGACTCACGCGCATACTTGCGCATGTCGCCCGAGAGCAGGACGGCGTGCGGGCAGCGGCGCAGGGCCTCGACCGTGGGCATCGCCGAATGGACGCCGAAGGGCCGCACCTCGTACGACGCGGCGGCGACCACGCCGCGCGGCGCGCCACCGCCGACGATCACCGGCCGGCCGCGCAGCGCGGGGCGATCGCGCTGCTCGATCGAGGCGAAGAACGCGTCCATGTCGGCGTGCAGGATCACCCGCACCCGGGCCTGAGCCATTGCGGCAACCTACGGTTTCCGGCTCCCGGCCGCCAGCGCCGAGCGTGTCCGGCGAGCGCTCCGGCCGAGCGCTCCCGCCTGGTATTTGGCCGCGCCAATCCCTAGCCTGCCGCGCATGGACGAGATCGACGCCATCCGCCGTGCGCACGCCGCCTACGAGTCCGGGCCAGTCGCCAAGACCATCGCCAAGTCGCCCGAGCGGCGCTCCGAGTTCCAGACCACCTCGGGCATCCCCATCCGCCGGCTCTACACGCCCGCCGACCGCGCGGATGCGAGCTACGAGCGCGACCTGGGCTTCCCCGGCGCCCCACCCTTCACCCGCGGCGTCCAGCCCACCATGTACCGCGGCCGCTTCTGGACCATGCGCCAGTACGCCGGCTTCGGCACCGCCGAGGAGTCCAACGCCCGCTACCGCTACCTGCTCGAGCAGGGCCAGACGGGGCTCTCCGTCGCCTTCGACCTGCCCACCCAGATGGGGCGCGACTCGGATCATCCGCACGCGCGCGGCGAGGTGGGTCGCGTCGGCGTGGCGATCGACTCGCTGGCCGACATGGAGACGATGCTCGCCGGCATCCCGCTCGACCGGGTCACCACCTCGATGACGATCAACGCGACCGCGTCGATTCTGCTCGCCTTCTACCTGGCCGTCGCCGACGAGCAGGGTGTGCCGTGGAGCAAGCTCGGCGGCACGATCCAGAACGACATCCTGAAGGAGTACGTGGCGCGCGGCACCTACGTCTACCCGCCGCGGCCCTCGCTGCGCGTGATCACCGACATCTTCGCCTTTTGCGCCAGGGAGGTGCCGAGCTGGAACACGATCTCGATCAGCGGCTACCACATCCGCGAGGCGGGCTCGACGGCGGCGCAGGAGATCGCCTTCACCATCGCCAACGGGATCGCCTACGTCGAGGCGGCGCTGTCCGCCGGGCTGGGGGTCGACGACTTCGGCCCGCGCCTCTCCTTCTTCTGGAACGTGCACAACGACCTGCTCGAGGAGGTGGCCAAGTTCCGCGCCGCCCGCCGCATGTGGGCGCGCATCATGAGCGAGCGCTTCGCCGCCCGGGATCCGCGCTCGCTCACGCTGCGCTGCCACGCGCAGACCGCGGGCAGCTCGCTCACCGCACAGCAGATCGACAACAACGTCGTGCGCGTGACGCTGCAGGCCCTGGCCGCCGTGCTCGGCGGCACGCAGTCGCTGCACACCAACGGCAAGGACGAGGCGCTGGCCCTGCCCACGGAGGCCTCGGCGCGCCTCGCGCTGCGCACCCAGCAGGTGATCGCCCACGAGAGCGGCGTGGCCGACACGATCGACCCGCTGGCCGGCAGCTATTTCGTCGAGTCGCTCACCGACGAGCTCGAGCGCCGCGCGCTCGACTACATCGCGCAGATCGACGCGCTGGGCGGTGCGGTGGCGGCCATCGAGCGCGGCTTCATGCAGCACGAGATCCAGAACGCCGCCTACCGCTACCAGCAGGAGATCGAGCGCAAGGAGCGCGTCATCGTCGGGGTGAACGCTTTCACCCTCGAGCAGGAGCCGCTGCCCGACATCCTGCGCATCGACCCGAAGATCGAGGAGCGCCAGCGCGCCCAGGTGGCGCGGGTACGCGCCGAGCGCGCCGCGAAGCCGGCCGCCGACGCCCTGGCGCGCGTCGAGGCGGTGGCACGCGACGGGGCCAACCTCATGCCGCCGATCGTCGATGCGGTGCGTGCCTACGCGACGCTGGGCGAGATCGCGGACGCGATGCGCCGGGTGTTCGGCGAGTACCGGCCCGAAGCCATGGTCTGACCGCCCGGCCGCGCAGCGGCCCGCGCCCGCTGCAATTTCGGCCCGCGCGGGTAGCACCTCCCGCCGCGCGTCGCTATAGGTGGGGCCAGCATGGCCGCATGGACGATTCAGGACGCGATCGAGCTCTACGACGTCCACGCATGGGGCTCGGGCTTCGTCACCATCAACGCGGCCGGCCACGTGGAGATCCGGCCGCGCGGCAACGGCGGCCCGGGCGTCGACCTCGAGGAGCTGGTCCAGGACCTCCAGGGGCGCGGGCTGCACCTGCCCGTCCTGGTTCGCTTCTCGGACATCCTGGCGACGCGCATCCGCAGCCTGTGCGATTGCTTCGCCAGCGCGATCGGCGAGCACCACTACCGCGGCCGCCATCGCGCGGTCTACCCGATCAAGGTGAACCAGCAGCGCCACGTCGTCGAGGAGGTGGTCGATTTCGGCCGCGCCTTCGGCGTCGGCCTCGAGGCGGGCAGCAAGCCAGAGCTGCTCGCGATCCTGCCGATCATGGACAACCCCGACGGCCTGATCGTGTGCAACGGCTACAAGGATCGCTCCTACATCGAGATCGCCCTGCTCGCGCAGAAGCTCGGCCGCACGCCGATCATCGTCATGGATCGCTTCCACGAGCTCGACCTGGTGCTGCGCGTCTCGCAGGAGCTCGGCATCCGCCCGCACATCGGCATCCGCGCCAAGCTGAACGCCAAGGGTGCCGGCCGCTGGGTCGAGTCGGGCGGCGACCGCAGCAAGTTCGGGCTCACCGCCGACGAGATCGTCGATGCCGTCGAGACGCTGCGCGCCGCCGACATGCTCGACTGCCTGGAGCTGCTGCACTTCCACGTCGGCTCGCAGATCACCGCGATCCGCGCGATCAAGGACGCCGTCCAAGAGGCGACGCGCTTCTATGTGGGGCTGGTCGAGATGGGCGCCGGCCTGCGCTACCTCGACGTCGGCGGCGGCCTGGGCGTCGACTACGACGGCTCGCAGACCAACTTCCCGTCGTCGATGAACTACACGAACCAGGAGTACGCGCGCGACGTCGTGGCGACGATCATGGACGCCTGCGACGAGAAGGGCGTGGCCCATCCGGACATCGTCACCGAGACCGGACGAGCCATGGTCGCGCACCATTCGGTGCTGGTGTTCAACGTGCTGGGCGTGAACCAGGTGCTGCCGCACGGCACGCCGCCGGCGCCCGCCGCGGACGAGCACAAGGCCACGCACGCGATCTTCGAGGCCTACCAGTCGATCAGCCGCAAGAACCTGATCGAGGCCTACCACGACGCGCTGGCCGCCAAGGAGGAGGCGCTCACCCTCTTCAACCTGGGCTACCTCGACCTGCGCACGCGCGGCCGCTGCGAGCGGCTCTTCTGGGCCTGCTGCGAGAAGATCCTGCGCCTGGCGCGCGAAATGGACTACGTCCCCGAGGAGCTCGAGGGCCTCGAGCGGGCGATGGCCGACACCTACTACGGCAACTTCTCGGTCTTCCAGTCCGCTCCCGACCACTGGGCCGTCAAGCAGCTCTTCCCCACCATGCCCATCCACCGCCTGGGCGAGAAGCCGAGCCGACTCGGGGTGTTCGCCGACCTGACCTGCGACTCCGACGGCAAGATCGACCAGTTCATCGACCGCCGCGACGTGAAGCACGTCCTCGAGCTGCACCCGTTGAACGGCGAGCCCTACCACATCGGCATGTTCCTGGTCGGCGCCTACCAGGAGATCCTGGGCGACCTGCACAACCTCTTCGGCGACACCGACGCGGTCCACGTCCGCCTCGGCGAGGACGGGCGGGTGGACATCGAGCACCTGGTCGAGGGCGACTCGGTCGAGGAGGTGCTGGGCTACGTCCAGTACAGCCGCGCCGAGCTCGTCGAGCGGGCACGGCGCGCCATCGAGGTCGCGCTGCGCGACAACCGCATCACCGTCGAGGAGTCGGCGCGGCTGCGCCGCCGCTACGACCAGGGCCTGAGCGGCTACACCTACCTCGAGGAGCGCGAGGCCACCCCGGAGGTGAGCGCGGCGGCCCCGCCGGCACGCGCGGCGAGTGGCTGAGCGGGAAGCCGCCAGCGGCACGGCGGCGCGGGCTCTCCTGCGGGCGCCCGCCGCGCGGGGCGGAGCAGCGCGAGCCTGGGGTCTGCGCGGGGCGACCGCGGTGCGGGCTTGGGCGAGCTGCATCCCACGAGCGCCCGTGCTGCTCCTGGCCGCGGCGATCGCCGGCTGCGCTGCGCCGCTCTGGCTGGACGCGGTCGCGCTGGCCGCGCCGGCCGGCAACGAGGAGCGCCGCACGCCGGTGGTGCGCGCCGTCGAGCGAGCCAGCCCGGCGGTGGTCAACATCTCCACCGAGCAGGTGGTGGTCCTGCGCTCGGATCCCTTCTTCGATCAGTTCTTCAGCGACTTCTTCGACGCCCGCCCGCGGCAGCGCAGCTACAAGCAGACGAGCCTCGGCTCGGGGGTGATCGTCCGCCCGGACGGGTACGTGGTCACCAACGCCCACGTCGTCGCCCGGGGTGCGAAGATCCGCGTCACGCTGGCCGACGAGCGCGAGTTCGAGGCGACCATCGTCGGCGTGGATGCCGACTCCGACCTGGCCGTGCTGCGCATCGAGGGAGGCCGGCAGCTGCCCCACCTCGACTTCGGCGCCTCCGAGGACCTGATGATCGGCGAGACGGTGATCGCCATCGGCAACCCGTTCGGCTTCTCGCACACGGTGACCACGGGCGTGGTGAGCGCCGTGGGGCGCGCGCTCAAGACCGAGGGCAAGACCTACCTCGACTTCGTCCATACCGACGCTTCGATCAACCCGGGGAACTCGGGTGGCCCGCTGCTCGACATCCGCGGCGAGCTGATCGGCATCAACACGGCGATCTACGGCCGGGCGCAGAACATCGGCTTCGCCATCCCAGCGGCACGCGCGCGCCGCGTGGTCGCCGACCTGATCCGCTTCGGCGGCGTGCGCCGCGGCGACGTGGGGCTCGCCGTGCAGGATCTGACCGACGACCTCGCGGCGGCGCTCGGCATCCCCGGCCGTCACGGCGTGGTCGTTCGCGAGGTCGAGCCGGGCAGCCCGGCGGCCCGGGCCGGCGTCCGCCCAGGCGACGTCGTGGTGGCGATCGACGGCCGCGAGCTGCGCAGCCGCGAGGAGTTCGAAGCGCGCACCGCCGGGCTCGCGCAGGGAGAGGATCTGCGCCTCGACCTGCTGCGCGACGGCGCCGAGCTGGCCGTGCCCCTCACCGCCGGGGCGCTCACCGACGAGAAGATGGAGGAGCGAGGCTGGCGCCTGCTCGGCCTGCGGGTCAGCTCCGCACGCAGCGGTGGCGTGTCGATCAGTGAGGTCCGCCGCGGCAGCCCGGCGGCCCGCGCCGGCGTCCGCTCGGGCGACCTCTTGCTGGCGGTCGACGGTGCGGAGCTCGACTCGCCGGCCGCCTTCCGCGAGGCCGTCCGCGGGCTGCGCGGTGCGTCGCAAGCCGAGATCGTCGTCCAGCGCGGCAGGGCCCAGTACCGGCTCGCACTCCCGGTCGGCGAGTGAGCTCCCCCGCGAGCTTTGCCCGCCGCCGGCCAACGGCCGCCCGATCGACGGGTCATCTCTTCCCGGGCGATCTCCCGTTGTTCAGGCCCCGCGGCATCTGATAGACGGGCGCGAAACCATCGCGGGGCTCGCCTTCCACGGGGGTCGCTCGCATCCACAGGAGCTGGGTTATGCCGATCGGTCGCGTCAAGTGGTTCAACAATTCCAAGGGATACGGCTTCATCATTCAAGATGGCGGCCCGGAGCTTTTCGTGCACTACTCGGCCATCCAGGGCGACGGCTACAAGACGCTGGTCGAGGGCCAGGCGGTGGAATTCGAGATCGCAGACAGCGAGAAGGGGCCGCAGGCGGCCAACGTGATCAAGGTCGAGTAGCGCGGGGCGGGGCGAGCGATCGTCCAGGGCGACGCGCAACGCACGAGGAGGCGGGAGCACGGAGCAGGTGCGGGTACGGCTGGTGGTGCGGGGCCGTGTCCAGGGGGTGTGGTTTCGCGGCTCGGCACGCGAGCTGGCGCGGCGCCTGGGCGTGCGCGGCTGGGCGCGCAACCGAGCCGACGGTACGGTCGAAGCCCTGGCGCAGGGCGAGCGCGCTGCCGTCGAGGAGTGGGTCGGCTGGTGCCACCAGGGACCGCCGGGCGCGCGCGTCACCGGCGTCGAGCGCTTCGACGAGGCGGTCGGGGCCGATCCCGGCGAGTTCGCGGTGCGGTGAGGGAGGTTCTCGATGCCCGACAAGACGTACAAGATGGTCGAGATCGTCGGCGTGTCCGACCAGTCGATCCAGCAAGCGGTGCGCAACGGCCTGACCAAGGCCTCGCAGACCCTGCGCAACCTCGACTGGTTCGAGGTGACCGGAATTCGCGGCGCGGTCATCGACAACGCGCAGCCCCAGTTCCAGGTGCAAATGAAGGTCGGCTTCCGCCTGCTCGACCGAAGCGTGCTCGCGGGGCACGACGAGCCCGCGGGCAAGGCCGCCAAGCGCGAGAAGAAGCGCAAGCGGAAGTGAGCACGCACGATGGCTGATCCGCTCGAGGAGTTTCGCGCCGAGCTGCGCCAGTGGCTCGCGGCCCACTTGACCTCGGACCTCCGGCTCGAGCTCCTGGCCGGGCTGCCCGAGCCCGAGCGGGTCGCCCGGCTGCGCGCCTGGCAGGCCGAGCTCGCCGCTGATCGCTGGGTGGGCATCACCTGGCCGCGCGAGCACGGCGGCCGCGCGGCGGGCATCGCCGAGCAGATCGCCTACACGGAGGAGATGACCCGCGCGCAGGCGCCCCCGGTGATCGGCAGCTTGGGCATCGGCATCGCAGGTCCGCCCCTGATCGCCTACGGCACCGACGCGCAGAAGCAGCGCTTCGCGCGGCGCATCCTGAGCGGAGAGGACCTCTGGTGCTTCGGCTTCTCCGAGCCGGGCGCGGGCTCCGACCTGGCCTCGCTGCGCACCAGCGCCACGCTGGACGGCGACGACTTCGTGGTCGACGGCCAGAAGGTGTGGACGACGCTCGCGCACCATGCCGACTGGTGCATGCTGCTCTGCCGCACCGACCCCGACCGCAGGCGCGCCGCGGGCATCTCCTGCCTGCTGGTCGACATGCGCAGCCCGGGCATCTCGGTGCGGCCGCTGCGCCAGATGACCGGCGACGCCGACTTCAATGAGGTGTTCTTCGAGAACGTGCGCGTGCCGCGCGAGAACCTGCTCGGCGAGCTGAACGGCGGCTGGCCCGTGGCCACCTCGGCGCTGCAGAACGAGCGCGGCATCCTCTACGTCGTCGAGATGCGCATGCAGCTCCAGCAGGGCCGCGACCGGCTGCTCGAGCTGGCGCGGGCGCGCGGCGCGGCGAGCGACCCGGTGCTGCGCCAGGAGATCGCTCAGATCCACCTCTCGACCGAGATCTTCCGCATGACCTGCCAGCGCACCCTCGACAAGCTCTTGCGCATGGGCATGCCCGGCCCCGAGGCGTCGATCATCAAGCTGCACTGGACCGAGATCACCCAAACGATGCCCGAGATCGGCATGCGCCTGATCGGCTCCGGCGGCCTGCTCTACGACTCCTCGAGCGAGGCCAGCCACGGCGACCCGGCCACCTGGCTGCAGCGCGGCTACCTGGCCAGCCGCGCCGCGAGCATCGCTTCGGGCACCAGCGAGATCATGCGCGGCATCATCGCCATGCAGGTGCTCGGGCTGCCGCGCGGGTAGGGATCCGCCCGGGCCGGGCCGGGCGGCCCGCCGGCCGAGCTCCTGCGGCGCGCCCGCGCACCCCGGGGACGCCGTCGCGAGCGCGGCCAGCTACGGGCGCGTCCACACCCCGATGCGATCGCCGAACACCGCTCCGAGGTAGACGCGCGGCGCGACCTCGGCTGCCGACGCAATCGCCCCGACGACCTGCCCGTCGCCGCGTAGCACTTCGCTCACCTGCATCGTGGCCGGATCGATCTCGTAGAGCGCCCACGGTGCGCGGCAGGCTCCGCCCCCCGCGCAGCGCAGGAAGGCGAGCCCCGACTGGTGCGAGGCCACGTAAAGCTTGCCGCGATCGCTCCAGCTCAGGTTGTCGGGCATGCCGGGCACGGTGGCTTCGACGCGCGCGCCGCCGCTGCGCGCCACGCGCACCACGCGGCCGCCACCGGTCTCGGCGTAGTAGATCCACTCGCCGTCGGGCGACACCTCGACGCCGTTGGCGCCGCTCGCCCGCGTCTCGGGGATGTGCCGCCAGCCGGCATCCCGCCGCCAGACGATCACGTCGCCGGTCATCAGGCCGAGGCCGAGCTGGACGTTGCCCCAGAGCGAGCCCAGGTGCGGCATGAAGTTGCTCACCACCAGCTCTCCGTCCGGCGCGACGGCGAGGTCGTTGCCCGCCGCTTTGGGCGGCAGGACGACGCAGCCGAGCCAGGCGAGCGCGACGTCCGCTCCGGTACCGCGCAGCGCGAAGACCTCGACCGACTCGCGGCCCCCGTGATTGACGACCCAGAGGCGGCCCGCCCGATCGACGAAGACGCCGTGCGGCGCGAAGCTGCCCACATCGGGCGCCGAGCACGACGGGTCGCCGGCGTCGGCGGCACGTGCCAGGTCGCCCGCACCCCCCGTCGGCCACAGACGCCAGGGCGCATGGCCGCCGGGGACGAGCCCGGCGATGTGCCCGCCCTGCCCGTCGCGACGCATCTCGCTCACGACCACGATGCCCGCCGCGGGAGCGTACGCCACGTCCTCCGGGTTCTCGAAGCCGCACACCGTGCCGAGCGGCTCCGCCGCCGCGCAGGGCCCACGCGGCGCCTCGGAGCTGCAGGCGGCGAGAGCCAGGCCGCCCAGCGCCAGGCGCGCAAGCGGCCCGGGGCGCGAGCCTCGCCGGGCGCCCCGCCGCCGATCCGCGAGACGGGCCGCGTGGCGAGCATCGCATCCCCTCGCGAGGGGCGACGGGCCGCCCGTACCCGCGCCAAGGCCGAGGCGTCTCGTTCGCATGGGCCCGTCTATGCGACGGAAGGCGGTCGCAAGGCAAACCTCACCCACCGAGCGGAGCCGCCGGCGGTGACAGGCCCCTCGGCGCCCGTGGCGCCGACCGCGGCACCGGCCTACGTCGCCGCCGCAAGTGGACGCTCCTCGCCGGGTGGGATAGGCTCCGCCGATGCGGCGCCTCGACCCATCGCCAGGGTCCAGGAACAGGCTCGCGGAGTTCCTGGATCTGCGGCGTGAGGCACGCGGCATAGGCCTTCTGCGCCTGCGGCTTCCCGCGGATGCCCCTCCCGACGCCGCGCTTCGTTTGCTGCGCAGGCTGCGCGGCGTCGGCCGACGACCGAGTGCGGCGAACGGAGAGACGGAAGCCCGGTGATCGACCCGCGGATCCTGCGACGGCTGGAGGAGCGCGGCGTGCCGAGCTGCCTGATCGGAGCCGCGGCTCTCGCCGTGCACGGGTATGCGCGCTACAGCGCCGACATCGACATCCTCGTCGCGGACCGGCGCGTCCTTGCGATCGACTTCTGGCAGGGTTGCGCGGCGCCGGAGATCCGCCGAGCGGACGCCGACGACCCGCTCGTCGGCGTCGTGCGCTGGGATCGCCCCGACCCGCTCGACATCGTCGTGAACGACGACTACGCGTCCCGCTACGCGCTGCGCACGGCAGAGCCCTCGCTCGGAGCTCCGGTCCGGGTCGCGAGCCCCACCGCTCTCGTGCTGCTCAAGCTCGAGGCCGGCGGCCCGCTGGACGCGCACGACGTTCTCGCCCTCGTCCAGGTCCACCGAGCACTCGACGGAGCCCCGTGGCTCGCCGAGCTCGGGGCGGAGATCGCGCACCTGCGCAGCCAGGCGCGCACCCTCTGGTCGCGCCTCGCCGTCGACCTCGGCCTGCCGCCGCCGGACGCCTGATCCCGCCCGCCCTCTCCTGGGGCGGCCGTCGCCGAAAGACCGCGACGCCGCGACGGCCATCCGAGCCAGGCGCCCCGGGGAGCTCACCCGGCGGGCGTTGACATTGCATGATTGTGCATATATGCACGTCACGAGGAGATGGCCGACGTGATTCCCCTGAGCCGAGCCGCTCGCGCCAAGGCCGCCCGCGAGCTGACCTCGATCTTCGACTCGCAGCTGTTCAAGGCCCTCTGCGAGCCGGCGCGCGTGGAGATCATGCGGTTTCTGACCGTCGAGGGCCGCTCGGACGTACGCACGATCGCGCGCAGCTTGCCGCAAGACGCATCGGTCGTGTCGCGCCATCTCGCCGTCCTCCACGCGGCTCGGATCGTGAGGCGCTGCCGGGAAGGCCGCCACGTGTTCTTCGAAGTGGATGGACCGGCGGTCGTCGCTCGGCTCGAGGACATCGTCGCTCGGTTTCGCAAGATCGTGCCGCTGTGCTGCCCCGGACACGATGGGTATTTTGTTGCTTGATTGCGTGCATGCCTGCGCAGCCATGCATTGTCCACGGAGCGCGTGATGAGCCACCACTCGAGTACGGATCGCTCGCTGGCGCGACGCTCGGCCGTACACGGACATCACCGGAGGGGAGCGCGACGCGCGCCGCTTGGACGAAGCCTTCACCGACGGCGGGCGGCTGGGAAGCAAGGACGAGGAGAAGGCTCTGGAGTACATCCTCGGCTACTCGTCCGCGGTGAAAGGCATGACGCTCGAAGACCTGCGGCGCGAGGGAATCGCGCGTTGCCTCACCGCGGGAGCCGACGGAGCCACGGGGTACTCGAGCGACTACCTGCCGAACGAGCCTCTGGTGCCCCACCGCTGGTTCGTCGAGCAGAAGCGACGCTGGCCCACGTTGACCGGGCGCCAGCAGCTCTACGTCGACCACCCGTGGTTCCTCGAGTGCAGCGAGGCGCTACCGACCTACAAGCGCCCTCCTGCGGCCGGCGGCGACCATCCGCTCACGCTCAGCGGCGGCCACACGCGCTGGAGCATCCACTCTCAGTGGCGCGATCAGCGACACATGCTGCGGCTCCAGCGTGGCGAGACGGTCGTGTACCTGAGCACACAGGACGCGGCCCCGCGGCAGATCCACGACCATGACCTCGTCCGCCTTCGCAACGACCTCGGCGCGTTCGAGGCGCGAGCCAAGATCGCCGCCTACGTCCAGCCCGGTCAGGTGCTCGTCTACCACGCCTGGGAGCCGTACCAGTTCCGTGGCGGCCGCAGCGACCACGCGATCATGCCGAGTCCCATCAAGCCGACCTCGCTGGTGGGCGGCTACGGCCACCTGCAGTGGAAGTTCGGGCACTGGGAGCCGAACGAGGTCGACCGCGACACGCGTGTCGAGGTGGAGAGGATCTAGCCCTCATCTCTCACCAGCTCCTCGCTGCGGTGGCGGATGTGCTCGTGGGCTGGCGCTCACTGGGGCCGCGGCTGCTCGGCGAGCCAGTCGACCGGCGCGTTCACCTCGTCCTCGCGGGCCTGCGCGGCGGGCGCGCGGAGCAGTGCGGTCCTGGCGAGCGTCGCTTCGCCAGTGCTACGGTCGATGCCGATGAAGGCTGCGGCGGGCCGCGAAGCGGACGAGACGCAGGCGCCACGTCCGGGCTCCGGCGATTGGTGCGATCTGCCGCTGTTCGAGGGGCCGCACGTGCCGCACATCCGCTTCGAGCGGGCGCTCGATCGCCTCGACTTCGTCGGGGCGCTGCCCGACGCGCCGGTGCAGTGGCGCGATGGGCTCGAAGAGCTGGCGGCAGCTCTCGCCGAGGCGGGCTCTCCAGCGCGGGTCGATCTCGGCCGGGCGGTCGCGTGCCGGCGTGCCGGCTGGCCCGAGGTGATCGAGCTAGCGTGGCAGCGCCTCGTCGGCCGCCGCCTCGACGCCCACGGCATCCCGGGAACGCTCGCCGAGGAGCCGGCGGCGGCGTTCCTGCTGCGGGGCCAAGAGCCCGAGCGCGCCTACGAGTCGGTGCGCCGTCACCTGCGCCACCACCCACGGGACGCACGCGCCTGGGAGGTGCTGGCCCACTTCGAGCCGCTGCGCGGGGCAGTGCGGTGTGCATTCCACGGCGGAGCAGTGCTCGACGCCGCCGGTCATCTGATCGACGCGGTGATGGAGGACGAGGTCGGGATGGTCGGCCCGTGGTTGCTCGCCTACGCCTGGTTCGACCAGGCGATAGCGCTCGACGAGGTGGCGGCGGCCATCGAGGCCGAGGGCCTCGCCGGGCGGCCGCCGCTCCCCACGCCGCGGGACGGACGCGCCTTCGCCTGGTACCTCGTCGACGCGGGCGGGCGCTCCCTCCTCGGCACCGATTCGCTCGGCGTCGTCGAGGCGCGGCGGCGGCTGCAGGTGGTCAGCCCGCCGGCGTTCCGGCGCTACCTTCGACGCCTGGGCGGAGGGCGCCTGTAGACGGCGGCTCGCCGCCGTCAGCCCTCCGCGTCGTCGGGGGCACGAGGCGGACGAGCCGAGGGGCTCCGGCCGAACCGGCTTGCCCTCGAAGGGAAGCGCCTCGACAATGCGGTTGCGCAGGCCAAGGCCGTCGAGCCTCGCCTCCGAGAAGCGTCTATCCAGGGCTGCCGTGCCTACGGCGGGGTCTCCTGTGCGCATCGCGAGCGCGCCGCGCTCCCATCGCCCAGCTCACCGGCCCGGGACAAGCTGGACAGCCCCCGGCCCGCCGCGCTAGGCGAGCCCATGGGCAACGTGCGGTGGGATTTCCGCGGCAAGGTGGCGCTCGCCAGCGGTGGGGGTTCGGGCATCGGCCGCGCGGCGGTCGAGGCATGGGTGGCCGCCGGGGCACGCGTCGCGATCTTCGACCAGCTCGTGGCTCTGCCCCCGTACATCGACCTCGTCGAGCGGATCACGGGCAGCGGGAACCCGTGAGGCGCGCCACGCTTACGGTCATCTGCGCTCTGTGCTCGATATGAGAGCCATCCCCGTCCACGATCTCGCGGGCGAGGCGCGCGACATCGGCCTGGCTCACGGCCGCCTGCTGCGCGACGAGATCCGCGAGTGCATCGAGATCTACCGGCTGGTCCTCGGGACCGGCGACGCGCCCCTAATGCGCGAAGCGGAGAGGATCGCAACGACGGTCTGCGACTTCTCCCCGCAAATCGCCGACGAGATCGACGCGATCGCCGAGGGTTCAGGCGTCGATCCCCGGTGGGTGTACGTGCTCAACGCCAGAAGCGAGCTCGTGACGTCGCGCGGAGACGGCTGTACCGCCGTCTTCGTGCCCGAGCGGGGGCTGCTCGGCCAGACCTGGGACTGGATCGACGCGCTCGAACCGCTCGTGGTCGTCCTGCGCATCGAGCGGGCCGGCGGACATCGGCTCATGACGCTCACCGAGCCCGGGATCGTGGCCAAGATCGGCTGCAACGGCGCCGGCATGGGCGTGTGCCTCAACTTCATGTACTCACCCGGACCCCATCACGGCGTGCCGGTGCACGTGCTCCTGCGCGCGTGTCTCGACGCCGAGTCGCTCGCGGAGGCACGGGCAGTGACATCGAGAGCCGGTGCCGGGCGCGCAGCAAACGTCCTGGTCGGCACCGGTGGATCCGGCGGGTTCGACGTCGAGTACACCGGGCAGGAGGCTCGCGTGGTCGAGATCGACCGGAGCCCCTTCGTACACACCAACCACGTCGACGAACGTCCCGAGACGGCACGCCTCCTGTGGGGCAATTCGACGGCTCGAGCGCTGCGCGCCCGCGAGCTCGCGGGAGATGCTCGCGACCTGACGGCACTCGTGCGGGTTCTCGACGACCGCGGCGACGCGGAGAACCCCATCTGCACCCCCTACAGATCCCTTCTCGGAGCGATGGTCGGCACCACCGCAACCGTCGCGATGGAGCTTCGTGACGCGAGAATGCACGCGCGCCTCGGACCTCGCCCCGGAGCGCCGATGCAGCGCATCGACCTCCAGGCAGAACCCTGACTGCCGGCCGGGCCCGCCGGCTCGAGCGGCCGCAGGTCCGGCCGAGGGCAGATGCCCAGACGGCGGCCAGGCCTCGCGAGCTGCAGCCCGACCGCACCGCGCCGGCCTACTCGTAGGCGATCGCGAGAGAGCAGAGCGACGGCACGTCGGCGCCGAGGAAGTCGGACACCGTCGGGGCGCAGCCGAGCTCGTAGAGGAACGGCGGCGCCTGGCCGTCCAGGCACTCGAGCTCGATCTCGGCGAACGGCCCCGCCGGGATCGCCTGCGAGAGGCTCACCAGGCCCACGGAGACCAGGCCGTCCGAGTCGCCGAAGCTGAACAGGCCGCCGGCGACGCCTGTCAGGTTGCGAATCCCCGCGACCTGGCTCCCCGTTCCCGGGATCTCGACCTTCGCCTCGGGGTAGTCCACTTCGACCGTCGCGCCGGAGACGGGCTGTCCGCTGCCGGCAGCGAAGGCGAGCGAAGCGGTGACGATCGCCTTGCTGCAGACCGGCGTGGTCACCGCGCGCACCGTGCCCGTACCGGACTTGGGCAGGCTCGCCGTGTCGCCCGAGGCGTGCAGCAGCTGCCAGGCCTCGGCGGGCACGGCGACGTTCGTCGTCGACGACCAGAATCCGCCCGGAGCTCCCGTCGGCACCACCGGCGTGCAGCTGCAGCCCAGGCCATCGCAGCCGGCCGTGCAGCGCTTGGAAAACGGACGCGCCAGCGCCGGCGAGCGCCGCCCGAAGTCGACGATGCTCTGCAGCTCCTTCACGTTCGGCATGCGCCAGCCGCAGTGGCTGGCGAAGCACGGCGGGGTGTTGAGCGCGGCGATCTTGGCGGCGACCGCCTGCTCCCAGGTGTAGAGGGCATCGCGATCGTGGATGCTCCCGTCGCGAGAGAGCTTCTCCCAGAGAAGCCCCGTGCTCACGTCGACCAGCGTCCCGTCGCCGTTGTCGCGCAACGCGAGCGACGCGCCGGCCTGCGCCTCGCCGTCCTGGCCAGGGCCGGCGCACGGCAGCTTGGCGCCCGCGGCGCTCCAGCACTTCTTCTGACCGCT
>CAZGUU010000104.1:0-15139 GCA_964529315.1 uncultured Enterobacteriaceae bacterium
GGCGCCGCCGATGCGGCCGCGTACTCGGGCAGCGCCACTGGCCAGACGCCGCTCGACCAGTGGCAGCGCCGCACAGTCGAGCTGCTGCGCCGCCTCGGGGCTCGGCCATGAGCGCACGCCGCCGGGCGGCCGTCGCACGCCGCGCGAGCGCCTCCGTCGCCTGCCCTCGCGGGTGCTTCCTCGTGCGAGCCGCATTCCTTCTGCTGCTACTCTTCTTCGCGATCGCGGGGGCTCCCGGTGCAGCGAGCGATGCACCGGCGGAGCCGGGCGGCCGGCCGAGCGGCCTCGCGCTCGTCGATGCAGACGGTGCTGCGGCCAACCAGGCGCCGGCTGAACCGGACCGCACTGCCGTCCGCCCGGTCGAGCAGACGCCCCGCGAGGCGAGCCGCCCTGCCGCCGGTGCCGCATCTCCTCTCGCCACCTCCGGCGAGCCTCGCCCCGAGCCTGCCGATGCGGCCTTCGAGCAGGCGAACGTGGACTTTGCCGCCGGACGCTACCCCGAGGCGGCAGAGCGGCTGGAACGCATCGCGACGCAGCACGGCTGGTCCGCCGCGCTCCTGTTCAACCTGGGCAACGCGAGCTTTCGCGCCGGGCAGATCGGCCAGGCGGTGCTCGCCTACGAGCGCGCCCGCCTGCTCGCGCCGCGCGATCCGGATCTCGCGGCGAACCTCCGCCAGGTGCGCCGGGCCGCGAGCCTGGCGCTGCCCGAGCCGACGCTCTGGGAGCGCTTCGTCGAGCCTCTCACCGGCGACGGCTGGGCTCTGCTCGCCAGCGCTTCGCTGGTCCTCGCCTGCGTGCTGGCCCTCGGCACGGCCGCGCTGCGCCGCACCCCCCGACCCCTTCTCCCCCGCGCACTCGCCGCCACGGCGACCGTCGCGGCGAGCATGGCACTGCTCGCCGGCTTCGCCTGTGCGACCGCGATCGCCCAGGCGCGCCGCGGCGTGGTCCTGGCCGCCGAGCCCACGTTGCGCGTGGCACCCTACCCCACGGCCAGCGCGTCGCAGCGGCTCGCACCGGGGGAGATCGTCGAGCTCGGACGCGAGCACGCTGGCTTCGTCCTGATCCGAGCCCACGACGGGCGCTCGGGCTGGATCGCCGCGAGCGAGGTCGGCCGGATCGCCGATCTGCCGCCCAGCGCTGGCACCTAGGGCTGGCGGCTGGCCCGGCCAGGCTTGCTCGGCACATGAGCAGGGTGCCCACGCTGGCCGTCTCGGACGCGTGAAGCAACCGGTCGATCTCCACGAGCGATCCGACCGGGTTGGCATCCGAGCGCCCCCGAGCCCGCTCGCGCGAGCCGTCCCCACGAACCGGCTCCCAAGAGCCCCTCGCCATGAGCCCACTGCCAGCAGCCGGCTCGCTCCCAACAGGATCCTTGCGCTAGGCTGCCCTTGCGATGGACTTCCCGGGCGTACTCCGGCGGCTGTGCTCGGCTCTGCAGCGGGAGGGCGTGGAGTTCGCCTTGATCGGCGGGCTAGCCATGGCCGCACGAGGCGCGCCGCGGGCTACGGGCGACGTCGATTTACTCGTGCCCAGCGAGGCGTCGGATGCCGTGCAACGCGTCATGCTCGAGCTCGGCTACACGGCGCGCCACCGCACCGAGAACGTGGCGAATTACTGGGCCCCGGAGCCAGCCCTGGGCGGCATCGATTTCCTCTTCGCTCGCCGTGCGTACAGCCGAGCGATGCTGGCCCGAGCCCCCGTCGCCACGGTGCTCGGAGACCTGCGGATCCACGTGGTGCAGACCGAGGACCTGATCGGGCTCAAGGTGCAGTCCTCGAGCAACGACCCGCGACGCGCGACACTCGACGTGGCCGACATCGAGCGCCTGCTCGCCGGGGCGGAGCAGCTCGACCTGGCTCGAGTCCGCGAGTACTTCGATCTCTTCGAGCGGGGCCGCGAGCTCGAAGCCATGCTGGCGAGGCTGGGACGGTGCTGAATCCCGAGGAGCGCGCGACGATGCTCGAGGACGGGCGCTGCGAGCGGCGCCGTGAGGAGTTCCGCGCGGCGGCCCTGGCACAACGCGCCTGGCAGCGCGAGCACCCGGCCTCGCTCGACGACCTGCTGCTCTTCCTGGGCGACCTCCAGGCGATCTTCGGCCCGTTTGCCACCGATCGACCGATCACCATCGATCGCGACATGCGCCTCTGATCCCGTTCGCCGGCGCAGCCGCTTTCCACCAAGGGCGCACCACGTACCCGGCGGGCAGCACGATCACGGCTCGTGCCCCATGCCAGCGCAGCCCCGCTCCGCGTCGGGCGCTCCTGGCGCCCGTGGCCTCGAGCTCAGAGATGGAATGCCGCGGCGATGCGCTGGTTGTACTCGGCCGCCTTCTCCGGCGTGGCACCGTAGAACGGTGCGCACAGCGTGAAGGAGTCGGCGACCGCGCCGATGCGCGCCACGCGGGCCCGGATCTCGTCGACCGAGCCAACCAGGGCGAAGTGCTCGACCATGCGATCCGGACAGGCGCGCAGCGTCCCGGGTTGGTCCTTGGCCGCGGCCGCCGCGGCGATCGCGCGCGCCTCGGCGCCGAAGCCGCACGCCTCGAAGTAGCGCTCGTACTGCGTGAACGACGCGTAGAAGGCGACGCTCGCGCGGGCGTCGTCGATGCACTCGCGCCGGTCGGGCCCAGGGGCGACGAACAGCCAGACGTTCAGGTCGAAGCTCGCGCGCTCGCGTCCGGCCTTGGCCAGACCGCGCGCCACGGCCGGCGCGACACGTTCGAGAATCCAGGGCTCGCACCAGATCGGGTGGCCGGGCAAGCCGTCGGCGACCTCGCCGGCCAGCCGGCAGGCGGCCTCGTAGACCGCGGGGATGTAGATCGGGATGTCGGGGCGCACCGGCGGGGCGAGCGGCTGGAAGCGATCGAGGTTCAGGTCGTAGTACTCGCCCTTCCAGCGGCCGAGCTCGCCGGTGTGCCCTTGGCGGACGATCCAGCGGATCACCTCGACCGCCTCGCGCAGGTGCGCGATCGGCTTGCCGTAGGGCACCCCGTGCCAGTCCTCGTTCCACCAGCGCACCGTCGGCCCGATGCCCAGAACGCAGCGGCCGCCGCTGATCAGGTCCAGGTCGAGTGCGGAACAGGCGGTCTCGAGCGGGCTGCGCGAGAAGGCGTGGACCACGCCCGTGCCGAGCTTTACCCGGCTGGTGACCGCGGCCGCGGTGGCCAGCGGGATGAAGCCCGGGCTCCACAGCTGCGGTGCCCAGATCCCCTCGAGCCCCATGGCCTCGAAGGCCTGCGCCGCGCCCGTGAGCATGCCGGCCGGCATCGGTGCGAGCACAGCCCAGAAGCGATGTGCGTGTGCCATGGGCCGCTTCCTACGCTCTGCGCCGGCGCTGCGCCAGCCTCGCTTCGGTGAGGATGCCCGACGCGTCGGTGAGCGCGCACACGCTCAGCAGCGCTCGTCGAGCTGCTTGCGCAGCACCTCGAGGAGGATCGGCAGCGGAAAGGGCTTCTGCAGGTAGTTCACGCCCTCGACGAGATCCTCCCCTCCGGGCGCCATGCCGCGGCTGTAGCCGCTCATGAAAACCACGCGCAGCTCGGGCTGCTCTGCGCGCAGCTCCGCGGCCAGATCGAAGCCCGAGAGGCCCTCCGGCATGACGACGTCCGTCAGCAGCGCGTCGATGCGGCCACCGCTCTGCCGCCACACCTCCCGCGCCTCCTGGCCGCTCTCGGCGCAGAGCACCCGATAGCCGCGCCCCTCCAGGACCTGCCGCAGCATGCGGCTCACGACGGGCTCGTCCTCGACCAGCAGAACCACCTCGCCCCGGCCGCTCGCGGCCTCGGTCGCTGCCCGCTCGGGCACCGGGACGATCTCGGCCTGGGCCGCCTCCGCGGGCAGCAGCACGGCAAAGCTCGATCCCCGGCCGACCTCGCTCGAAACCTCGATCCAGCCCTCGTGCTGCGCGACGATGCCGTAGACGGTGGCCAGGCCCAGGCCGGTGCCCTGGCCGACGTCCTTGGTGGTGAAGAACGGCTCGAAGATGCGCGGCAAGTCCTCCGGCCGAATGCCGGCGCCGGTGTCGCTCACCGTCAGGCGCACGAAGCGGCCCGGCCGCGCCTGTGGGATCTGCGACGCGTATGCCTCTCCCAGGTCGACGACGTCGACTGCGATGCGCAGCCGCCCGCCGCGAGGCATCGCATCGCGTGCGTTGACGGCCAGGTTGGCGACCACCTGCTCGATCATACCGCGGTCGGCCCGCACCCGCGCGCCGTCGCGCTCCCGGGCGAGCTCGAGCACGATGCTCTCGCCGAGCGTGCGGCGCAGCATCTCGCCCAGCCCGCCGAGAAGCTCCCCCAGGTCGAGCGATGCGAGCTGCATCGCCTGCTTGCGGCTGGCGAGGAGGAGCTGGCGCGTGAGCCGCGCACCCCGTTCGCTCGCCGCGGCGATCTCGCGTAGCTCCTCGCACAGCCTGGGCTGGTCGCCGACCTGCGCGAGCAGCACGTGCGTGTAGCCGTCGATCACCGCGAGCAGGTTGTTGAAGTCGTGCGCCACCCCGGCGGCGAGCTGGCCCACCACCTCCATCTTCTGCGCCTGGAGGAGCTGCTCCTCGAGGCGGTGGCGCTCGGTGATGTCCAGGATCGTTCCGCAGAGCCGGATGACCGCACCACGATCGTCGGTGGTCGTCTGGATCGTGCTGGTGAACCATCGCAGCGGGCCGCGCTCGGGATTGCTGCGAAAATCCGGGCTCGAGATCGCCATTCCCGCTGCCGCCCGGGCCTCAGCCTCGCGGATTCGGTCGCGGTCGTCGGGGTGGATCAGCTCGAGAAACTCCTCAACCGTCGGGGCGCCTTGCGCGGGATCCCGACCGAGCAGGCGGTAGAGCTCGGCCGACCATTCGGCTTGCCCTGCCCCGGCGTCGAGCTCCCAGCTGCCCAGGTGGGCGTGCTCCTGCGCGCGCTCGAGGCGCTCCTGGCTCGCCACGAGGGCCTGCTGGGTGCGCCTCTGCTCGGTGATGTCGCGGATCACCGCGAGCGAGCACGTCTCGCCATCGAGCTCGATCAGCTCAGCTACGAGCTGGCCGACGCGGACCTCGCCGGACCGCGTACGCATCTCCGCCTCCAGCGCCTCGCCGAGCCCGGTCTCGCGCAGACGCGCGATGTGGCGCTCGCGCACGCTCGGGTCGACCCACAGGCCGAGCTCGACGGAGCTCCGGCCCACCACCTCGGCGCGCGACCAGCCGCTCAGCCGCTCGAAGCTCCGGTTCACGTCGAGCAGGCAGCGCGTGGTCACAGAGGTGATGCTCATCGGCTCGGGGCTCGCGTGAAACGCCTTGGCGAACTTCTCCTCGGAGCGGCGCAGATCCTCCTCGATCCGCTTGCGCGCGGTGATGTCCTCGACCATCGCCAGATGGAAGTCGGGCTCCTCGCCGGGGGCCCACAGCGGCGACACCGTCAAGCATACCCAGACCACCGAGCCGTCGCGGTGCAGGTAGCGCTTCTCCATGCTGAAGCAGCGGATCTCGCCGGAGACCAGCCGGTGCATGTCGTCGAGGTCCGCCTGCAGGTCGTCGGGGTGTGTGATCCCCATGAACGTCGCGGCGGTCATCTCCTGTGCGCTCAGGCCGACGATGTCGCAGTAGCGCTGATTCACGCGCACGAAGCGGCCGCTGCGCGTGTCGACCTTCGCCACGCCGACGGCGCTCTGCGCGAAGAGCGCCCGAAAGATGCGCTCGCTCTCGGGCAGCCCTGGCACCGCAGCCTCTTGCCTCTCGGCGGTCATGCAGCTGGCGCACTCCTTCGGTCCGGAGCGTCTCGCGACCGGGCCCCGAGGCGATCCTGACCACCCCTCGTCGTCCCTCTCTGAGGCCATTCCTCACACGAATTCGGAGACGATGCCACGCGGCGTGGCCGGCACTCACGATCACGCATTCGACGTCGCCCCGGGTCAGCGCGGCGTCGCCCCCGCCTCCCGGGGCGAGCCCAGCAGCTCGGCCAGTGTGTGGCCCTCGAGCGCCGCGAGCGCCCCGCCCTCCAGGCGCCCAAGGAGTGCGGCCACGCCGGGATGGCTGCCGCGCGGCGCCAGGTCGCGCTCGAGCAGTCGCGCCACGCCGCCCAGCTCTATGGCCCCTGGATCTCGCGCCAGCAGCAGGCGGGCCGATGTGGCCTCGGCCGCGAGCAGGCCCGCGGCGCGCAAGCGCTCGGCGATCTCGCTCACCTCGCCGAAGTCCTGGCCGAGCTCGCGGCCGATCCGCGCCAGGTCGATGCCGCCAGCTCCGTCGCGGAAGCTCTGCGCTGCACGCACCAGAACCTCGAGTGCCAGGCCCAGCGGCGAGACGCGCGCCCCGTCGCGCGGCCCGGCCTCGCCGCCGAGCTCGACGACCGCGGCCAGCTCGGCGCCGGCCAGGACGACGAGCCAGCTCAGGTAGATCCACACCAGGGTCACCGGGAGCTGCGCCAGCGCGCCGTAGATCGCGCTGTAGCGCGCCACACCGATCTGCAGCGAGACGTAGCTCGACTGGATCACCTGCCAGACGCAGCCCGCGACGACCGCTCCCACCAGAATTCCGCGCAGGTGCGGGCGGCGGTTGGGCATGAGAGCGTAGAGCAGCGCGAGCGCCGCCGCATTCATCGCGTAGGGCGCAAGGCGCAGGAGGCCGACCGCCAGCGCGCCCACCACCTCGGTGCGCAGCAGCCAGCGTAGCAGCGACTGCTCGTGCAGCGACGAGGTGATCGCCACGCCGGCGAGCAAGAGAAACGGCGTCACCAGCACGGCACCCAGGTAATCGCTCGCCCGGCGCCACAGGGAGCGGCCGGTGGGGACGCGCCAGATGTGGTTGAAGGCGTCCTCGATCGACGCCAGCACCGAGAGCACCAGGGCGAGCAGCGCCACCGCGCCGACCGTGCCCACGGTGCGCAGGTTGGTACGGTCGATCCACGACATGACGCGCGCGGTGGTCTCCGGGTCGAGCGCCAGCCGAGAGAGGAGCATGGGCTCCAGGCGGCGCGGCACGCCCAGCCCCTTCAAGGCCGAGAACATGAACGCCAGCAGCGGCACGATCGAGAGCAGCGAGGTGTAGGTCAGCGCCGAGGCGCGCACCAGGCAGCCGTCCGCGAAGAAGCGGCGCACGACGGCAGCGACGAGCCGGCGCAGGGCCAAGAGCGTCCGCGCAGCACGCATGGCCGGCGAATTCACCACAGCCGGGACAGCCGGGCAAGCCGCCACCGTTCGGCAAGACTCCCCTGCGCAGCCGTGCCGTGCGCTGCTGCCGTGCGCCATCGTGGTGCCCGATCGCTGCTCGCGGCGCTCTCACGGCTCTTTGTACCGCCGCCCGGTTGGCTCAGCTCGGCCGCGGGGATAGGTCGAGAGCGGGAGGGTGCGACCATGGCCGAGAGCGTCTACAAGGTCATCGAGCTGGTGGGATCGAGCACCGACTCGTGGGAGAAGGCCGCCACCGCGGCCGTCGAGAAGGCCTCCAAGTCGTTGCGTGACCTGCGCATCGCCGAGATCGCCGAGCTCGACATGGTGCTCGAGGAAGGCCACGTCCGCGCCTATCGGGCGAAGGTCAAGGTCTCGTTCAAGTACGAGGACTGACCCTCGCTCAGCCCTGGGCGCGGAAGTGGATGCTCTTGCGCCGGGTGACGGCCAGGTACCCGTGGCGCGAGAGCGTCGTACCGCGGCCGCTGTCGCGCACCCCCGTCCAGGGTAGCTCGGGGTCGCAGAAGTCGCAGCGGTTCTGGAAGACCGTCCCCACGTCGAGCTCGAGCGCCAGGCGCTCGGCCCGCGCGCGGTCGCGCGTCCACAGCGAGGCGGTGAGCCCGAAGCGCGAGTCCTGCACCAGCGCCACGGCCTCGGCGTCCCCCGCGACCGCGCGCACCGGGACCAGCGGCCCGAAGCTCTCCTCCTGCATGGCGGCGGCGTCGTTGGGCACGTCGAGCAGCAACGTCGGCGGGAAGAAGCTGGCGCCGTCCCGCGACACCCGGCGCCCGCCGAGGATCAGCCGGGCGCCGCGCCGTACGGCGTCCGACACCTGCTCCTCCAGCACGTCGAGGCCCGCCGGCGTAGCCAGGGGTCCGAGCGTCGTCGCCTCGTCGAGCGGGTCGCCCATGCGGTAGGCCTCGAGGTGTCCCCGCATGCGCTCGACCAGCTCGTCGTGCACGCTCGCATCGGCGTAGACCCGCTCGACGGCGCAGCACGACTGGCCGGCGTTGTAGCAGGCGCCGTCGACCACGCCGTCGGCCGCCAGCTCGAGGTCCGCATCCGCGGCGACGTAGGCCGCATCCTTGCCACCCAGCTCGAGCCCGACGTCGACGAAGCGCTGGGCGGCAGCCGCGTGCACCGCCCGGCCGCCGCGCACCGAGCCGGTGAAGGCGACGTGGGCGATGCGCGGGTCGGCGATCAGGCGTGCCGTCGCGGGGTGCTCGAGCGTCAGCGCAGCCACCAGCCCGGGGATCTCGGGGACACCGAGCAGGCGCGCGAGCGTCGTGCCCGTGAGCGGCGTGCGCTCGCTGTGCTTGAGCAGGACCGCGTTGCCGGCGACCAGCGCCGGGACCAGGACGTTCACCGTGACCAGCAGGGGGTAGTTCCACGCGGCGATGTCCAGCACCACGCCGAGCGGCACCTGCTCGATGCGCCTGTGCAGGCCCGGCTTCTCCGCGAGCACCTCGGGGGCCAGCGCCGCAGGTGCGAGCGCGAGCAGCGCCTCGGCGCGCGCCAGGAAGGTATCGACCTCGCGCCGCGCCTGGACGATCGGCTTGCCCATCTGCCGCGTCACCTCGCGCGCGACGTCCTCGCCCGCGGTGCGAAAGCGCTCCAACCCCGCGCGGACGGCGCGCAGGCGGCCGTCCAGCGGCGCGCGGCGCCACTCGTCGTGAGCCCGGCACGCGGCGGCGAGCTTGGCCTCGACGTCGGCCGGCGAATCCCACTCGATCTCGCCGACCAGCGCGCCATCGTAGGGGCTGGCCACGCGCAGACGATCGCTCACCGCTTCATCCCGGCTCGGAGCAGGTCACTCGCGCCCACCCGAGCTCACTCCGGCGTCACGTAAGCCGCCGTGATTCCGCCGTCGACCAGGAAGGTCGTGCCGGTGACGTACGACGACTCCTCGCAGGCGAGCCACAGGGCGGCCTGGGCCATCTCGCGCGCCTCGCCGAAGCGGCCCATCGGCACGTGCACCAGCCGGCGGCGGCGCTTCTCCTCGGTGTCGAGGAAGCTCATCAGCATCTCGGTGCGCAGCGGGCCGGGGCATAGAGCATTCACCCGGATCCCCTCGCGGGCGTGCACCACGGCGAGCTCGCGCGTCATCGCCAGCACGCCACCCTTGCTCGCCGTGTAGGCGAGCTGCGGCGTGGCCGCGCCCAGCAGCGCGACGAACGACGCGGTATTGATCACCGACCCACCGCCAGCGCGGCGCAGCGCGGGGATGCCGTGCTTGCAGCCGAGGTAGACGCCCTTGAGATTGACGCTCATCGTCAAGTCCCAGATCTCCTCGTCGGTCGCCACGGCGTCGTCGTCGCGCGGGTGCATGATGCCGGCATTGTTGAACAGCACGTCGAGCCGGCCGAAGCTCTGCTCGGCCGCTGCGATCATCGCCTCGCAGTCAGCCGAGCGCGAGACGTCGGCGCACACGAAGCGTGCCTGGCCGCCGCGCCCGCGCACCAGCGCCTCGGTCTCGCGGCCGCCCGTTTGATTCACGTCGGCCACGACGACCCGCGCGCCTTCCCCGGCGAACAGCAGCGCGGTCTCGCGACCGATGCCACCGGCCCCGCCGGTGATCACCGCGACCTTGCCCTCGAGCCGCATCACTGCCCTCCCCGGGCGCGCTTCTCGCGCCGCGCCGCCTCGACCAGGGCGTCGAACAGACGCTGCTGGCACTCGTCGCCCGCGGCGGTCAGCTCCGGGTGCCACTGCACGGCGACCAGCCACGGATGCCCGGGCATCTCCACCGCCGCGATCACCTCGTCGGGCGCCCGCGCCACCACCTCGAGGCCCGGCGCCAGCTCGCGGATCGCCTGGTGGTGCCAGGATGCCGACTCGAGCTCGAGCACGCCCAGGATCCCCGCCAGGCGCGACCCGGCGCGCACTCGCACCGGGTGCGAGGTCGGCTCGCGAGGCGGCAGGCGGTGGTGAACCGTCTCACCGAAGACCTCGGGCAGGTGCGGGTGGAGGCTTCCGCCGAGCGCGACGTTCACGATCTGCGCCCCGCGGCAGATGCCCAGCGTGGGCAGGCCGGTCTCGAGCAGCTGCGTGGCCAGGCCGATCTCGCAGCCGTCGCGCTCGCGGTCGATCATGTAGATCGTCTCGTGCATCGCACCGCCGTAGCGCGCCGGGTCGATGTCGCCGCCCCCGGCCAGCACCAGGCCATCGACGATCTCCAACCAGTGCTCGAGCGCGCTCTCGCCCGGCGGCAACAGGACCGCCGTGGCTCCGGCGCGGCGCACGGCATCGACGTACTCGGCAGGCAGGCCGAAGCGGTTGCCCTCGTCGCGCCCGTAGGTGGTGATGCCGATGCGCACGCGCGACACGCCGGGCCTCAGATGCGCTCGAAGTAGCGCCGCCGCTCCCAGTCGGTGACCGCCGCGGCGAACGCGCGGGCCTCGGTGCGATGGAAGTGCGCGTAGTGCTCGACCACGGCCTCGCCCAGGGCGCGGCGCGCAAAGGCGCTACGCGCGAACAGATCGGTCGCCTCCTCGAGGCTCGCTGGAACGCGCGGCAGGTCGGTGGCGGCGTAGGCGTCGCCGGTGAAGATCGGCGGCGGCTCGGTGCACCGCGCGACGCCGTCGAGCCCCGAGGCGAGCGATGCGGCAAACGCCAGGTAGGGGTTGCAGTCGGCGCCCGGCAAGCGGCACTCGATGCGCAGGCTCTCGCCGCGGCCCACGACGCGGAACCCCGCGGTGCGGTTGTCGTGGCTCCAGGCGAGACCGGTGGGCGCCCATGAGGCCGCGCGATAGCGCTTGTAGGAGTTCACCGTCGGCGCGTAGCAGACCATCATCTCGGGCACGTGGGCGATCCAGCCGCCCAGGAAGTGGCGGAAGGTCTCGGAGCACTCGATCGGGCCGAGCGTCTCCCCGCCGGCAAACGCGTTGTGCCCGTCGCGCCACAGGCTCAAGTGCAGGTGGCAGCTCGAGCCGGCGCCGCCCTCTGCGAGCTTGGCCATGAAGGTCACGCTCATGCCGAGGCGGTCGGCGGTCTCCTTCACGCAGTGCTTGAGGATCGAGTGGCGGTCGGCCATCTCGAGCACCTCGGCGTAGCGCACGTTGAGCTCGTGCTGGCCCAGGCCCCACTCGCCCTTGGTGCTCTCCACGGGCACTCCCGAGGCGGCCAGGCTGCGGCGCACGGCGGCGTTGAGCTTCTCCAGTCGAGCACCTTGCAGGGCGTGGTAGTCCTCGATGTACCAGCCGGCCGACTCGAGGCCGGCGTAGCCCTGCCGCGCGGCATCGCGGTAGCCGGTCTCGAAGACGTAGTACTCGAGCTCCGAGGCCGCCCGCGCCTCGAAGCCTGCCGCCCGCGCCGCCTCGATCTGGGCCCGCAGGATGGAGCGCGGCGCCTGCGCCACGCGGCGGTGCGCCTGCTCGTCCTCGACGTCGCACAGCACCAGCGCCGTGCGCTCGAGCCACGCCGCGCGGCGCAGGGTGGCCAGGTGGGGAACGAGGTGGAAGTCGCCGTAGCCCTTGGTCCAGCTGGCCAGCGCGTAGCCCGCCACCGGCTCCATCTCCATGTCCACGGTGAGCAGGTAGTCGCAGCCGTGGGTACCCTCGCGCTCGACCGTCTCGAGGAAGAAGCGTGCATCGAAGCGCTTGCCCATCAGGCGCCCGTAGAGGTCGCTGAACACCACCAGGACGGTGTCGATCTCGCCCGACTCGATCAGCGTGGCGAGCTCGACGTGGTCGAGGAGGCCGGCCGTGCGCTTCATGGCTCGGCCTCTATCACAGCGCCTCGCCCAGGCCAGCGACGCGATGCTGCTCGACGGTCAGCCCGACCTCCTGCCCGAAGGAGATCTCGAGGACGTGGCCGTCGGGGTCGGCGAGCAGCGCCCAGTAGCCCACCGGCGGCCCAGCGTCGCTCGGCCCCTTTCGCAGGCAGCCCTCCTCGCGCGCCCGCGCGCACAGGGCCTCGACCTCCTCGCGGCTCGTACAGCCCACGCCCAGGTGCTCGACGCCGAAGATCAGGCGGGTGGCCAGGCGCACCAGCGGCCAGGGAAGGCGACGCGGCAGCTCGAGCAGCACCAGGACGAAGGGCCGCGTGCCGTCGCACAGCCAGGCAACCCGCGAGCCGCCACGCGGATCCTCCCGCCGGTGCACCACCTCCATCCGTGCGTACCGCGCGTAGAAGGCCGCGCTGCGCTCGAGGTTCGCGACGCGAACGGCGACGTGGGTCCAGCCGACGTCGTGGCTCATGCTCGAGGCTCTCGGCTCCGGCTCGCGGCGACGCTCAGGCCCGGCTGGGCACGCTGCGCAGCCAATCCCGCCCATGGGCTGCGGATGCACCGCTTGCGCTACGGTCGTCGACCACCCAGGCCGGCAGCTCGCCCATGCGCGCGAGTATAGGCGCGCGTGAGCCCGCGTGCCACCGCAGCCGTCCAGGTCAGCCGTGCCGGCCGCGCCCGCCGGCCGCGCGGGAGAGAGCGGGAGGTGCCGGGCACGCGACGGGTAAGCGAGATCGTAGACCTCGGACGACTCTGCGCTGCACGCGCCGGGCGCCGAGCGCAGCATTGCACCGGCCGCCGGGCGCGCACGCGCCTGGCGCAGTTGACAGCGAGGCCTCCCGCACCATACCCCCGGGGCAACGCCGCTCGGCGCGCCATCCGCAATGCCGCGCGGCCCGCGATCCCCAACCCCTTTTCCACGGAGCGAGCCATGCTTTCCTCGCTGGACGACTTCCCGCTGCACCAGATCTCCGAGGTGATCCGCCACGCCGGCACGAGCGATCGCAACTTCTACGATCGCTGCTACTTCAGCCTGCACGCCTCGAGCGACGAGCTCTTCATGGTGATGGGAGTGGGGCAGTAGGAGATGCCGATGAGCACGAGCCCGACCACGATCGAGAGCGTGCACCGCTCCTGCCCGGTCTGCGAGGCGAGCTGCGGCCTGGTGGTCGACGTCGACCGCGAGGCCGGGCGCGTGGTCGATGTCCGGGGCGACGAGCACGACCCGCGCAGCCGGGGCTATCTCTGCCCCAAGGCCTTCGCCCCGGGTGCCGTCCTCGCCGACCCCGACCGAATCCGCCGGCCGCTGATCCGCGTCGGCGAGGGCTGGCGCGAGGCCGGCTGGGACGAGGCCCTAGACCTGGTCGCGACGCGGCTGCGCACCGTGCGCGAGGCGCACGGCCCCGACGCGCTGGCGACCTTCATCGGCAATCCGACCGGGCACAACGTGGGCGCGATGCTGTGGAGCGCCATGTTCATTCAGGCCCTGGGCTCGCAGCGCATCTTCTCCGGGGCCACCGTCGATCAGTTCCCCAAGAACCTGAGCTCCCGCGTGCTCTACGGCGATGCCTGGCTGTTCCCCATCCCCGATCTCGACCGCACCGACTTCTTCCTCTGCCTGGGCGCCAATCCGGTGGTCTCGCAGGGCAGCCTGATGTCGGCGCCCGACATGCGCTCTCGGCTGCGCGCCCTGCGCGCCCGCGGCGCCCGGGTGGTGGTCGTCGATCCGCGGAGAACCGAGACCGCCGAGCTCGCCGACCGCCACGTCTTCATCCGTCCGGGCAGCGATGCCTTCCTGCTCCTCGCCATCGTACACACGCTGTTCGCCGAGGGCCTGGTGCGTCCCGGCCGCCTGGCCGAGTTCACCGACGGCATCGCCGATCTCGGCCGCACGGCGGACGAGTTTCCGCCCGAGGCGGTCGCGGCCATCACCGGCATCGCCGCCGAGGAGATCCGGCGTCTGGCGCGCGAGCTCGCCGCCGCCCCACGCGCCGTCTGCTACGGCCGCTTCGGCACCTGCACGGCCGAGTTCGGCGCGCTGGCCTGCTGGCTGATCGACGCCGTGAACCTGCTCACCGGCAACCTCGATCGCCCCGGCGGCTTCATGTTCCCCCGGCCGGCGACGGGCCACTGCGAGCCCGCCGAGCAGGACAGCGGCCCCGTACCCTACGGGCGCTTTCGCTCGAAGGTGCGCGGCTTTCCCGAGTTCGACGGCCAGCTTCCCGCGGCCGTCATCGCCGAGGAGATCGACTCGGCCGGCGAGCAGCGCATCCGCGCCATGGTGACGGTGGCCGGCAACCCGGTGCTCTCGACGCCCAACGGCGAGCGCCTCTCGCGCGCCCTCGAGAGCCTCGACTTCATGGTCTCGGTCGACATCTACCTGAACGAGACGACGCGCCACGCCCAAGTGATTCTACCCACCACCACCTCCTTCGAGGACGACAATTTCGATTTCCTGTTCCAGACGACCTCGGTGCGCAACATGGTCCGCTGGTCGCCGCGGGTCGTCGAGCCGGCCGCGCAGGCACGGCCGCACTGGCGCGTGATCACTGAGATCGCCGCACGGCTCAACGACACGACCGTCGAGGCCTACGACGGCTTCGTCTTCGAGGGCATGCTCGCCACGTTCGTCGGGCGGCCGGGCACGCGCTGCGCAGAGGTCTCTCCAGAGCTCGCCCGTACGAAGCTAGGCACCGAGCCGGGACCAGCGCGCCTGATCGACCTCATGCTGCGCGCCGGGCCGTACGGCGATCGCTTCGACGACTGCGCCGAGGGCCTGTCGCTGGAGAAGCTGCGCCGCGTGCCGCACGCCATCGACCTGGGGCCCCTGGAGCCGCGCCTGCCCGATCTGCTGAAGACCCCGGGGCGGCGCATCCCGCTGGCACACGATCTGCTTCTCGGCGACGTTCCACGCTTGCGCCGCCGGCTCCTCGAGGGCCCTGTCCACGGCCAGATCGTGCTGGTCGGCCGCCGCCAGCTACGCAGCATGAACTCCTGGCTGCACAACGTCGAGTCGCTCGCCCGCGGGCGCGAGCGCTGCACCTTGCTCGTCCACCCGCAGGATGCGGCTCGTCTTGGCCTGCGCGAGGGCGCGCGGGCTCGCATCCGGTCGCGAGTCGGCGACCTGCACACCCCGGTCGAGATCAGCGACGAGATGATGCCCGGCGTGGTCTCGCTGCCACACGGCTTCGGCCACGCCCTGCCCGGCACCCGGCTCTCCGTGGCGACGCGCCACCAGCCCGGCGTCAACGCAAATCAACTCGCCGACGAGCTCTTG
>CAZGUU010000105.1:0-15121 GCA_964529315.1 uncultured Enterobacteriaceae bacterium
CTCTCCCTATCGGTCGCGCTCGTGGGCGCCCGGCGCCCGGCGCACGCGCCGGGCGCGGCCTGGGGCGCGCCGGAGCCGGGAGCGCAGCTCGATCCCGATCCGCTGGGCCGCGCCGCGCAGGCGGCGGCACTGGCGCGCCTGCGCGAGCTTCCGCGACGCCACCCCGAGGCACGCTCCCTCTGGCCTGCCGTGCTGCGCTCGCGCGCGCTTCTCGAGGTCGAGCTCGGCGGGGCGATCGACCCGACCATGCTCGAGGTGCTGCCGCAGGCCGATCGGCCAGCCGTGGCAGCGCAGATCGCGGCCGACCTGCGGGCCGCGACCGCCCATGGAATCGAGCGCCGGAGCAAGTCGAGCGAAGAGGCTGCCGCGTCGCTCGAGCGGGCGCGAAGCGCGCTGGCGGGGGCGATCGCGCTCCAGCCCGCGGTGTCCGAGCAGGAGCGGGCCGCGAGCCGCCTCGAGCTGGCCCGCGCCGCTGCCACGCTCGGCGAGGCGACGGTCGCGGCGAGCCTGTTTCGCGCCGAGCTCGAGCAGAGGCCCGACTCGCTCAGCGCGCTGCGCGGCCTGGCGCTCGCGGCGGAGGCGAGCCAGGATGCAGCGACGGCGCGCGGCGCCTGGGAGCGGCTGGCGGCGATGCCCGACCTGCCGCCGGCGATGCGCGAGGAGATCGAGCGCCGGCAGGTGCGCTGAAGCCTCACCGGCTGCGCGCCGCGTCCACGTCCGTCGACGATCCGGAGTCGTTCGGCGGGATCACGCGCTTCTCGGGGGTCCGCGCATCTGCTACCCGCTTCGTGGATTTCGGAGGCTGCTTGCCCACGAACAACGCCGATTCGTCGCCGCTCGGGTACCTGTATCGCCGCATCCCGGCGTTGGACTCGCTGCGGCGCTACGACCTGGCGGCGGCGCGGGCTGATCTCGTCGCGGGCTTCTCGGTGGCCGCCGTGGCCGTGCCCCAAGCGATGGCCTACGCCATGATCGCCGGCTTGCCGGCCGAGTACGGCCTCTACACGGCCATCGTCATGACCGCGATCGGGGCGCTGCTCGACTCGTCGCGCCAGCTGATCAATGGGCCGACCAACGCGGTCTCGATCGCGCTGCTGAGCGCCATCGGCTCGATCGGCGGGCAGGACGAGCGCGTGCAGGCGGCGGTGCTGATGGCCTTCCTGGTCGGCGCGATCCAGCTCGGCATCAGCCTGCTGCGCCTGGGCGACTTGACGCGCTACATCTCCCATTCGGTGATCGTCGGGTTCACCGTGGGCGCAAGCCTGCTGCTGGTGCTCGATCAGATGAAGAATCTGCTCGGACTTCATTCCGTCGGCGGTGCGCACGACCACTTCCTGCAGCGCTTCTGGCTCACCATGACCGCGGGCGGGCCGGTGCACGGGCCGACTCTCCTGGTGGGGCTCGCCTCCATCGCGCTGGTGCTCGGGCTGCGCTGGCTCAAGGGAGCGCTGGGCTGGCAGCTCCTGCCCGAGTTCCTGATCGTGGTGGTCGTGATGGCGGCGGCGACCGCTGCCCTGGGCCTCGACCGCCAGGGGGTCGCGGTGGTCGGCGACATTCCCGCGAAGCTGCCCTCGGCCGTGCTGCCCAGGCTCGACGCGACACAGCTTCGCGACTTCGCCAGCGGCGCGCTGGCCATCGCCCTGCTCGGCCTGCTCGAGGCCGTCTCCATGGCCAAAGCGATCGCGGCGGTGACGCGCCAGAAGCTCGACCTGAACCAGCAGTGCCTGAGCGAGGGCTTCGCCAACCTGGGTGGGAGCTTCTTCCAGTGCATGCCGGGCTCGGGGTCGCTCACCCGCTCGGCGATCAACCAGCAAGCCGGCGGGCAGACGCAGTGGTCGGGGGTGATCTCGGCGGCCGCGGTGGCGTTGATCGTCGTCGGCTTCGCGCCCTACGCGCGCTTCATCCCGCGCTCGGCCCTGGCCGGGCTGCTCATGATCACCGCGGCGCGCATGGTGAACGTGCACGAGCTGCGCTACCACGTGCGCGTCTCGCGGTTCGACGCCGCGATCGTCGCCGTGACGGCGATCTCGGCGTTCGCCATCTCGATCGAGTTCTGCGTCCTGATCGGCGTGTTCATGTCGTTCCTGCTGGTCGTTCCGCGGACCGGACAGATGCTGCTCACCGAGTTCGTCGTGACCCCCGAGGGCGCGATCCACGAGCGCCTGCGCGAGGACGAGGTCTGTGGGCGCATTCTGATCTTCGGCCTCGAGGGCGAGATGTACTTCGGCTCGGGGCTGAGCCTGGAGCAGCACCTGGAGGCGATCGAGGAGCGCATCCTGCCCGAGACGGAGGTCGTGGTGCTGCGCATGAAGCGGGCGCGCAACCCCGACGCCGTCGGCATGGCGCTGCTCGAGAGCTGGACCGACCGGGTGCGGGCCCGCGGCGTGCACGTGATCATGTGCGGCGTCCGCCACGGCATGTTCGTCTGCATGCAGAGCTGCGGGCTCGCGGAGAAGCTGGGGGCGGAGAACGTGTTCCTCGAGCAGCCGGTCCGCCAGACCAGCACGATGCTGGCAATCCGCCACGCCTACGAGCTCGTGACCCAGCCCTGTCCGACCTGCCCCCGGCGCGACGTGGCGGTGCGCGAGCGCGAGCTCTACTTCGTTCCTTGAGCTCGCCACGCCTTCCCGCGAGGCGGGTCAGCGTGGTGCCGCGAGCCCCGCCGCCGGCGGCCCCGGAAGCACCGCACCGGCCGCGTAGGCGAGCGCCGCCGCGCCGGTCAGGACCTCGGCGCGCGCGCGCACCAGCGTGTAGCGGGCGGTGGCCAGGTCGCGCTCCGCGGTGAGCAGGGTCACGACGTCGGAGAGGCCCAGGCCGTAGCTGTCGAAGGTCGCCTGGTAGGTGTCCTGCGCCGAGGCGAGCAGGGTCTGGGCGTAGGCGAGCTTCTGGATCGCGGCCCGGTAGTCGTAGTAGGCGCTCCACACCTCGACGCTCGCGTCGATCCGGCTGGCCTCGAGCTCGGAGCGCACGCGCTCGCTCTCGGCGCGCGCCGCGCGTACCGCGTTCTCGCGGCCGAAGCCGCGAAACACGTCCCACTCCAGGCGCAGCAGCGTCGAGTAGGACGGCTCGCGGTTGCGGATGCGGCTCGAGGAGCCGACGGTGTAATCCCAGAAGCTCATGCCCCAGCGGCCCTCGAAGCCGAGGTCGGGAAACATCTCCGCCTGCGCGCGCCCGACGGCGGCGTCGGCCGCGCGGGCTTCGGCGACCCGCGCGGCGAGGTCGGGGCGCTCGGCGAGCGCCCGGTCGATCAGGCTCTCGACGCCGGCGGAGAGGTCCGCCGGCAAGGGGCGAGCGCCGACCGGCTCGATCTTCGGGGAGCCGCCGGCAGAGCGGCCGAGGGTACGGGCGAGCTGGGCTTGCGCCTTGCGCAGGGCGGCGTGCGCGCTCTCGAGCTCGTAGAGCGCGCGGGTCTCGACCTGCTCGGCGAGGAGCATGTCGGGCCGCGTCGCGAGGCCCACGGCGAGCCGTCGCTCGGCTGCCTCGCGCACCTTGCGCGCGAGGTCGACGTTCTCCCGTGCGGCTTGCTGCATCGCCGTGGCGGCGTCGAGCAGGAAGTAGGCGTCGGAGACCTCGAAGACCACTCGCTGCAGCTCGCGGTTGAAGGCGAAGCCCGCCGCGATGAGGCGCTGGCGCGCCAGCTCGGCGCTCTGCGCACGGCGGCCGAAGTCGAGCAGAGCGTAGGTGAGGCTCACCTGGGGGTCGTAGCTGTCCTGGTGAACGACCAGCGTCTTGGGCGTGTCCTGGAACAGCATGCGCTCGTTGGGGCTGACCACCGCGGCGGCGCGCAGCTGCGGGAAGTAGGGTGCCAGCGCGCCGCCGGCCTCCGCGGCGGCGCGTCGGGCGGACTCCCAGGCGGTGCGCGTGTCGGGGTTCGCACGCAGGGCGAGGTCGATCAGCGCCGGAAGGTCGTGCGGGCTGGCTGGGTCGACGTCTGCCGCCGGGGGCGGCGCTGAGATCTGGCCGGGGGTCGGCTCGCCGCCGAGGTCGTCGGGCGGCTGCCAGGGGCGATCGGCTCGCGGCGGGGCCAGTGCCAGCGGCTCGACCGCGGCCAGCGGGTTCGGCGTTCGGCCCCAGGGCACGTGCAGACCGCAGGCGGCGAGCGAGAGCCCCGCGACGAGCAGCGCGGGCACCATGGTGGCAGCCCACGCGGCGCTCCTCGGTTCACCGGTCGTCGGCCGACGCGACGGCCTCGGCCTGTATGGGCGCCGCAGGTTGAGGATGGCGAGCGATGTACAACGAGTCGCCCGGCCGGTCGAGGGTGGCCGGCGGCGTCCACCGACCTCGTCAGGGTGGAGCGCCGGCCGCGGCGGCGATCGCCGCCGCGACCCGGCTCGTCTCTCGATCGAGCCGCTCGATCAGCTCGGCCAAGTCCCCGAGCAGGTCGAGGCGGCCGCCGAGGTGAGCCAACGTTTCCGCCTCCTCGCCGCGCACCGGGCGTGAGGCGCGGTGCTGCTCGACGGCCCGGCGAGCCGCGGCGAGCAGCGGGCGCAGGTCGAGCGGTACCTCGGGCGACTCGGCGATCCCCGGCTGGGCCAGCCGCCGGACGAACGCGTCGAGCGCTTGGGCAGCGGCGCTCGAGCAGGCTCGCAGCGGCACGAGCAGCTCCTGCGGGACGGCGGAGAGGTCCACGGCGATGCGGTGGCGGACCACCGCCAGCGCCGAGAGGAAGGCCTCCTGGACCAGAGGGAGGACGCGGCGCACGGCGTCGCGCGCCGCCTCGTTGGCTGCACGGCCTGCGTCCACCTCGAAGGCTGCCTCGTCGAGCAGGACGGTGGTCTCGGCGAGTCGCTGGTAGGCCTGCCAGCGGTAGCCGCGGGCAGGTGCGACGGGCGCGGGAGCGTCGTTCCGCGAGCCGACGCGACAGAGGTCGGCCACCGCGCCGATGCTCGCCCCGAGGCTGCGGCACATCTCACGGGTTGCGGACACCGGCCACAGCCCGAGGAACACCACGGTGCCGACCACGTCGCCGAGCAGGATGCCGACGATCCGGTCGCGCGCCGGCTCGAAGTCGATCGTGGGGCCGAGCGAGCCCAGGAGGCCCAGGGCCAGCGCGAAGCCGGCCTGGAATCCGACATAGGAGATCCGCGGGCCGCCCGCAGTCACCCAGGCCGCGGCCGCGAAGCAGGGGGTCACCGCGAGGAGCAGCGCCGGCAGCGATGTCAGGTTCGGCATGATGCCGGCGATCAATGCGATCGCGGCCGCACCACCGAGCACGGCGCCGGACAGACGAAGGACGGCCTTGTGCAGCACCGCACCGCTGGTCGTGTTGGCGAGCACGGTGACGGTGACCAGGCCCGTCATGATTCCCGGCCAGTCCAGGCCGACCATCAGCAGGTAGAACAGGAGCAGCGCCAGCGCCGTCTTCATCCCGATGCGTAGGCCAGCGAGATTGGCGAGCGAGAAGTCGGGCGTGAGCCAGCTCGTGGCAGGGGCGTCGAGCGGCGATGGGGGCAGCGCGGCCGCCGGGCTCGAGGCGAGCGCACCGTCCGGGGGCGCGAGCGAGCGGTCGAGAAGCCGCTGTGCGTCCTCGAGATCGACCAGCACGGCGAGCAGCGCAGCGGAGCCGCCATGGGCGTCGGCCACGCCCGGTGCCTGGGGTGCCGTCGGCTCGTCGACCTCGGCCTGCACGGGAACCGCGCCAGGGGGCGCGGCCCGGACGCGCGCCTCGACTCGCCCTCGCCCGCTCGAGGCCGCCCCGTCGGCCAGATCGTCGGCGCGGCGGGCGAGACGGCCGTGGCTCCGAGCCACGGCTTCGAGGAGCGCCCGGAGGCGGGCAGCCAGCGGTGCCGGGACGACTTGGGTGGCGTGCTTCGCCCGGACTCGCTCGAGCGCGTGCGCCGCGGTGAGCAAGCGCTCCACCGCGAGGATCGAGGCGAGCTGCTCGGCGTGGATGCGGCGCAGCGGTGCGTGGCGCGCCTCGGCGCTGGCCAGCAGGTCGAGCTCGCGGGGTAGGTCGAGCAGCAAGCGATCGAGGGCGGCGGCGGGCTCGGTGTCCGCCCGCTCGGCCCCGAGCGCGCGAGCCAGGGCTCCCTCGATCGCTCCCAGGCGCTGCTCCAGGTCGTCGAGCAGGCGCTCTTCGGGGTCCGACGGCAGGAGCAGCAGATCGACGAGCAGCACGACGAGAACGCCCAGGGAGATGACCAGTGCCCGCCACAGTCCGGTGGCCACCGCCTCCTCGGGGCTGCCGAAGCTGCCCAGGGTGAACATGAGGTACGTGAAGCCGCCCAGCATCGCCGCGTAGGGCGCGGCCGTCGTCTTGCCGAGAAACACGGAGAACCCGCCCACGATGCAGCCGATCGGCAAGCGCAGCCAGGGGATGTCCGCCGCTGCCGCCACCGTCAGGATGGCTGCGGCGCAGCCCGCCAGTGTCCCGACCACCCGCTGCATCGCCTTGCGCAGCGTGGCACCCGCGTCTGGAAGGCTCACGACGAAGATCGTGGCGATGGCCCAGGTCCCGTGCGGGATCTGCAGGGTCATCACGAGGGTGAGGGCGAGCGTGCAGGAGAGGACGATGCGCGCCGTTGCGCGCACGCGTGCCGGCGAGCCGGCGAGCTCGGCGCGCAGGAAGCCGAGCAGCCAGGGGGCCTGCGGGTTCGTCTCGTCGATCGCCGTCGTCCGAGCCTCGGTCCCCACCTCGCCGGCGGCGGGGTGACCAGTGGTGGTCATGGCGAAGCACCGTACGAGGCGGTCCCCACGCATGCAGCGGGCGGCGCACCGCGCCTCGTCCCGGGTGCATCCCCTCGGTCGCTGGGCGGCCCCGACACGGGACGATCGGGTCGCGGGACCGGTCGAGAGGCCCTGCGGCCCGCCGCGTCAGGACTGGGCAAGCGCCCTCTCGAGTGTCCCGCTCATCGCGTCCTCGACCGCGCCGAGCTCGGCTGCGCAGCGCATCCGGCCCTGCGGGAGCTTTCGTGCGATGAGCAGGATGTCGAGATCAGAATCCGGCCTCGCCTCTCGGTGGACCACAGGCACCCTGAGCCTGTCCGGGGATTCCTGCTCACGCTCGGGACCGAGCACGGCGAGGCTGACCGGGCGGTCTCCAGAGACCACCGTGGCCGCCCTGTCGAGCGCCTCGATCACTTCGTCGAAGGACCCGGCCGTGGTCACGGCGGCGAATCTAGACGCGGCGCCGGACGAGGTCAAAGAGCGCCCGCTGCACGAGCGGTCGAGGCGCACGAGGCACGCGAGGCGCCCGAAGCGCCCGACGCGCCAGTGATCGACGCGGCGAGCGCCCGTGCGGTGAGAGAGCGGACACCAGCGCCGCCGGCGGGCGCCCGTCCCGCGACGGAGAGAGGGCACGAGCACCGCCGGCGAGCGAAGCGGACGCCGGCCGGCTCCACGGCACCGCGGGGCGACCTCGAGCCGGCCCGGGGCGGGCTGCGCGCGAGCCCCTGCCCGGCGCGCCGTCCCGGCCCGCTTGCGCTCCCCCCCAGGTCACGCCTACTCTCGGCTGCGGCTCCGATGCTCCTCGCGATCGACGTAGGCAACACGCACACGGTTCTCGGGCTGTTCGACGGCCCCGAGCTGCGCCGTCACTGGCGGATCTTGACCGAGACCGGCCGCACCGCCGACGAGTACAGCGTCGTGCTGTGGAACCTGCACCGCATGGCGGGCATCGAGGCGAAGCAGATCGCAGGGATCATCGTCTCGAACGTCGTGCCGCAGATGCAGGCGGTCATCGAGGAGACCTGTCGCAGCGCGTTCGGCAAGAGCCCGCTGGTCGTCGGTCCGGGGACGCGCACCGGCATGCCGATCCTCTACGACAACCCGCGCGAGGTCGGCGCGGACCGCATCGTGAACGCCGTGGCCGCCTTCGAGCGCTACCACGACCTGTCGATCGTGGTCGACTTCGGCACCGCCACGACCTTCGACGTGGTCAGCCCGCGCGGCGAGTACCTGGGCGGGGTGATCTCGCCCGGGGTTGGCATCTCGCTGCAGGCGCTGTTCTCCAAGACCGCCAAGCTGCACCCGGTCGAGCTGGTCAAGCCGCCGCGGGTCGTCGGGCGCAACACGGTGAACGCGATCCAGGCCGGCGTGTTCTACGGATACGTGGCCATGGTCGACGGCGTGGTCGCGCGCATCGAGCGGGAGCAGGGAGCCAACGCGAAGGTCATCGCGACGGGGGGCTTCGGCGGCCTGATCGCCGCGGAGTCCGAGGCCATCGGAGAGGTGGACGAGTTCTTGACGCTCGAGGGTCTGCGCCTGATCTTCGAGCGCAACCGGGAGGGAACGGGGCATGGCCGCTGACGATCCGGGGCGCATCCACAATCTCATTCTGATCGGCCACGGGGGCGTCGGCAAGACGTCGCTCGCCGAGGCCCTGCTGCTGGCCGCGGGCGTCACCAAGACGCTCGGTCGCACGGCGGAGGGCACGTCGAGCCTCGACACCGAGCCCGAGGAGCAGAAGCGGGGCAGCTCGATCTTCTCCGGCCTGCACCACCTCCCGTGGAAGGGGCGCGAGATCCACCTGATCGACTCGCCCGGCGCGGCGAGCTTCGTCCACGACGCGAGCAGCTGCGTGCGTGCGGCGACCACCGCGGTGCTGGTGGTCTCACCCAACGGCGAGACGCGCGGCGAGGACGAGAAGGTGCTCGGCTGGGCCGTGGAGCAGGCAGTGCCGCGCCTCGCCTTCGTCACACGCATGGACCGCGAGCGCGCCGACTTCGAGCAGGCCTGCGCCGACCTGGCCGCGGTGCTCGAGCAGAAGCCGGTGCCGGTGCAGCTTCCCATCGGCGCCGAGGCGGCTTTCAAGGGTGTGGTCGACCTGCTGCGGGGCAAGGCCTTCCTGACGCAGGGCGAAGGCGGACAGGTGCGCGAGGCCGAGATCCCGGCCGACCTGGCCGACGCCGCGCGCGTGGCGCGCGAGCGCCTGGTCGAGGCGGTCGCCGAGAGCAACGACGGCCTGCTCGAGAAGTACCTCGAGAGCGGCGAGCTGGCCGAGGAGGAGATCGCGCAGGGCTTGCGAGAGGCGATCACTCGCGGAGCCTTCCTGCCGGTGCTCTGCGGCGCCGGGATCAACGCTGCCGGCGCTGCCGCCCTGCTCGACTTCGTCGTCTCCTCGTGCCCGGCGGCCGCCGAGCTGCCCCCCGCGGCGGGGGTGGACCCGCGCAGCGGCGACGACGTGGTTCGCGCGCCGAGCACGACCGAGCCGTTCTCGGCGCAGATCATCCGCACGATCATCGACCCGTTCGCCGGCAAGCTGTCGGTGTTCCGGGTCTTCTCGGGGCAGGTGGCCGCCGACGCTGCGGTGTACAACTCGACCCGGCAGTCCAAGGAGAAGCTCGGCCACCTCTTCAAGATGGAAGGCAAGAAGCAGACGCAGGTGGCCAAGGCGGTGGCGGGCGACATCGTCGCCGTGGCCAAGCTCAAGGAGGCGGCCACCGGCGACACGCTGTGCGACGAGAAGGTCCACACGCAGTATCCGCTGCCGCGCAACTTCGAGTCCTCGATCTCGTTCGCGCTCGAAGCCAAGACCAAAGGCGACGAGGACAAGATCATGGCCGGGCTGCGCCGCTTGCAGGAGGAGGATCCGGCGCTGCACCTCGACCGCGATGCGCAGACCAAGGAGATCGTGCTCGGCGGCGTCGGCCAGCTGCACGTCGAGGTGGCGATCGAGCGCCTGAGGCGCAAGTTCGGCACCGACGTGGTCCTGAAGGCCCCCAAGGTCCCCTACAAGGAGACCATCAAGGGCAAAGCGCAGGCGCAGGGGCGCCTGAAGAAGCAGACCGGCGGCCACGGTCAGTTCGCCGATACGTGGCTCGAGGTCGAGCCGCTGCCGCGTGGAGGGGGCTTCGAGTTCGTCGACAAGATCGTCGGCGGAGTGATCCCGCGCAACTTCATCCCGGCCGTGGAGAAGGGCGTGCGCGAGGCGCTGGTCGCCGGCGGGATCGCCGGCCATCCGGTGGTCGACGTTCGCGTGACGCTCTTCGACGGCTCGTACCACACGGTGGACTCCTCGGAGATGGCCTTCAAAATCGCGGCCGCGACCGGGTTCAAGGCGGCTTGCGAGAAGGCCAGGCCCGTGCTGCTCGAGCCGATCATGGCGCTGGACATCGCCGTGCCCGACGACGCGATGGGCGACGTGATCGGCGACGTGAACTCGCGCCGTGGCAAGGTGCTGGGCGTCGAGCCCAAGGGCCACAGCCAGGTGATCAAGGCACGGGTGCCGATGGCCGAGGTGCTCAAGTACGCTCCGGATCTGAACTCGATGACCGCCGGGCGCGGCTCGTTCCACATGGAGTTCTCGCACTACGAGGAGCTGCCGGCGCACCTGGTCGACAAGGTCGTCCAGGCGAGCAAGCGCGAGGGCGAAGGAGCCACGTGAGCGGCCCGACGCGGCGCGACCCGCTCTTTGCCGAGGAGCGAACGCCGGAGATCGAGGCGGTCCTCGAAGGGCGCGACGACATCGAGCTCGACCCCGCGCTGCTCGGCGACGCCGCCGAAGCCGTGGTGGCCCCGGAACCGCAGCGCCAGGAGGCGTTGGCGGTGCGGGTGCGCAAGCTCGCGGTGCCGGCGCGGGTCAAGCTCGCGCTCACCGGGGGCAAGGATGCGCGCCAGATCCTGGCACGCGACGCGGTCAAGCTGGTCCAGCAGTGCGTGCTGCGCAATCCGCGCCTGACGCTCGAAGAGGTGGCGGCGATGGCCAAGAATCGCAGCCTGCACGGCGAGCTGCTCCGGCTGATCGCCGGCGAGCGCGACTGGGTGCGCCAGTACTCGATCCGCCTGGCCTTGGTGCAGAACCCCAAGACGCCGCTGCAGGTGGCGCTCGGCCTGATGACCGGCATCCAGGAGCGCGACATGCGCCTGCTCGCCAAGAGCAAGAACGTGTCGACCGTGGTTCAGTCGCAGGCCCGGCGCGTGCTGCTGCGGCGCGGCCCGGAGGGGGCCAAGCCCTAAGGCGGGAGCTGGCTCGAGCGGCGGCGCCGCGAGGCCGCATCGCTCGGCCCGGGCTCGCGTCCGCCGGCCGGGCGAGGCCTCAGGGCGTGCGCGTCGGCTTCGGGGTGGGCGTCGGCGAGCCCGACGGCGTCGGCGTGGGAGTGGGCGAGGCGCTCACGGTGATGGTGGCCAGCGCCTCCTCGGTGGTGAAGTTCACCACCGCGTTGGCCACGCTCACCGTGAAGCCCGCCTCGACCAGGTCGAGCAGCCGCTCGGGGTCCTGCAGGCGGGCGATCGGGTCGTCGGGATCGATCGTGCCGTCGTCGTTCTCGTCGATCCAGAAGAAGATCGCCTCGGAGCCCGGATCGACGCCGCTGCGCGAGAACGTGCCGTCGGAGAACGCGTCGGTGAGAAAGATCTTCTGGCAGTCGGCGACGCTCTGCCCCTCCTGGAGGTCGACGCAGACGATCACCGTCACGTCGCTGAAGGGGTTGAAGGTGGAGAGCCGGCTGATGTTGCCGGTGACCCGCACGGAGCTGGTCGGTGTGGGCGAGCCGCTGGGGTTGCAGTCGAGGCAGATGTCGCCTCCACCGCAGGCGGCGAGCAGCGCCGCGAGGAGCAGCCCAAGCGGCGCGGATGGCCATCGCGCGCAGCGGCTTGGCCCGCCGGTCGGCGTGGGTTCCACGGCTTCGACCATAGGGGCCGCGGGCGGGTCGGTCAAACGGCGTTGCGACGCGGCACTGCGGCCTGGCACCACGGCGGCTCGATAAAGCCGGTGGCAGGCCTGGCGGCACCGGGTGGGGCTGCATCTCGTGCGGCGCGGGCGAGCGGGGGCGGGGAGCGATGCGCCGTCTCGGGTAGCGCGCGGTCGCCCGGGCGGCGACGGTAGAAATGTGGTCTTCCGCTCGTTAGACGAACACCTCGCGGGCGGGGCATGCTCGCCGCGGTCGCGACTGCCGACACCGGCACCCAGAGCAACGGAGGACGAGGAAACCCGATGGCGACCTACAAGATCGTTTCCGTGCCGGCCGACGGCCAGCCGATCCGCATGGGAGCGGACGGCAAGCTCCAGGTGCCCGACCGGCCGATCGTACCCTTCATCGAGGGCGACGGCACCGGCCCGGACATCTGGCGCGCCACGCAGCGCGTCCTCGACGCCGCGGTGGACAAGGCGTACGGCGGCCGGCGCAAGATCGAGTGGTGCGAGGTGTACGCCGGTGAGAAGGCGTTCAACCGCTTCAAAGATTGGCTGCCCGACGAGACGATCCAGGCCTTCCGCGAGTTCCTGGTCGGAATCAAGGGGCCGCTCACCACGCCGGTCGGAGGCGGCATCCGCTCGCTCAACGTCGCGCTTCGCCAGCTCCTCGACCTCTACGTCTGCCTGCGGCCGGTGCGCTACTTCGCCGGGGTCCCGAGCCCGGTCAAGCGTCCCGAGAGCGTCGACGTGGTGATCTTCCGCGAGAACACCGAGGACATCTACGCCGGCATCGAGTGGGCGGCGGGGACGCCCGAGGCGAAGAAGGTCATCGCCTTCCTGCAGAACGAGATGGGGGTGAAGAAGATCCGCTTCCCCGAGACCAGCGGCATCGGCATCAAGCCGGTGTCGAGCGCCGGGACCGAGCGCCTGGTGCGCGCCGCCATCGACTACGCGCTGCGCGAGAAGCGTCGCAGCGTGACCCTGGTGCACAAGGGAAACATCCAGAAGTTCACCGAGGGCGCCTTCCGCGATTGGGGCTACGCGCTGGCCAAGCGCGAGTACCGCGGCGCGGTGGTCACCGAGCGCGAAAGCTGGATTCTGGGCAACAGCGAGGCGGACGAGAAGCTTTCCGTGACCGACAACGCCCGCGCCATCGAGCCCGGCTACGAGATGATGACCTCGGAGCAGCGGGCGGCGGTGGTCGCCGAGGTGGAGGAGGCGCTGCGCCTTCGGCCCACGCACGGCGACGGCCAGTGGAAGAAGAAGTTGATGATCCGCGACGCGATCGCCGACATCACCCTGCAGCAGGTGCTCACCCGCGCGGGGGACTTCGACGTCATCGCCACGCTCAACCTGAACGGCGACTATCTCTCCGACGCGCTCGCGGCGCAGGTCGGCGGGATCGGCATCGCGCCCGGCGGCAACATCAACTACGTGACCGGCCACGCCATCTTCGAGGCGACGCACGGCACCGCGCCGAAGTACGCCAACCTCGACAAGGTCAACCCCGGCTCGCTGATCCTCTCGGGCGAGATGATGCTGCGCTTCCTGGGCTGGGAGGAGGCGGCCGACGCGATTCTGCGGGGATTCGACGGTGCCACGGCGGCCAAGACGGTCACCTACGACTTCCATCGCCTGATGGACGGCGCGACGCTGGTCAAGTGCTCCGAGTTCGGCGAGGCCATCGTCAAGCACATGTGATCGTCGCGGCGAGCGGTGCGCCGGGTGGGCTGGCGCCAGCAACGAGGAAGGACATGAGAAAGAAGATCGCCTTGATCGGGGCCGGGAACATCGGTGGCACGCTCGCGCACCTCTGTGCGCTCAAGGGCTTGGGAGACGTGGTTCTCTACGACGTCGTCGAGGGGCTGCCGCAGGGCAAGGCCCTCGACCTGGCCGAGTCCGGGCCGATCGAGGGCTGCGACGCGAAGCTCACCGGCACGAACCAGCTCGGCGACATCGCCGGCGCCGACGTCTGCATCGTCACCTCCGGCGTGGCCCGCAAGCCGGGCATGAGTCGCGACGACCTGCTCGGCATCAACGCCAAGATCATCGACCAGGTGGCGACCGGCATCCGCACGCACGCGCCAAAGGCGATGGTGATCGTGCTGACCAACCCGCTCGACGCGATGGTCACCTTGATGAAGCGCGTGACCGGGTTCCCCAAGCAGCGCGTGGTCGGCATGGCCGGAGTGCTCGACTCGGCACGCTATCGCACCTTCCTGGCCATGGAGCTCGGTGTGTCCGTGCAGAGTGTCCAGGCGCTGGTGCTCGGCGGGCACGGCGACGACATGGTGCCGGTGCGCTCGATGTGCACCGTGGGTGGCGTTCCGGTGGAGCGTCTGATCCCCGCCGAGCGGCTCTCGGCGATCGAGTCCCGTACGCGGCAGGCGGGCGGCGAGATCGTCGCAATGCTCAAGACGGGATCGGCCTTCTACTCGCCGGCGGCGGCAGCGGTGCAGATGGCCGACGCCTACCTGAACGACCGCAAGGCGATCCTCCCCTGCGCTGCCTATCTCGAGGGCGAGTACGGGCTGCGCGACCTCTACGTCGGGGTCCCGGTGCAGATCGGCGCGGGGGGCGTCGAGCGAGTGATCGAGGTGCCGCTGACCGAGGCCGAGAAGAAGGAGCTCGCCGTCTCGGCGAACCACGTCGGCGACCTGATCGCGGCGCTCGATGCGGTGTTGAAGAAGTAGCGTGGGGCGACGCCCACCGGGCGGGTCGAGCGTGGCGCGCTGGTCCGCCGCGGTCGACTTCGGCGGGACGTTGACCGACGTCGTGCTGCGCCCCCCGGGAGAAGCGGCCGCGGATCGGCTGCGCGCTCGGCCGGCGCTGGCGCTGCTCGACACGGGTGCACTGGACGACGCGCTGGGGACGGCGCTGCGCGAGGCGGGTGTCGACGAGGCGGCCCTGGGCTTCGTCGCGGTGACCGGCGGGCGCTCGCACGAGCTATCGCGGGCGTGGCGCGGCGTGCCGGTGGTCCGCGTCGCCGAGACCGCTGCCATCGCACGCGGCGGCGAGGCGACCGGCGCGCCGACGCCGGCGCTGGTGGTCAGCCTGGGCACGGGGACGGCGATGGTGATCGCCGACCCGCCCCGGGCGGCAGGCCACCTGGTCGGCAGCGGGATCGGCGGTGGCACGCTGATCGGCCTCTCTCGGCTGCTGCTCGACACCGGTGAGGTGGACGAGATCAGCGCCCTGGCGGCGGCGGGCGACCCGAGCCGCTGCGACCTGCGCGTGGCCGACATCCTGGGCGCGGGAATCGGTACCGTCCCGGCCGAGGCCACGGCGTCGCACTTCGGGCGCCTGGGCCGCGCCGGGGCCGCCGCGATCGATCGGCCGCGCTCGGCGGACGTGGCCGCGGCCCTGGTCAACCTGGTCGGGCAGGCCGTCCTGCGCCTGGCCTTCGAGGCTGCCTTGGCCAACCGCGTCCGCTCGATCGTGCTCGTCGGACACCTGCTCGACGTCGCCGGGTTCCGCCAGGCGATCGAGCGCATTCCCAGCCTGGATCGCGGCTTCGTCCGGCTGGCCGACGAGCCCGGGTTCGCGATC
>CAZGUU010000106.1:0-15024 GCA_964529315.1 uncultured Enterobacteriaceae bacterium
CGAGATATCACGTTGTGACTGGAGTTCAGACGTGTGCTCTTCCGATCTGGCTCGAGCAGGCCCTCCCGGGCGAGGAAGCCCACCTCGAGCAGCTCTACACCTTCGGCGAGCCGGGCCGCGATCCGGCGGCGCGCGTGGTGTCGGTCGCCTACCTGGCCCTGCTGGCGCGAGCTCGCGATCTGCCGGGCATCCGCTGGCTGCGCGCCGACGCGCTGCCGCCGCTGGCCTACGACCACGACGCCGTCGCCGCCGTAGCCCTGGCCCGCCTGCGCGCCAAGCTCGGCTACACCAACGTCGCGCGCAGCCTGCTGCCCGAGGAATTCACCCTGGGCGACCTGCAGCACCTCTACGAGGCGGTTCTCGGGCGCGCGCTCGACCGGCGCAACTTCCGCAAGCGTGTCCTGGCGCAAGGCCTTCTCCTGCCGCTCGACGAGGCGCGGCGCGGCGCGCACCGGCCGGCCCGACTCTTCCGCTTCGCCGAGCGCCGCCCGATCACCATCGGCCTGCTCGGGGAGCCGCGCTCGGCCCTGCGCGCTCGACCTTGAGGCGGACCCGCCCGTCGCCACCGCCCACGGACCGTGCGGCTCGTACCGCAGGTGCTACGGCCGACCCCTGGGGCGCAGGTTCTTGTCGAGCACCCCCGCCAGGATGATCCCGTAGGCCAGGGCCCGCGTGAGGTGGATCAGCAGGCTTGCGTCGTGCGGCTGCGCGCTGATCGCCAGGGCTGCGCGGCTCAGCGCCTCGAAGCCGAAGCCCAGGGCGAAGGCCGAGAACAGGCGGTCGCGCGTCTCGCGCCAGAAGCGCAGGAAGAAGAGGCTCGCCACCGGCTCTGGCCTTCCCGCAAGACCGCGGCGAATCGCCTCGACAGCAGCGATGCATACCGGGAAGCGCAGCGCTGCGTCCAGGGCCGGAGACGAAAACGGCCCAGACGGGCTACTACTTGACCCTTTCGGCGCACCTGCATAGGGGGGGCCCGATGCGCCTGCACGAGCTACGCACCCCGGCCCTGCTGGTCGATCGGGCCCGCCTCGCCTCGAACCTGGCCACCATGGCCGCAGCGCTGCCCGGTGCCCGCCTGCGGCCGCACGTCAAGGCGCACAAGTGCACGAGCCTTGCCCGCCTGCAGGCCGAGTACGGGCACCGCGCCTTCACCTGCGCCACCGTCCGCGAGATGGAGGGGCTCGCCGCAGCGGGCCTCGGCGACGATCTGCTGCTGGCCAACGAGGTCCTCGACGCGGGCTCGCTCGGGCGGCTCGCCGCCCGGGTGACCGTCGCCGTCGATTCACCCGAGACCATCGAGGCGGCGGCGCGCGGCGGTGTGCGCGAGGTGCTGATCGACGTCAACGTCGGCCTGCCGCGCTGCGGCTGCGCCCCGCAGCACGCCGGGCGCCTGGCCGATCTGGCACGCCGCAAGGGGCTCGCCGTGCGCGGCGTGATGGGCTACGAGGGCCACGTCGTCGGCCTCGACGACCGCGACACACGGCGCCTGCGCACCGAGGAGGCGATGCACCTCTTGCTCGAGGCGCACGCGCTCGCCGGCGGCGAGCTGGTCTCCGCCGGGGGGACGGGCACCTACGACCTGAACACCTGGGCAACCGAGATCCAGGCTGGATCGTACGCCCTGATGGACACGGCGTATGCGCGCCTCGGGCTGCCCTTCGCACAGGCTCTCTCGGTCCTCGCCACCGTGATTTCGGCTTCGCCGGAATTCGCCGTCGCCGACTGCGGCTTGAAGGCGCTCGGCATGGACCACGGCAATCCCGCGATCGAGGGATGCCAGGTGTGGTTCTGCTCCGACGAGCACGTCACCTTCGCCGCCGACGACGCGAGCCCGGCCGCGCCAGCGCCCCGGGTCGGCGACCGCATCCGCGTCTGGCCGGCTCACGTCGACCCGACCGTGGCCTATCACGCGACGATGCACGTGGTCTCTGGCGACGAGGTGATCGAGACCTGGCCGGTCGACCTGCGCGGCTGGTGATCGGGGCCAGGGCGACGGGGCAGCGGCGGCCCGTGTCCGTCTCGTGCTAAGGGTGCGCTCATGGCTCGGGCCGCCCGCTCCTCGCGCCGCCGATCCACGCTGGCCCTGCGACGCCGCACGCCGAGCGGCCTGGGCGCGCGCGTGGTCTCCGAAGCGCTTGCGACCTGGCTGCCGCCGGTCATGGGCACCGCCCTCCTGCTGCTGCTCTACGTGCTGGGGCTGCTCGACGTCCTCGACACGACCCTGGTCCTGGCGATCGACGCCTTCCTGCTCGTGGCGATGGTCCTCTACTTTCCGATGCGCTACGCCTATCGCCTCGGCTCGCGGGGCCGCATGGCCGCCGCCGGCTTCGCGGCCGCTTGGCTCACCATCGTGTACGCCCCGATCTATCTGCGCATCGTCCCCGGCCAGCGCATCGCCACGGTCGACGCTCGGGCGAGCTCCCTGCCGATCACGCTGCCCGCGGCCGGCCAGGGAACGACGATCGACCTGATGATCGAGGGCCATCTCGAACCGGCGGCCCCGGGGAGATCCCGGGCCGCGCGCTACGAGCTCGGGCTGGAGGTCGAGGGCCTACCGCCCCAGTCGCTGGCCGGCGACTTCCAGGAGAGCTGGTCGCGCCAACGCCAGGGACGGCGCGACGCGGTCGACGTGCGCACGGAGCGCACCGCGGCGCTGGCGGTCATCGACAACCCGGCCAACGCGGACCTGCGCGTCCACGCCCTGGCCGTGCACGGCCAGGGCGCCCCGCTCCTGACCGTCTCGCTCTACCGCCACCGCCTGCCTCCGTGGTGGGTGGGACTCGCTCTGGGCGCCGCCCTGCTGGCCGGTGCGGTGCTCTTCGACCAGGCGACTGGCTCCGGGGACACGGCCGCTTCGATGGTCGTGGCCAGCGCCACGGCCGTCACCGGCGCCTTCACCTTCGCCGGCTTCGGCTCGGCCAACCCGACGTTCCGCGAGCTCGCCGGCGCGGCGATCATCGGCGGTCTGGTCGGCGGACCGATCGGCGGCCTGGTCGCTTGGACCTCGCGCCGTCGCTTCGCTGCCGCCTCGCGTGCGAGATCCCGTGGACGCTGAGCCGCACACGAGCCAGCCCCCCACCACGGCGACGAGCGACGTCGATCCCCGCGACGCCACCCTCGAGGAGCTCGCCCCGGAGGCGGGCATCTCGACCAGGCCGAGCCGCAACCTGGCGATCGCCACGGCGATCTTCGCCGTCTTGGGCTTCGGCCTGATCTTCGCCTACAGCGACGGACGCCAGCTCCTCCAGGAGGCCGCGCGCATCGCCTGGCCCCGCCTGCTCGCCCCGGTTGGCGCCACGCTCCTGAGCTACGCGCTGATGGCGCTCTCGTACGAGGGGATCGCACGCGCCGCCGGCACGCCGATCGGCTTTCGCGCCATGCTGCGCATCACCTTCGTCTCGAACACCGTGAACTACATCGTCGCGACCGGCGGGCTCTCGGGCTTCGCCTTTCGCATGTACTTCTTCCGCCAGCACGGCATCCCGGTGGGCGCCGCGGTGACGATCTCCTTCGTCCAGGGCCTGCTGACCAACCTGGTCCTGCTCTTCTTCCTGGCGATGGGCTTCTACTTCCTGCTCGTGCACGGCTCGCTCGGCGCCGTGGCCCTGGTGTCGGCGGCCATCCTGCTCGCCGTCTTCGTCCTGGCCACGCTGCTCTGCGTCGCCCTCCTCTTCCACCCGCGCGCCCGCCGCCGCCTGCTCCTGGCACTGGTCGACGCCTCCCACCGCGTGGGCCGCCGCCTGCTGCGCCACCACACGCCGCACCGCATTCGCATGTGGCGCGTGACGCACAACGTGGACAAGGGCCTGGACTTCATGGTCGCCCGCTGGCGGCGGATGGTCGTGCCGACCCTGTGGATCGTCCTCGACTGGTTCGTGACGCTCCTGGTCCTCCAGTCCGCCTTCTGGTGCGTCGGCCGCGAGGTTCCCTTCCCTGACGTGGTCGTCGGCTTCGCAATCGGCATCCTCTCCTCGTTGATCTCGCTCGTGCCCGGCGGACTCGGTATCCTCGAGGGGTCCATGACGACCGTCTTCGTCACGCTGGGCGTACCGCTGGAGCCCGCGGTGGTCGCGGTGCTGATCTTCCGCGTCGCGTACTACCTGGTGCCGTTCCTGGTGAGCCTGCTCTTCTTCCGCGGCATGCTGCGGGCGACCGGGAGCGTCCCGTTTGCCGGGCGGCCGCACGGTCGCTGAGGCTGCCATGTGCTCGATCGGGGGACCCGCGCTGCTCTCGACGGCCGTGGCGGCCCTGCTCTTCGTGCCTCTCGCCTGCGCCGCGCAGGAAGCTCCCGCCGGATCGCCCGCGCCCCCAACCGGTCGGGTAGCGGGCGCGACGCAGCCCGCCGACGACCCCGCCGCCCGGCGCGCCCGCGACGCCCTGGTCGACGGCCTCGCGCGACGCGAGCCCGGTCTTGCGCCCGCGGTTCTCGATGCGTTGCGCCGCGTCCCACGCCACCTCTTCGTGCCCGGTGCGAGCCTCGCCGAGGCGTATGCCGATCACGCCTTTCCCATCGGGCTGGGTCAGACGATCTCGCAGCCCACGGTGGTCGCCATCATGACCGACGCGCTGCGCCTCTCGGGCCGCGAGCGAGTGCTCGAGATCGGCACCGGCTCGGGCTACCAGGCCGCCGTGCTCTCCCTGCTCGCGGCGCAGGTCTACTCGATCGAGATCGTCGCCCCGCTGGGCGAGCAGGCGCGCGAGCGCCTGGCGCGGCTCGGCTACGGCGCGATCGCGCTGCGCATCGGCGACGGCTACCTCGGCTGGCCGGAGGCCGCTCCCTTCGATCGCATCGTGCTCACGGCGGCGCCGCGCGAGTTCCCGGCCGCGCTGGTCGAGCAGCTCGTCGACGGCGGCATCCTGGTCGCCCCGGTCGGCCCCGACGAGGACCAGGTCCTGGCCCGCTGGACCCGGCGCGGCGACCGACTCGATCGCGAGGTGCTGGGCGCGGTGCGCTTCGTACCGATGGTGTCGGCGACGCCGGAGCGCTGAACGGCGCTGACCGCCGGGTCAGAGCGCGGCTTGCCTGGGCCGGCGCGATCGCGAATAAGCCGGCGATGTCCGATCGAGCCCCGGTCTTCGCTGCCCTCGACTACGGGACGGGCGGTGGCAAGTGCGCCCTGTTCGACGCGCACGGCCGTTGCCTGGCCGTGGCCCGCGAGCCGTGGAGCTACACGGAGGTCTCGCTCGGCGAGGGCTCCCTGATGTCGGGCTTCCGCTTCGACCCAGCCGCCTTCTGGGCGGCACTGGGGCGCTGCGTGCGCCTAGCGATCGACGGCGCTGGGATCCCGGCGCACGCGATCCGCGGGGTGGCGGCCACCGCCCAGCGCCTGGGCACCGTCCTGCTCGACGCACACGGCGACGAGATCTACGCGGCACCCAATCTCGACGGCAGCGGCTTCGACGGCGCTCTCGCGGTGATGGACCGCCTCGGGCTCGAGCGCGCCGTCGCGATCGGCGGCCACTGGCCGCCCTTCGTATCCTCTCTCGCCCGCCTGCTCTCCTTCCGAGCCGTGGCGGGCAACCCGGTGGTCGCCAAGGTCCTGACCCTCTCGGACTGGATCGCCTACCGGCTGAGCGGAGAGTTTGGCTCCGAGCCGTCCAACGCCGGCGAGTCCCTGCTGCTCGAGGTCCCCTCGCGTCGTTGGAGCGACGAGGTGCTCTCGCTCTTCGACGTCGACCGGACGCTTCTGCCCGAGATCCTCGAGCCCGCGGCGCGCATCGGCAGCGTGACCGCAGCGGCGGCGCAGCAGACCGGGCTCGCGCCAGGCACACCGGTGTTCGCCGGCGGCGCCGACACGCAGTGCGCCCTGCTCGGCTCGGGCGTGCTCGACGCGGACCACGCCGCGGCGGTGCTCGGCACGACCACGCCGGTGATGGCCGTGACCGAGTCGCCGCACATCGATCCAACCGGGCGACTGTGGACGGGCTGCCACGTGGTCGCTGGCCGCTGGACCGTGGAGAGCAACGCCGGCGACACGGGGATCGCCTACGAGTGGCTGGCCGGCCTCCTCGGCCTGACCGGCCCGGGCGCCCTGGATCGCGCCGAGCAGGAGATCGCGGCCCTGCCCGCCGAGCCCGGGGCGGCGTACGCATTCCTCGGCCCGCAGATCTTCGACCTCGCGACCTTCAACCCGATGCAGGCAACCGGCCTGCTGTTCCGCATGCCGATGCTCGCTGGACGGCCCTCGCGCGCGGCCCTGCTGCGCGCCTTCCTGGAGAGCGTCGCCTGCGCGGTGCGCGGCAACCTCGAGCAGGTCGAGACGCTGCGCGGGCGGTCCGCGGCCTCGGTCACGCTGTGCGGCGGCATGACCCGCAGCGCCTCGCTCCTGCGCGCCTTCGCGCGCCTGCTGCGCCGGCCCCTGCTGGTCTCGCAGGAGCCCGACGCAACCGCCCTGGGTGCCGCGGTGCTCGCCGCGGCCGGCCAGGGGACACACCCCTCGATCGCCGATGCGGTCCGCGCCATGGTCCGCCTCGCCCCGCTGCCCGCCGAGACCGATCTCGAGGAGGCCTTCGAGGCGCACTACGCGCGCTGGCGGACGCTCCACGATCAGCTGCGCGCAACCTCCCTCTGACCCAGCTCGCGCTTGGGCTTGGGCTTGGCGTCGCGCCCGTGCCTGCCTCTCGGCTTCTGACCGCGGCCCGCCCCGGCCGGTGCACCGCGCGATGTGCCGCCCGGGCCGGGCCGGGGATCCTCGCGCAATCCGTCGGCTTCGCGCATCCGACGCGCGGGTCGGGCGCTGCGGCCCTGCGGCGAGCCCGGCGCGGAGCGCCGGCGATCGCCCAGCACCGCCAGGCGCAGCTCGACGACCTCGCGGGGCCGCAGATCCCGGCACTCGCCGACGCCCAGCGTGCCCAGGCGCAGCGGGCCGATGGCGACGCGCGAGAGCTTGTCGACGGGGTGACCGATCGCCTCGCACATGCGCCGCACCTGACGCTGCCGGCCCTCGTGCAGGACGATCGCCAGGCGCGTCTTCTGCGGCAGCTTCTGCTCGAGGGTGACCGCGGCGGGAGCCGTCGTGCCGTCGGACAGCGGCACGCCGCGGCGCAGCCGGTCGAGGGCCTCCGGGCTCGGGTGCCCGCGAACCTTGACCCGGTAGAGCTTCTCCACCCGGTAGCGAGGATGGGTCAAGCGCTGCGCGAGCTCGCCGTCGTTGGTCAGCAGCACCAGCCCGCTCGAATCGAAGTCGAGCCGGCCGACCGGGAAGACGTGCTCCCGCAAGCCTCGCACCAGGCCGCCGATCGCCGGACGGCCCTGCGGATCGGACATCGTGCTGACCACGCCGACCGGCTTGTGGTAGGCGATGTAGCGCAGCCGGCCGAAGCTGACCGCGTGGCCGTCAACCGCGATCCGGTCCCGGACCGGATCCGCCTTGCTGCCCAGCTCGCGGATCACCTTCCCGTTCACCCGCACCCGCCCCGCCCGGATCAGGTCCTCCGCCGCCCGGCGCGAGGCCTGCCCCGCCTGGCTCAGGATCTTCTGCAATCTCTCCGTGCTCATCGGCTGCCTCTCCGTCCTGTGCGACGTCGTCCTCTTCCGCTCCCTCGCCCGACTCGATCAGGCTCGCGAGCGCTGCGGGGTCGGGAAGCGGCGGAAGCTCTGCGAGCTCGCGCAGGCCGAACAGGTCGAGAAACTCGGCGGTGGTGCCGTATTCCACCGGTCGCCCCGGCGAGAGACGGCGCCCCACGACGCGCACCAGCCCGCGGGTCACCAGGGCTCCGAGCACGGCGTCGCAGTTGACGCCACGGATCGCCTCGATCTCACCACGCGTCGCCGGCTGCCGGTAGGCGATGATCGCCACGGTCTCCAGGAGGGCCCGCGAGAGGCGCGGCGGCTTCTCGGTGAAGAACCGCCTCACCCAGGGAGCACAGTCGGCCGAGGAGCGCAGCTGGAAGCCCGCCGCCGTCTCGATCAGGCGAATGCCGCGCGGGCCGGACTCGAAGGAGCTGGCGAGCGCGGCCAGCGCCTCGCCGATCGCGGCCCGCGTCCACGAGGAGAGCACGCGCTGCAGCCGCCCGAGTGGGATCGGCTCGGCCGCGGCGAAGAGCAGCGCCTCCAGGACCGCCTCCAGGGGCGGCGAGCTCTCCCCTGGGCCCGCCTCGTCTCCACCGGAGCTCCCCGGCCCCCCCCCTGCCGGCGAGCCCTCCGCTCCACGCGCACCGGTCTCGTCGGCATCCGCCCCCAGAGCGGGTCGTACGCCGCCGTCCTCACCTTCGGCACCCGTCTCCGGGGCAGGCCGCACACCGCCGTCGTCGCTCTCGGCACCCAGGTCGGCCGGGCACTCGCTCTCACACGGGGCCGGCGCGGCGGGCGCATCGCTCGCCTCCTCGGCCCGGCTCTCCTCATCGTGGCTTCCGGTCGTCAAGCGCTCGCCCCCTCCGCGTCGACCAGCAGCACGCCCTGCGCGTCGACGTCGCGCACCAGGTGGAGCTCGATCGTGCCGTAGGCCTCGCTCTGCACGGCCGAGACGGCGCCGATCTTGATCAGCTCGAGCAGGGCCAGGAAGATCACCACGATGCGCATCCGCGAGGCGTCCTCGGGGAACAGCTCGTCGAAGCTGGCGCGCGGCGAGACCCGCAGGTAGCGGGTCACGATCTCCAGGCCGTCGCGGATGTCGAGGCGCTCTCCGTGGACGTGGTGCACCAGGTGCGTGGCCCGCCGTGCGAGGACCCGCTCGAGCGCCGCGAGCAGCTCGCCCACCGTGAGCGGCCGCATCGGCTCGGCGAGCTCGCCGGGTGCGATCTCCGCCAGGCGCCGCTGGAAGACGTCGCGGCCCAGCACGGGTCGCGCCGCCAGGGCCGCCGCGACCTTCTGGAAGCGCTCGTGCTCGACCAGCTGCTGGATGAGCTGCGCCTCGGGATCGAGCGGCTCCTCGTCCTCGAGCTCGTCGCGCTCGTCGGCCGGGAGCAGGGCGCGCGACTTCAGGTAGATGAGCGTCGCCGCCATGACCAGGAACTCGCCCGCGACGTCCAGGTTCAGGTCCTGTGCCGCGGCGAGGTAGGCGAGGTACTGGTCGGTGATCTCCGCGATGCGGATGTTGTAGACGTCGACCTCGTGCTTCTTGATGAGGTGCAGCAGGAGGTCGAGCGGACCCTCGAACATCTCCAGCTTCACCGAGTAGGCGTCGCTCATCCCGCGCCCCCCTCCGACCAGGGCCCGCCCACGCCGATCGCCTGGCGCACCTCGACCATGGTGCTCTCGGCGATGCGCCGTGCCCGTGCCGTTCCCTCCTCGAGCACGTCGCGCACGAAGCCGGGCCGCGCGGCCAGCGCCGCGCGCTTCTCGCGCAGCGGAGCGAGGTCGGCGATCACGTGCTTGATCATGATCCGCTTGCAGTCGAGGCAGCCGATCCCGGCGGTCGTGCATCCCTGGGTGACCTGCTCGATCTCCTGCGGCGTGCAGTAGACCTGGTGGAGCTGGAACGCCGGGCAGTCCTTGGGATCTCCAGGATCCGTGCGCCGCACTCGGCGCGGATCCGTGGCCATGCGACCCAGACGCGTCTCGATCGAAGCCGGATCGTCGTCGAGGTGGATGGCGTTGTTGTAGCTCTTGCTCATCTTGCGGCCGTCGGTGCCCGGCACCTTGGGCACCGAAGAGAAGATCGCCTGCGGCTCGGGGAACACCTGCCCGTAGAGGAAGTTGAAGCGCCGGGCGATCTCGCGCGAGAGCTCGAGGTGGGGCGCCTGGTCGACGCCCACGGGGACGGCGGCCGCCTTGTAGATCAGGATGTCCGCCGCTTGCAGCACCGGATAGCCGAGGAAGCCGAAGTTCGAGAGGTCGCGATCGGCGAGCTGCTCGCGCTGCTCCTTGTACGTCGGGTTGCGCTCGAGCCAGGGCACCGGGGTGATCATGCCGAGCAGGATCGCCAGCTCGGCGTGCTCGAGAATCGCCGACTGACGAAAGACGACGGTTCTCTCGGGATCGATGCCGGCGGCCAGCCAGTCGAGCACCATCTCCTCGATGAAGCGCCGGATCTCGCGAGGCTTCTCGTAGTCGGTGGTCAGCACGTGCCAGTCCGCGACGAAGAAATGGCAAGCGTGGGTTTCCTGCAGTGCCACCCAGCTGCGCAGCGTGCCGAGTAGGTGGCCGAGGTGCAGCTTGCCCGTGGGCCGCATGCCGCTCACCACGACGGGCCGGCGCTCGGCGTCCGCTCCGCTCACCGGACACCCCTTTGCGACATTCGCCTCGCCTGGGCCATCACCGTCACACCTCCCCGTCCTCGCAGCGCACACCGGGCTCGCGCCCCGCCCGGCCTCGGCCCCCGGCCGCGGGCCGCTCGCGGGCTCGCGGGTGGTTGGCGGCGTGGACCTTGCTCAGGTGGGCCCGGCTCAGGTGCGTGTAGACCTCGGTGGTGGCGATATTCGCATGCCCGAGCAGCGTCTGCACCACGCGCAGGTCGGCACCGCGCTCGACCAGGTGGGTGGCGAACGCGTGGCGCAGCCCGTGCGGCGACAGGGCCGTCTCGATGCCCGCCCGGGCCGCCAGGCGCCGCACCAGGGCGAACACCGCCTGGCGCGTCAGGCGCAAGCCGCGCGGCGAGAGGAAGACCTCCCGCCGCCGCGGGTTGCGGGCCAGCCGCGGCCGCTCCGCCGCGAGGTAGCGCTCGAGCACCCGAGCCGCCGCCCGGCCGATCGGCACCAAGCGCTCCTTGCCTCCTTTGCCCAGAACGCGCAGCGCCCGCTCCTCCAAGGCGACCTGCTCGAGCACCAGGCCAGTCGCCTCGCTCACCCGCAGCCCGGCGCCGTAGAGCACCTCGATCAGGGCGCGATCGCGCAGCGGCGTCGGGCTCGCCGCGGCGGCGTCGAGCAGCCTGGGCACCTCGCGCTCGCCCAGCGTCTGCGGCAGGCGGCGCGGCTGGCTCGGCTGGCGGAGGTCGGCCAGCGGGCTGTCGCCGACGATCTTCTCGACCAGCGCGAAGCGATACAGCCCACGCAGCGCCGAGAGCCGCCGAGCCTGCGTCCGGGCCCCGATGCCTCGCTCCGCCTCCTCCGCCTGGAAGCACAGCACGAGCTCGCGGGTCACGCGCGCCGCATCGACGATCGCGAAGCGCTCGGCCGCAAAGCGCGCGAAGCGCGCCAGGTCGTCGGCGTAGGCTGCCGCGGTGTGCGGCGACACCCCCACCTCGCCGCGCAGCCGGGCCAGGTGGCGGTCGATCAGCTCGTCGAGCGTCACGACGGCGCAGCCGCGCCGGCGCTCGGTGCGCTCTGCTCCCCGGCGGCATCGTTGCGCAGCGCCTCGAGAAGCGTGCCGCGAACCTCGTCGATCCGCTCGGTCTTTCGCCCGTCGGCCTCGCTCACGTAGAAGACGTCGAGCACCTGATCGACGTTGGTCGTGATCTTGGCCAGGTGGACCTGCAGGGCGAGCGCCAGGAAGGTGCGCGCGATGCGGTGCAGCAGGCCGACGCGGTCCTGCGTGTAGATGTCGATGACGGTGTAGGTCTCGGAGATCGAGTTGTCGATCACGACCTCGGTGCCCAGCCGCGGCTCGTAGCGCCGGTCCAGGATCCCGGGACGCTCGGCCCGCGCCATCACCTCGGCGAGCACCGTTCTGCCCGCGAGCACCGCTTCGAGCAGATCCCGCACCCTCTGCCAGCGCTCGTCGTCGAGTGCGATCTCGCGCCGCTCGAGGTGCGAGACCCGGAAGGCATCGACCACCACGCCCTCGGTCGAGGTCGCGATGCGCGCGCCGACGATGTTCATGCCGCTCGCCGCGAGCACCCCGGTGAGGATGGCGAACAGGCCTTCGCGATCGCGCGTCGCCACGGTGAACTCGCTGAACTCGCAGGCCGGGTAGTGGGTGACCGACGTGACCAGCCCTTCCTCCGCCACCCGCCGCACCATGGCCGCGTGCTCGGGGATGACCGACTCCGGGGTGGTGAGGAAGTAGCTGTCCGGCATGCTCGACAGGAAGGCCTCGCACTGCGCCGCCGCGGCCGCGCCGCGCTCGGCACGCACCTCGTCGAGCACCCGCTCGCCGATGCGTGCCACGCGGTCTGCTCGGTCCTGGGGCTCGAAGCCGCGCGCGAAGGCCTCCTGCACGCGCAGATAGGTCTCTCCGAGCAGCATGTCCTTCCAGTTGTTCCATACCTTCGGCCCGGTGGCGCGCATGTCGGCGTAGGTCAGCAGGTAGAGGCGCTTGAGCGCCTCCGGCGTTCCGACCATCTTGGCGACGTCGATGACCAGGCGGTCGTCGTGGATGTCGCGGCGCTGCGAGAGATGCGACATCACCAGGTGGTTGGCGACCAGGAACTCGAGCTCGTGGGCGTCGTCCTCGTTCAGGTCCAGGCGCGCGGCCACGGCGCGTGCGAATGCCGCACCCTTCTCCGAGTGGCCGCCGCCCAGGCCCTTGCCGCTGTCGTGCATCAGCATGGCGAGGAACAGAAGCTCGACCTTGTCGACCTCGCGCATCGTCTGGGTGAGCAGCGGCGCCGCGTCGGCCCGCTCGCCGGAGCGCAGCCGCTCGAGCTCGCGCACGCCCATCAGGGAGTGCTCGTCGACCGTGTAGATGTGGTAGAGATCGTGCAGCACCAGGCAGCGCAGGTGCGCCCACTCGGGAAGGATCTGTGCGAGCACGCCGAGCTTGTGCATCTCGTGGAGGGTCTCGTAGACGCGCGCCGGTGCGCGCAGGATGGCGAGGAACAGCTCGGCCACCTCGGGGCTCGCGCGCAGCGACTCGTCGATCCGCCGCGCCTCGGCGCGAATCCGGTCGGCGAGGTGCGGCGCGAGGCGAACGCCGTGCCCCTGTGCGTCGGCAAACAGACGCACCAGCTCGGTGGGCTGCTCGGCGAAGATCTCGCCGTTGCTCACGTTGATCTCGCCGCCGATGATCAGGATCCCGGGCCGGATGGTCCGCGCCATCATCCGCCCGATCAGCCGATAGGGCCGAGGCGGGTTCACCGAGCGGTCGATGATCGCCTGGGAGAAGCGCGTCACGGTGGATGCGTGGAGGTAGTAGTCCTTGAGGAAGCGCTCCACGGCCTTCATCGGGTCGCCGGCCGCGGCGCGGTAGCCGAGGTTCGCCGCGACCAGCTCCTGCAGCTCGAAGGTGAGCTGGTCCTGATGCGCCCCGGAGATGAAGTGCAGCGCGTTGCGCACTCGGAACAGGAAGCCGCGCGCGGCCTCGAGCTCGGCGAGCTCGCTCGCGTTCATCACGCCCTTGACCGCCAGCTCGCGTAGGCTCGACACCTTGAACTTGATCTTCGCGACCCAGAGCGCGGTGTGCAGGTCGCGCAGGCCACCCGCGCCCTCCTTGACCTGCGGCTCGAGCAGGTAGACCGAGTCGCCGTAGGCGTGGTGGCGCGCCTCGCTCTCGAGCAGCTTCTCGCGGAAGAACTTCTGCGTGCCGCGGGGCTTGATCTCGCGGTCCAGCGAGCGCAGCAGCTCGTCGCGCAGGCTCTCGTCGCCGCACACGAAACGGGCATCGATCAACGCGGTCTTGATCTTGAGGTCGCTCGCCGCCAGGCGAACGCACTCGCGCACCGAGCGCACGGCGTGCCCCACCTGCAAGCGGGTGTCCCAGAGGCTGTAGAGGATCGTCTCGGTGACCGTCTCGACATAGGGCGTGACCTTGTGCGGGTAGAGAAAGAGCAGGTCGACGTCGGACTGCGGGTTGAGCTCCGCGCGGCCGTAGCCGCCCTGCGCGAAGACCGTGCAGCGCTGGTCGAGCTGGACGTAGCGCCGCCGGTAGCCCGCCGTCGCGGCGTCGAACAGGAAGCGGATCAGTCGATCGACGGCCGCGGTGTAGCGCGCGACCACGGCGCTGCCGCCCGCGCCACGATCGTGCCACGCGCGCAGGCTCGAGCGCACCGCGGACAGGTACTCCCGGGCCACCCGCGAGGGGTCCAGGGCCTCGTCCTCGGGCCCGACGCTCGGCAGCTCGATCGGCGCCGGCTCGCAGGCCGCGGCATCCGCCGCCGCAAGCTCGGCCCCGGAGCGGGCCCCGATCGGCTCTGCGTCAAGCATACCCACCTGCCCGCGAGCGGCGCGAGCGCGCAGCGCGGCGACCGTGCCCCCCCGCACCTCGACCGACGGCGCCGCAACGCGAGCCGCGCATCAAAGGTTCGCGTTGGCTGGCGCCGAGTCGAGGAATCGGCGGATCCCCCGCGCGATCCCCTCGGCCACGTCCCGCTGATAGCGGCGCTGCGCGATCCGCTCGCCCTCGAGACCGTGCGTCAGAAACCCGACCTCGACCAGCACGCACGGCATGTACGCCCCGACCAGTACGTAGAACGGCCCCTTCTTCACGCCGAGGCTCTCGACTCGCTTCCACCGACTGCGAAGATAGCCGACCAGCTCGCGCTGCACACCATCGGCCAGCGCGACGGATTCGTCCTCCTTGCCGGTCTGCAGCAGGTCGCTCAGGATGAAGGCGAGGTCCTGCTCGCCGGGCGCCGCGCCGGTGAGCGACAGCCCGTTCTCCATCGCCGCGAGGCGGATGGTTGCGCGGTCGTCGGTGTTGTTCAGCGTGTACGTCTCGATTCCCGTGAGCTGCGGATTCTCGCTCGCGTTCCCGTGGATGGAGACGAAGAGATCGGCCGCCTGCGCGTTGGCGATCGCGGTGCGCTGCTCGAGCGGCACGTAGCGGTCGTCGGTCCGCGTGAGGACCACGCGCAGCGCCTGGTCCGGCCGCAGGCGCTCGGCGACCAGCTCGGCGATCGCAAGCGTGATCTGCTTCTCCTCCTCGCCGGTCACGCCGCGGGCTCCGGGATCCTTGCCGCCGTGTCCCGGATCGAGCACGACCGTGCGCGAGCGCATCTGCTGGGGCCCGCGTCCGCTCCCCTGCGCGGGGAATGGGGACGCCAGCTCCGCGGACACCGGAGACGCGGAGGGCGCCGGAGCGGCGGAAGGCAGCGGCGTCGCCAGCGCGGCCAGCTGCACGGCGCCTTCGTCTGCCACCCCCTGGCGCGGCGAGGCTTGCCCGGCAGGCGTCGCCGCCGGGCTTGGGCTCGGTGCGGGACCCGGACCTGGCGCGAGCGCGCCCGCACCCGGGCCCGGTTCGGTGCCGCCAGGGCCGCTCGCCGGCGACGC
>CAZGUU010000107.1:0-14987 GCA_964529315.1 uncultured Enterobacteriaceae bacterium
GTCGCCCGTCGCGGCCGTGGGGCCGGCGACACCCGGCCGTGCGTCCAGGCGGTCGACCGGCGGGCCTTGGGCCAGCCACTCCGAGGCCGCGCGCTGGCCGGCGCGGTACATCGCCGCGAGCATCGGACGCTGGAAGTTCAAGTAGGAGCCGGCGCTGAACACCGTTCGGTCCGGTGCCGGGCGTAGCGCCTGGAAGAGCTTGACCTCGCGATAGGGGCTCGCTTCGAGGTGGGAGAGCCGGTTGCGCTCGAGCAGCAGCATCCGATCGACGTTGTAGGCGTTCTCGAGGAACGCATCGATGGTGCGCTCGATGGCGCGGCCGAAGCGGCGCAGGGGCGCCTGGCCGCGGTGCTGCTCGGTGACCATGACGGTGATGATCTGCTCGGCGCCCAGCGCCACTGCGGGAGCCAGCGGCGTGTTGACCAGCAGGCCGCCGTCCCACAGCAGGCGCGTGCCGATCGGCACCGGGTTGAAGAGCAGCGGGATGCTGCAGCTCGCGACCAGCATGTCGACGCTGATCGCCGGCACCACCACGTACTCCGAGGCCGGGACCGCGGGGACCGGCCCCGTGACGTAGCGCACCACGCGCCCGGTGTGGATGTCGACCGCGTTGATCGCCAGGCGGCGCCTGGCCGGGACGCGGGTGCCGCCGAACAGCCGGGTGAGGCGATCGTGCAGGTGGCGGGTGTCGACCAGCGAGGGCGCGGAGATGCCCTCGAGCAGGGAGCTCACCAGGTCGAAGCGGCTGGTGAGGAGGAAGTCCATGGTGAACGCGGTCAGGCTGCCCAGCCGCGGCGGCCAGTAGTGGCGCACGCGCCGGAAGAAGCGCACGACGTCGTGCGGCAGGCGGCGCGGAAACGCGGAGATCTCCTGCAGGGCGAGGTTGCCGACGGCGGCGAACACCGAGCTGAAGAACTGGGGATTCGCCACCACCGGGGGGTCGTCGGCCAGGTCGTTCCAGAAGTCCATCATTGCCTGCGGCGTGAAGCCGCACGCGATCATCGCGGCGTTGAGCGCGCCGGCCGAGGTGCCGCTCAGCACCGCCGGCCCGTCGGCGAAGCGCCGGTCGCGCAGCAGCCGCTCGTACACCCCCACCTGGAAGGGACCGCGCGCCCCGCCGCCGGAGAGCACCAGGCCCAATCGTCCGCCGTGCTCGGAGCTCCTCGTCTGCGTCTGCATGGCAGCCGCCGTTATGCCTCAGCGGGCGGCCCAGTGCACGCAGGTGAATCGGTGGTGGGTGCAGGCCGGCGAGCGCGTCGCGTGCGTCGCCCAGCGTCACGCTGATCTGGATGGGCAGGTGTCTCGGGTGCAGGCGGCAGCGTCCGTTCTCGCCGACGATGCGCAGCTCGACGACGCTGCGGCCCATGTCGGTCAGGGTCATCGGGACGATGCCGTTGGCCGGCGTGCCGCCCGCGTCGCGGAGCTGCCACTTGGTCTCGCTCGGGCGCCCACGCATCTGCTGCGTGCTACGACACGAGGTGCCGATCCGTCGCGGTCGCGCGACACAGGGCGTGGCGCGTGGGCCGGGAGGGGCGGTGGCGACGAGGCGATGACACTCCTCTACTCGATTCTCCTGTCGGCGGTCGTGACCGTCGGCCTGCTGGTTCGCGAGCGGCGCCCGTGCCTTGCGATCGAGCCCTTTCCCGGCCCCGCCCGGCTCCTGGCGGGTGTAGCGCTGCTCGTGGTGGTCCTCGCCGTCACCAGCTTCGCACCGCTGCGCCAGCTCTTCTCCGCGGGCGACGGCCCGGCACTCGACGACCTCTCGTTCGCCTCGCTGTTCGAGGGGCACGCGGTGCTCGCCGGGTTCCTGCTCCTGTGGTGGGGGCTCGCCGGCTTCGAGGCGCCGAGCCGGTTCCTGCGGCTGCACCCGACCGGCGCCGCGCGCAAGCTAGGCGTCGGCGTGGTGGCTGGGCTCGGCGGCTGGGCGGTGACGATCGGGGTGATGGCCGTGGTCGCGGGCCTGGCCGGCCTGGCCGGCGGCGGCGCGTCGACGGGGGCGGCCACGGGTGAGCTCGGGGCGGAGGAGATCCCCGAGGTGGTGCGCTTTCTGGTGGCCCTGCCCGTGTGGCACCGCCTGCTGCTGGTCGTCTCGGCCGGGGTGTTCGAGGAGGCGTTCTTCCGCTCCTACCTGCAGCCTCGCGCCGGGCTGTGGCTCTCGAGCCTGCTGTTCACCATGAGCCATGCGAGCTACGGTTTGCCGGCGATGCTGATCGGCGTGCTCACGGTTTCGCTGGTGCTGGGCCTGCTGCTGCGCGCCGCGGACGACGTCCTGCCGTGCATGGTGGCGCACGCAGTATTCGACGGCGTGCAGCTTCTCGTCGTGCTGCCGGCGGTGGTCGGGGGAGCGTGACCCGCGCGGGCTTCCTGGTCGAGGTCGACGAGGTGCACCTGCGCCGCGAGCGGGCGCGTGCGCGCGAGCTGCGCCAATCCCAGTGGTGGAAGCGCCGGCGTGCGGCGGGCGTCTGCCACTACTGCGGTGCGCAGGTCGGTGCCCACGCGCTCACCATGGATCACCTGGTGCCGATCATCCGCGGGGGCCGCTCGACGCGCGGCAATCTCGTTCCCGCCTGCAAGGCCTGCAACAGCGCCAAGAAGCACAGCCTGCCCTTCGAGTGGGAGCCGGGCGAGGAGTGAGGCGCAGCGGGCGTCGCCGGATCGGGCCGAGCGACCGCGATGCTCGCAGCTCGAGAGGCGATCCCCCGCGCCGGGTACGGGTACGGGTACGGGTACGGGTACGGGTACGGGTACGGGTACGGGTACCGCCGAACCGCATCGGCTGGTAGCATGCAGTGCGGATCGGGACGAGCCTGGCAGGAGGCCGAGGCCCCGGTCGCTCGAGCGCCCATGTCACGCGATGCCCTGCACGAAGTGGCCCGCTGCCTGCGTGGCCGGCCACCGGTCACCGTTGGTCACGAGCCCGAGGCCCGCGCCGCCGTCGCGATGGTGCTCGCGCCGGCCGATGACGAGCTGCGCATCCTGCTCATCAAGCGCGCCGAGCACCCGCACGACCCCTGGTCGGGCCACATGGCCTTTCCCGGTGGGCGCCATGACCCTGCCGACGCCGACCTGGCGAGCACCGCGATTCGCGAGACCGGCGAGGAGGTAGGCATCGACCTGGCGCGCCACGGAGAGCTGATCGCCCGCCTCGACGACGTCCAGGCCGTGGCGGTCGGCCGGCACGTCGACCTGGTGATCAGCCCGTTCCTGTTCAGCCTGGAGCGACCGCTGCCGACGCGGATCGACCGCAGCGAGGTCGCCGACGCGCTCTGGGTGCCGATGCGCGTGTTTCGCGACGAGGGCCACCGGGGCACGGTTTGCGTCGCACGGGGGGACTTCAAGGCGGATTTTCCGGCCTTCGTCTATCGGGGCCACGAGGTCTGGGGCCTGACCTACCGCATGCTCTGCGGCTTCTTCGAGACGATCGACGCCGAGCGAGCGGCCTCGACGACCTGAGCATGGTGCGGCTCTTCGTCAGCATCGAGCTGCCCGAGAGCGTGGTTCGGCAGCTCCTGAGCCTCTGCTGTGACGTGCCCGGGGCGCGCTGGGTGGAGCCCGAGCAGATCCACCTCACGCTGCGCTTCATCGGCGAGGTGGACGGCCTGGTGTTTCGCGACGTCCAGGCGGCACTCGAGGAGGTGCGCTCGCCCGGATTCGACCTGCGGATCAAGGGCGTGGGCCACTTTCCGCCGCGTGGCGAGCCGCGCGTCCTGTGGGCGGGCGTCGAGCGGAGCGAGCCCCTGGTCGCCCTGCGCAATCGCGTCGAGGGCGCCCTGGTGCGCGCCGGCATCGCGCCCGAAGGGCGCAAGTTCTCGCCGCACATCACCCTGGCTCGTCTCCAGGGCACGCCCGAGCGTGCCGTGGGCAGCTACCTGGCGAGCAACGGCCTGCTGCGCTGCGAGCCCGTCGCCGTGCGCGCCTTCCACCTCTACTCGAGCTCGCTGTCCGCCAAGCGCGCCGTGCACCGCTCGGAGGCGAGCTATGCGCTGCTCGAGCCTGTGGAGGCCCCGTGAAGAGCCATCGCAAGGAGCTCTGGTTCCAGGTGCCGCAGCGCCGCGGCTTCGTCAACATCACTGGCGAGGTCGCGGCGTGCGTCGCGGAGAGCGGCGTGCGCGAGGGGCTGGTGCTGGTCAACGCCATGCACATCACCGCCTCGGTCTTCGTCAACGACGACGAGCCCGGGCTGCACCGCGACTTCGAGCGCTGGCTCGAAGAGCTCGCGCCGCACGCGCCCACGTCGCAGTGGCGACACAACGACACCGGCGAGGACAACGCGGACGCACACCTCAAGCGCCAGGTGATGGGCCGCGAGGTGGTGGTCGCGATCACCGCCGGTGAGCTCGATCTCGGCCCGTGGGAGCAGATCTTCTACGGCGAGTTCGACGGCCGCCGGCGCAAGCGGGTGCTCGTCAAGCTGATCGGCGAGTGACTCGCGGCAGCCCGAGGCGTCAGAGCTGGCGGCGGCCGGCGACGATCTCCGTGTGCAGCGTGGCGTCGAGCGGCACGTAGGCGCCCCGCTGCTCGTCGCGAAACCACAGCGGATCGCTCACCCGAGAGGGGTCGAAGCCCTCGTCCTGCAGGCGCACCTTGCGGTTCTTGAAGTTGCCGGTGACGTCGACCGACGCTGCCACGCGCACGAACAGCGGACGGGCGTAGGCCGGAAGGGCTCGCTCGACGTGCGCGCGAAACGAAACCGGGTCGAACGCCGCGCCGTCGGCCGCGACGACCAGCGCCATGCCGGCGCGGCCCTCGCAGCCCGGCACCCGCACGCCGTAGACCGCCGTCTCGTGGATGCCGGGCGCGGCGTTGAGCAGGTGCTCGACCTCCAGCGTCGCGACGTTCTCGCCCTTCCAGCGGAACGTGTCACCGATGCGATCGACGAAGTAGTAGTACGAGGCGCGGTCGCGGCGCATCAGGTCGCCGGTGCGCAGCCAGAGGTCGCCCTTCTCGAAGCAGTCGCGCAAGAGCTTGCGCTGATTGTCGGCGGGGTCGGCATAGCCGTCGAAGGCCATCTGGGCGTCCTTGGAGACGCGGCTCAGCAGCTCGCCCGGCTCGCCGACGGCGCAGCGGACCAGGAATCCGTCGCGGCCGCGCAGCAGATCGCCGCGCGCGTGGTCCCAGCGCGCCAGGGCGAGCAGGTGGTGCGAGAAGGGCGGGTTGCGGCCGCACGAGCCGATCCGCCCGCGGCGGTTCTGCAGGCTCACGTTGCCCTCGGTCTGGCCGTAGGCGTCGATGATCCGCGGGATGCCGAAGCGCCGCTGGAAGGCCTGCCAGACGTCGGGGCGCAGGCCGGCGCCGGTGGCGAGGCGGATCGCGTGCTCGCGATCGCGCGGTGTGGGCGGCGTGCGCATCAGGTAGCGGCAGAGCTCGCCGACGTAGCAGAAGATCGTCACCCGGTGGCGGCGCACGTCGTCGAGGAATTCGCTGGCGCTGAAGCGCCGGCGCGAGGCGAAGCAGGCACCGGCGTGGAGCGCCGGGGCGAAGCCGACGAAGTTCGCGTAGCCGTGGTAGAGCGGCGTGGGCGCGTACGCGCAGTCCTCGGGGGTCTCGTGGAGCAGCAGGGAGAGCGCGTAGCCTCCGGCGGTGAACTTGGCGTGACGGACGATCGCCGGCTTGGGAAGGCCGGTCGTGCCCGAGGTGTAGACGTAGAGGAAGACGTCGGAGACGGTGACGTCGGGGATGTCGGGCTCGGCGTCCGATGCAGCGTCGAGCGCCTCGGGGAGCGAGCGCACGCGCGGGCTTCGGGCGACCGGCTCGGCGGCGTCGGCGTAGATCGTCATCCCGGGCAGCTGCTCGAGCAACGGCAGCATCGCCGGGGTGCAGGCACGGTCCACCAGGGCGACCCGCGCCTCCGAGGCCCGGTGGACGTGCGCCAGAGCCTCGCCCTCGAGGTGGGTGTTGATCAGCGCCCCGATCGCCCCGAGCTTGGCGCAGGCGCCCTGCGCCATGAGCATCGCCGGCGAGTTCTCCATCATGACGTTGACCGGGTCGCCCCGGCCCACGCCCGCCGTGCGCAGAAGGGCCGCGTGGCGATTGATGCCCGCGTTCAGTGCACCGAAGGACACCTCGTCGTGCTCGAAGCGCAGGGCGGTGCGATCGGGAATGCGCTCGGCCTGGTCCCGGCAGACGTAGCCCATGGTGCGCAGGGCGCCCGCGCCGGCCCGGCGCAGCGCGCGGTGCACGCCGAGAAGGCCGGGTAGCTCGATCAAGTCCTCGACCAGCGTCGCGATGCGGCTTGCCGGGTCCATCTCGCGCCAGGGTTAGCAGGTCGCCGGGGCGCTGGGCGAACGGTCGCGACGCGGGAGTGCGGGAAGGGCGTTTTCCAGTCGTGCGCCCGTGCTAGCTTGGAAACCTTGCTGCTCGGGCCGCGCTGCGGCCCGAGGGGAGGGGCGATCCGCGGATGGCGTACGATTTCGATCTGCTGACGATCGGCGCAGGCTCGGGCGGAGTGCGCGCGAGCCGCATCGCCGCCGGGTACGGGGCGCGAGTCGCCGTCGCCGAGCAGGGCCGGCTCGGCGGCACCTGCGTGAACCTCGGCTGCATCCCCAAGAAGCTGCTCTACTACGCGTCCCACTTCGCGGAGGACTTCGCGGATGCCGCGGCGTACGGCTGGAGCGTGGGCGAGCGCAGCTTCGACTGGGGCCGGCTGATCGCCGCGAAGGACCGCGAGATCGCGCGCCTGAACGGCGTGTACCGCCGCCTGCTCGAGCAGAGCGGTGTGGCGATCCTCGAGGGGCGAGCCATGCTCCAAGCCCCGCACGAGGTCCGGGTGGGCGGCCGGCGGGTGACGGCCGAGCACGTCGTCATCGCGACCGGCAGCCGGCCGAGCCGCCCCGACGAGCCGGGAAGCGAGCTCGCCGTCACCTCGGACGAGATGTTCCACTTGCCCGAGCTGCCCCGCCAGGTCGCGATCGTCGGCGGCGGCTACATCGCGGTCGAGTTCGCGGGCATCCTGCACGGGCTGGGCGCGCGCGTCACCCAGCTCTACCGCGGCCCGCTCTTCCTGCGCGGCTTCGACGACGACGTGCGCGCGGCGCTGGCCGAGGAGATGCGCAAGAAGGGCATCGACCTGCGCTTCGATGCGCCGGTCGAGCGCATCGAGCGGTGCGACGGCGGCCTGCGGGTCGCGTTGCGGGGCGGCGAGGCCGTGTCGGCCGATCTCGTGCTCTGCGCCACGGGCCGCGTTCCGAACACGCGCGGCCTGGGCCTCGAGGCGTGTGGCGTCGAGCTGCGGCCCAATGGCGCCGTGGTGGTCGACGAGCTCTCCCGCTCCACGGTGCCCGGCATCCATGCGATCGGCGATGCGACCGACCGGATCAACTTGACGCCGGTCGCGATCCACGAGGGCGCTGCCCTGGCCACCACCCTGTTCGGCGGTCGGCCCGTCCGACCGGATCACACCGGCGTACCCTCGGCCGTGTTCAGCCAGCCGAGCGTCGCCGCCGTCGGCCTGACCGAGACCGAGGCGCGCCGCCGCCTGGCGTCGGTCGACGTCTACCGGAGCCGCTTTCGGCCGCTCAAGCACACCCTCACCGGACGCGAGGAGACGACCCTGATGAAGCTGGTCGTCGACGGCGCGACCGATCGCGTGGTGGGGTGCCACATGGTCGGACCCGATGCGGGCGAGATCATCCAGGGGCTCGCCGTCGCGCTGCGCTGCGGTGCGACCAAGGCCCAGCTCGATGCGACGGTGGGTATCCACCCGACGGCCGCCGAGGAGTTCGTGACGATGCGCGACAAGGCGGTGTGACGTGCGCGGCCTGCGCATTGGGTTGATCGTGGGGCTGATCGCGACGCTCTCTGCCGCACGGGCCGTGACGACCCATGCCGCGGGCGGTGAGCCGGTCGCCTCCGGGCACGGAGAGCCGCCGCAGGCCGCACGAGGGCTCGTGCCACGCGTCGTGAACGGCTTGCTCACCTCGGGCTTCCCCTCGGTCGGCGCGCTGCTCAAGCCGGGCAGCCCCGGCGATGGCCGAGCTTGGTGCAGCGGCACGATGATCGGCTGCCGGACATTCCTCACCGCAGCGCACTGCGTCTGCGACGGGGTGGGTGCCGACTGCCAGCCGAGGGCTCCGATGGCGCCCGATCCCAGCCTCTTCGTGGTGTTCCTCCAGCACGTGGGCTTCCTCCCCGTGCAGCGCATCCGCGTCCACCCGCACTTCGACTTCCCGGTGGCCGACGTCGCCGTGGTCCGCCTCGCCCAGGGGGCGACCGGCATCCGCCCCACGGCGATCGCCGCGACCGCCCGGCCCCCGTCGGGAACCCCGGGGATCATCGTCGGCTTCGGCCGCGGCGGCGGCTTCGGCGACGACTACGGCTTGAAGCGATTCGGCGTCGTCAGGACCTCGGGCTGCACCGGTGGCATCTCCGATGCGACCTCGGTCTGCTGGCGCTTCACCGAGCCGATCGGGCCACCGGGCGAGGACTCGAACACCTGCAACGGCGACTCGGGAGGGCCGCTGCTCGTCGACCTGGGGGCGGGGCTGCGCGTCGCCGGCATCACCTCGGGTGGGACGACCGGCGACTGCGACCCCGAGGACGACGCCTACGACGCCAACGTCCAGCGCTACCACAAGTACATCGAGCGAAAGGGCGGCGCGGACCTGTCCAACCTCGCCTGCGGCACCGGCCCGCAGGTCGGGGATCCGGAGACCGCCGTGCGCGCTTTCTCCGGCGAGCTCTCCGGCCAGAGCCCGACGGGCAGCCACGAGATCGTCGTTCCCGACCACGCGATGCAGCTCGACGTCGCGCTCAACGCCAGCGAGGAGGGGGACGCCGACTTCGATCTGTACGTCAAGCACGGGAGCCCACCCAGCTCCGGGAGCTTCGACTGCAAGGCGGACGGCCAGGGCCAGTTCGGGTTCTGCGGCTTCGCCGCGCCTGCGGCCGGCACCTGGCACGTCCTGGTGAGCCGCGTCCGAGGCAGCGCGCCGTATCAGGTCACGGCGACGACGATGTGCTCGGGTGCGTGTGCCGGCGGAGGTGGCTGAGCGTCGCCCAGTGCCCGGCCGGCACGGCGCCGCCGGCACCGTGCCGGCGAGGCGCGGTGCCCGGAGGCAGGACGGTGCTCCTTGCAACCCGGGCAGGGCTCGTCGATGATGTGGGCCGCGAGCCGTGGCGGGCTGCGTGGCGCAGCGCGCGACGGACACGAGCTCGAGCCGGCGCGAGGCCGAGATCTCGAGCTGCCAGCCGATGACGAGCGCGACACAGGATCCGTCGAGGGCATTGATCGTCCTCGGAATGCACCGCAGCGGCACCTCCGCGTTCGCGCGCTGCCTGAACCTGCTCGGTGCGGGCATCGGTGAGAAGCTCATCGAGGCCAACTGGGGCAACGAGCGGGGCTTCTGGGAGGACGAGGACGTCGTCGAGGTGGACAAGGCGCTGCTCGCCGCCGCGGGGCTCGCCTGGCACGACGTCGCGCCGCTTCCCACGGGCTGGCTCGAGCGCGAGGGGGTGCGCGCCGCGCGCGCCCGAGCCGTCGAGATCGCGCGGCGTGAGGGGAGCCGCCACCGCCTGTGGGTGGTCAAGGACCCACGCATGTGCCGCCTGGTTCCCCTGTGGCGCCACGCGATCGAGGAGGCCGGCGGCGAGCCGCTCTGGCTCCTGGCGGTGCGCAGCCCGGCCGAGGTCGCTGCCTCGCAGGCGCGACGCGACGGCTTCTCGCCGGAGAAGTCGAACCTGCTCTGGCTGCGCCACGTGCTGGAGTCCGAGCTGGAGACCCGCGGCAGCCGTCGCGCCCTGGTGCGCTACGACGACCTGCTCGCGGACTGGCGCGCCCTGCTGGCACGGGTCGCCCGGGAGCTCGACGTCGTGTGGCCGGTGCCGCTCGACGCCGCGGCGGCGCGGATCGAGGAGTTCCTCAGCCGACGCCTGCGCCACTTCGCCATCGACGACCGGCTCGTGGCGCACGACCCGCGCACCTCGCGCTGGGTGCGCGAGGTGTACGAAGCGCTCGACGAGCGCCGAGGCGAGCCCGAGGCGCAGCGCAGCGCGACGCTCGACCGCGTACGCGGCGAGGTCGAAGCCGCCGACGCGGTCTTCGTGCCGCTGCTGCGCGCCGCGGCCGAGGAGGGCGAGAGCCTGCGCGCCACGGTCGCCTCGGAGCACGCCGGCTGGAGCGCCGCGCTCGGGCAGCTCGACGGGGCTCGGGCAGAGATCGGGCGCCTGAGCGGCGAGATCGGACGCCTGGAGGCCGAGGTCGAGCAGGGCCAGCGGCGGCTCGCCGAAGCGTCGGCGGAGGCTCGGGCGAGGCTGGAGGCCCTGCGCGCGCGGGCGCGCGGGCTCGCGGAGCTGGTCGAGGCGTATCGCGGCCGACGGGTGCTTCGGCTGATCGACCGCTTCCGATCCGTAGGCGATCTCTCCTCGGCGATCGCGCCCGCCTTCCGCCAGCTGCTCGACGACAGCCACCTGTTCGGTGCCGGCCTGCGCGGCTGGGCGCTTGCGCCGAGCGAGAGCTTGCACCGTCTGCCCTGGATCGAATACGAGCTCGACCTCGCACGCCCTGGCCTGTGCGCCGTGCTGCTCGCCCCGGCGCTCGATCTGCCGCTGTGCGCCGGCGAGCTGGAGATCGAGATCGGGCCACCGCGGGGCGAGCCGCTGCGCCGAGCGCGGATCTCCGCGACGGAGCTGCGCGAGGACGCTCCCGCGCGATTGTGCTTCGACGCGATCCCCGAGTCGCGCGGCAGACGGCTCTCGATGCGCGTGCGCGCGGTGGGCGTCGACGGACCGCTACGCCTGTTCCAGTGGGTGCGCCCCGCACTGGGCGGGCTCGGTCCCCGGTGCACCCGTCCCTTCTGCGGCTTCGAGTTCGGCGAGGTCGGAGCGCGAGCCTGAGTAGACCAGGCGCAGGAAGGGTGCCGCGAGGCGGGCGGTGAGGCCGAGGCGGCGAGCCACGCGTTGCAGGTGCCGCGAGGCGAGACGCGACGACTCGAAGATGCCCACCTCGGCGGCGGATGGCCCCGCGGCTGCGAGGTGCAGCACGAAGGCGTGGCCCGCTGCGTTGCGCAGCTCGGGGAACTCGATCCGGGCCCACGCCCCCGAGCGGACGTTGCGCAGGTCGATCTCGCCCTGGCGCAGCACGGCGCCGCCGAGCAGGCGCAGGCGGTAGGCGAGCCTCACGTCCTCGGCGTTCGAAGCGGAGCCGACGCACACCTCGATCGCACGCCACGACGGCCGGGTCGGCACGAGCCGGTAGGCCCGCGGGCGCGAGAGCGGTGCATAGCGGGCGGGCTCGCTGCCGATCGTCTCGACGACCATGCTCCCGTCGTGTGGCTCGCTCGAGGCACGCCTGGCGCCCGGGTAGGGCTGCGAGAGGCCGCGGCTGGCGTCCACAGAGGCCTCGCTCCGCGGCTCCTCGCGCGCGCCGCGCGCAGGGTGTGAGGTGCCGATGCGCCACAGCAGCTGGATCCAGCTCGCGTCGGTGATCTCCTGGAGATGGACCGAGGCGAGGAGGCGGGCCGCACCGCGGCGTAGCACTGCGGCCCTCTCGGGATCCCCGACCAGCTCACCGATGGCGTCGGCCCAGGCGCCGGCGGTGTTCTCGGCGAGCAGGCAGTGAATGCCCTCGAGCAGGGCGCGCTCGTAGGTCGGCACGCGCGAGCAGACCATGGCCGCACCGGCCCAGGCGTAGTCGCGCAGCTTGGTCGCCTGCTTCGAGGCGTTGAAGATCGTGTCGTCCAGCGGTGCCAGGCCGATCGCCCAGCGGCGGGAGCGCAGCAGGCGCAAGCTCTCCGCGTAGGGCAGGACGCCGCCCTGCCACCAGTCGAGCATCGGGCGCAGCGCGGGCGGGGGCTCGACGCCGATTGCCTCGAGGCGGATGCGGCCGGCCCAGCGGCGGCGTAGCTCGGCCAGCGCTTCGACCATCCACGGCAGAGCGAGGGCGTCGTTGGAGCCGAAGAAGCCGATGCGCACGGGGGCGTCGGCGTCGTCGAGCGCGGCGCACGGGGGGTCGTCGAGCCCGGGGATGCCGCCCAGCTCGCCGGCGGCCAGGCCGTGGATCGCTTCGAGCACGTCCTGGTTGTAGGCGGCGCTGCGTGCGAAGAGCGGCGGCGTCGAGACGACCACCAGGCTGCTCTCGCGCAGGAAGCGCTCGATGGCGCGTACCACCGAGGGGTGCCGGTAGTAGTCGCCGAGCGGCGTACCGGGCGGAATCTCGAGGAAGTCGTCGTCCCAGGCGGCGACCACCGGCAGGCTGCGTGCGCGGGCGGCGTCGAGCAGCGGCAGCGTGCGCTCCTCGAAGGCGCGCAGCACGTAGAGGGCGTCGGCCCCGTCGAGGTTCGAGGCGGTCGCCGCCTCGGGCTCGACGTGGCGGAGCTCGAGCAGCCCCTCGCGCTCGAGCGTCCGGCACGGCTGCAGAACGCCCATCTGCATCGACGAGGTGCTCGCGTAGCCGACCGCGACGACTCGCGGGCGCTTCCACTCCAGATGCCGTCGCGCCACGGCGAGCCGCGAGATCTCGCCCAGGAAGTGCAGCTGGGCGCCGCGCAGCGAGTAGGTGCTGGCGGCGTCCTGCAGTGCGCCCATGCGGATCCGCGCGCGCAGCTCGGGGCTCGCGACCATCTGGCGCAGCGCCGAATCGAAGCTCGCCTCGTCGTGCTCCGCGAGCCAGCCGGTCTCGCCGTGGACCACGTCCGCGGCGTAGACGGGCACGCGGGAGTAGATCCCCGGCACCCCCAGGCCGGCGTACTCGCGGTATTTGTTGCTCGTCTTGCCGCGGTTGAACGGCGTGTCGCCCAGCGGGGCCAGGCCGATCGACCAGCGCGCCCGGCGCAGGAACTCGTAGTAGGACAGCAGGTTGCCGAAGAACGGCCGCACCTCGACGTGCGGGTGGCGAGCGAGCTCGGGGGGGGCGTAGTTGACGAACTGCGCGCGCACGTGCGGGTGGTCCTCGAGCACCCCGAGCAGCGGGCGCACGAGCACCTCGAGGTCACCGGCGTGCGTCGACGAGCCGCCGTAGCCGATCACCAGCAGGGCGTCGTGGCCGGGATCGAAGGCGCCCGGGCCGCGCGGCGCGTTGATCTCGACGAAGCTCGGCAGCCGTCCGAGGATCACGCGCTGGGCGAGCGGCGCGTAGCGCCGGCTCATCTCCGCCGTGAACAGCCAGACGAGGTCGGCCTCCTGGAACATCGACTCGTAGGCCTGCCGGCTGCGCGGCTCGTGGTGCAGGCGGCCGAGCGGCGTCTCGGGGTCGAGCTCGCGGAAGTCGTCGTCGGTCGAGTAGACGACCAGCTTGCCGCTCTGCTTGGCAAAGCGGAGCAGGGCCAGCGAGGCGCGGGTGAACGAGCGCAGGAAGAAGACGACGTCGGCGGCGCGCACCGCATCCTGCTGCTCCTCGGGCGAGCTCTCCTCGTCGTAGATCGCCGCGTAGGCGATGGCGCCCTGCTCGGCGAGCCCCTGGAAGACCAGGTCGAAGATCTGCGTGCTGGCGATTCGCCCGGGGCTCACCATGAGCAGGCGCAGAATCGGCAGGCGGGGGATCGCGTGTGCGGCGGCCTCGGCGTGCGACATCGTCATCGGCATCCGCCCGCGCTCAGCGACCCCGCCGCAGCCCGCGAGCTCGATGGCTGCCTACCGCATGACCCCGCCCCCGACAAGCAGTGTCGCGAGAGGACGGCTGCCGGCGAGGGAATCGATCGATGGCTCTCGACGCGGGGTCCGTCCGTCGCGGGGACGGCCCCTTCCCCGGGCAGAGCGCGCAGGAGTCTGGGCGCCGGGTTTGAAACCCCCGACGGCCGCGGCTATGGCTTCGCACGGGCGAGGGGGATTGAGCGATGGAGCCGATTCATCTCTTCGTGCCGCGCTTCCGCGTCGAGGAGTGCCTCGCCGGGATCCGCGAGTGCCTCGAGAAGGGCTGGACCGGCCTCGGCTACAAGACGGTCGAGCTCGAGGACGCCTGGCGGCGCTACACCGGCCTGCCGCACGCACACTTTCTGTGCTCCGCGACCGCCGGCCTGCACCTGGCGCTGCGCCTGCTCAAGGAACGCCACGGCTGGAACGAAGGCGACGAGGTCGTGAGCACGCCGCTCACCTTCGTCTCGACGAACCACGCCATCCTCTACGAGCGCCTGGCGCCGGTGTTCGCCGATGTCGACGAGCACCTCTGCCTGGACCCGCGCTCGGTGGCCGAGCGGATCGGCAAGCGCACCCGCGCGGTGGTCTTCGTCGGCTTGGGCGGCAACGTCGGCCGGCTCGACGAGGTGCGCCGCATCTGCCGGGAGCGTGGTGTGGCGCTGATCCTCGACGCGGCCCACATGGCCGGCACCCGGGTGGGCGGCCGCCACGTCGGCCACGACGTCGACGCCGCGGTGTTCAGCTTCCAGGCGGTCAAGAACCTACCCACCGCCGACTCGGGAATGATCTGCTTCGCCGATGCAGAGCTCGACGCCGAGGTGCGGCGCTGGACGTGGCTCGGCATCAACAAGGACACCTACACGCGCACCGTCGAGCAGCAGGGCGTCTACCGCTGGCACTACGACGTCGAGCACGAGGGCTTCAAGTACCACGGCAACTCGATCATGGCGGCGATCGGCCTGGTGTCGCTCCAGTACCTCGACCAGGACAACGCCTATCGCCGTCAGATCGCCGTCTGGTACGACGAGAAGCTGGCCGAGCAGCCGCGCATCGAGCACGTGCCCGTCGCGCCGGGCTGCGAGTCGTCGCGCCACCTCTACCAGATCCTGGTCGACCGCCGCGACGAGGTGATGGCGGCCTTGAACGGCGCCGGCATCTACCCGGGCGTGCACTACCAGGACAACACGCTGTACCGCATGTACGCCGGCGCGCAGGGCAGCTGCCCGCGGGCGCACCGGGCCAGCGAGCGGCTGATCTCGCTGCCGCTGCACATGGGCCTCTCCCACGCGGACGTGGAGCGCGTCGCGCGCTCGCTGGTCGAGGTCGTGGCGCGCCGCAGGGTCGCCGAGTCGCGCAGCCGTGCCCGCGTCAAGTCGCTCGGCTGAGCCGCGCCGGCGCGGGCCGGCCGGCGGGCACGGGCC
>CAZGUU010000108.1:0-8366 GCA_964529315.1 uncultured Enterobacteriaceae bacterium
CGGCAGGCGTGCCGGGCGAGCGCGACACGCCACCCACGCGGCCGCCGGCGCCAGCCACAGAGGACCGGCAGCTGCCGGGGGTGCCCGTCAGGCGGCGCCCGGCGCCTGCAGTGCAGCCTCGAGCTGGGGGATCATGGTGTCCACCAGCGACCGCTCCCGGTCGTGGTCGAGCACCCCGCGTCGCGCCAGGGCGCGCAGCCGTTTGCGGATCAGGTTGGCTCGCGAGAGGTTCTCGTGGCCCGTGGGGTCCACGGAGTGGCACGCCGCAGCCTCGCCGTTGCGCATCAGGTCGACGATCGCCTCGGCGCACAGACCGTTGAAGCGGTCGATGTCGCCTCGCTCGAGCGGGTAGCGCTCGCTGTCGGTCACCCGCTGCATGACGCTGCGCCAGTACTCGAGGCGCTGCAGGGCGAGCAGCGAGTCGAAAATTCGCTTGTTCGTGCGAAAGGAGAACAGCGTGCGCTCGACGACCCGCTCGACCAGGTCGTCGCAGTGCGGGTAGACGTGAGCAGCGACCAGGGTCAGCACCGGCCAGCGCTCGGCGTACTGGTTGGCGTCGAAGCGTGCTTCCCAGTACACATGCCGCAGCGTGCGTGCGCGAAAGCTCGTGATCAGGCGAATGGGCAGGTAGTAGTTGTGCGAGAAGGTGTCGCTGGCGAGGTGGGAGAGGTAGCCGTAGGCGAACGCGCGCTCGGAGTCGTCGCTGGCGTTCTCCAGCACCGACCATCCGGTGCGCCAGTGGTGGCAGTGAGTGTAGAGGCTGCGGGTGAACTTCTTCGCCTGGATGATGTCCGCACCGATGCAGCCGTAGAGGTACTCGTAGGGGAAGCGCGCGAGGATGCCGCGCAGCTCGGCGGGTAGGTCGGCGAGGCGCTCGAGCAGCATCGAGCCGTGCACCAGATGCGTCACCGGCCCCCAAGCCAGGGCATCCGAAGGGAAGGCGACCACCGCAAGGGCGGCCGACGCGACGAGCATCAAGGCGAGCATCTCGGCTCGAGCTAGAGTATGGGCGAAACGGCGATGTCTCAAGAGATCCGACGCCTGGCCAGAGAGCTTTCCGCTCACCTGGCCTGGCAGGCCCTCGGCGGTGCCACGGAGCTGCCGGTGGCCGCGCTTGCGGGGCCGGTCGGCGCAAGGGAGGATCGCGACGTGACGCGCAGCCCAGCCGTGGTGCGGACCGCCGGCGAGCCCTTCGCACCGGAAGGGGGGCAGCCTGCGGAGCCAGGAGCTGCGGGCCTCGGGGAGGCCAGCGACCTCGATGCCTTGCGGGCCTACATCGGCGACTGCCGGCGCTGCCGGCTTTGCGAGCGGCGCACGCAGGTGGTCTTCGGCGTCGGCGATCCACGTGCCCGTCTGGCGTTCGTAGGCGAGGGGCCGGGCCACGACGAGGACGTGAGGGGAGAGCCGTTCGTCGGCCGCGCGGGCCAGCTGCTCACCGACATCATCGAGAAGGGCATGCGCCTGCGGCGTGCCGAGGTCTACATCTGCAACGTCGTCAAGTGCCGCCCCCCGGAGAACCGCAACCCCGAGCCCGACGAGGTCGCGGCCTGCGGCCCGTTCCTCGCGCGCCAGATCGAGCTCGTCGCGCCCGAGGCGATCGTGGCCCTGGGCAAGTTCGCGGCTCACACCCTGCTCGAGACGCGGACGCCGATCATGCGGCTGCGCGGCAGCTGGCACGAGTACCGCGGCATCCCCGTCATGCCGACGTTGCACCCCGCCTACCTACTGCGCAATCCGGCCGACAAGAAGCTGGTCTGGCAGGACATCCGCCAGGTGATGGCCCGCCTGGGGATGGCGCCGTGAGCTCGTGCCGTCGGGGTTCGGCCGCGCTGGCCCTGCTGCTCGCGCTGAGCGCCGGGCACGCCGTGCCGGTCCGAGCTCGTGCCGACGCGGGGGCGGGGCACGTCAACGTGATCCGCATCGCTGGCTCGATCAATCCTGCGACGGCGGAGTTCCTGCACGAGAGCCTGGAGCGCTCGGCGAGCGATGGCGCCGCCGCGCTGGTCGTCGAGCTCGACACCCCGGGCGGACTCCTCGCCTCGACTCGCACCATCGTTCAAGATCTTCTCGGCGCTTCGGTCCCCGTCCTGGTCTACGTCGCACCGAGCGGCGCGGGGGCCGCCTCGGCCGGCGTGTTCATCGTCATGGCGGCCAATGTCGCGGCCATGGCACCCGGGACGAACATCGGTGCGAGCACGCCGGTGGAGGGTGGGGGCGGCGACATCGAGGGCGCGATGGGCCGCAAGGTGAAGAGCTTCACCGCATCCTTCGCCAAGGCGATCGCAGAGCAGCGCGGGCGCAACGTCGACTGGGCGGTTCGCGCCGTGCGCCACGCCGTCTCGGTGACCGACCGCGAGGCGCTCGAGCTCGGCGTCGTGGACCTCGTGGCGAGCGACCTGCAAACCCTGCTCGAGCGAGCGAGCGGCCGCGAGGTGACCATCGACGGAGACCGGCGGGTGCTCGCCCTGGCCGGGGCGCGCGTCGAGCGGATCGACATGGACCTTCGCCAGCAGGTGATCGACTTCCTCGCCGATCCCAACGTGGCCTACCTGTTCTTGCTCGCGGGCCTGCTCGGCCTCTACATCGAGCTGACCCATCCCGGGACCATGCTGCCCGGGGTCACCGGGGCGATCTGCCTGCTGGTAGCGCTGGCATCGTTCCAGGTGCTGCCGATCAACGTGACCGGGTTGGCCTTGCTGCTCCTGGGATGCGCGATGCTCGTGGCGGAGCTTTTCCTGCCGAGCTTCGGGGTGATCGGGGTCGGCGGCCTGGTGGCGTTCGTCCTGGGCTCGCTGTTCCTATTCGACGGCCAGGATCCCGGGCTCGCCATCGACCGCGGGCTGATCGGCAGCGCGGCGGCCGCGGTCGGTCTGGTCATGCTGGCCTTGGGCGTGCTCGTCGCCCGTGCCATGCGCCGGCGACCGGCGACCGGTCGCGAGGGTCTGATCGGCGAGTCCGCCGAGGTGCGCACACGGCTCGAGCCTTGCGGCACGGTGTTCCTGCACGGCGAGCTGTGGCGCGCCGAAGCCAAACATTCCGTCGACGTGGGCGCCACGGTTCGCGTGGTCGCCGTGGACGGCCTCACCCTGCGGGTCGAGCCCGTGAGCGCCGCGAGGAGGGGATCGTGATCGTGCAACCGTTGACGCTGTTCGTCGTGCTCGTGCTGCTGCTCGTGCTGAGCGGGATCAAGATCCTCCAGGAGTACGAGCGCGGGGTGATCTTCCGCCTCGGCCGGGTGGTCGGAGTGCGGGGACCGGGTGTGATCGTGGTCATCCCGTTCATCGAGGCGATGCGTCGCGTGGACCTGCGCACCGTGACGATGGACGTCCCGGCGCAGGACGTGATCACCCGCGACAACGTGACGGTGAAGGTGAGCGCGGTGCTCTACTTCCGCATCGTCGAGCCAACCAGCGCCGTGGTGGCGATCGAGAACTACATCTACGCCTCGAACATGATCGCCCAGACGACGTTGCGCAGCGTCTGCGGGCAGGCCGAACTCGACGACCTGCTCGCCGAGCGCGAGAAGATCAACGAGCAGATCCAGCGCATCATCGACCAGCAGACCGAGCCCTGGGGCGTGAAGGTCGTGACGGTCGAGATCAAGGACATCGACCTGCCCCAGGAGATGCAGCGCGCGATCGCGCGCCAGGCCGAGGCCGAGCGCGAGCGGCGCGCCAAGGTGATCGCGGCCGAGGGCGAGTTCCAGGCGGCGCAGCGCCTGGCCGACGCGGCCGGCGTGCTGTCCGGCCAGCCGATGGCGCTCACCCTGCGCTACCTGCAGACGCTCGCGCAGATCGCCGGGGATCGCAATTCGACCACGATCTTCCCGGTGCCGATCGACCTGGTGAAGCCGTTCCTCGAAGCCACCGGTGCAGCGAGCTCGACGAAGTAGGGATCCCCTGGGCGCCGCCAGCCAAACGGCGCTGCCGGCGGCGGGATTTGACTACGACCTGCCGGCCGAGCAGATCGCACAGCACCCGTCGGCCGAGCGCGACGGGGCACGCCTGCTGGTCGTGCAGCGCGGCCAGCGGACGACAGCGGTCGACTCGACGATCCTGGAGCTGCCGCGCTGGCTGGCACGTGGCGACCTGCTGGTGATCAACCGCAGCCGGGTCATCCCGGCGCGACTGCGCGGCCGGCGCCTGCCCGGTGGCGGAGCGGTGGAGCTCCTGCTCCTCGCCCCGCTCGGCGCCGTTTCGCCGGCATCGGGGGGCGCGGCCACAGGGCTGGCTGCATCGCCGCCGATCCGTGTCGAGGAGCCCGGCGAGCGGTGGCGTGCCCTGGCACGCCCAGCGCGCCGGCTCCGGCCAGGACAGCGGGTGGCGGTCGCGGGCTACGCCCTGCAAGCGGCAACCACCCAGGATCGGCCGCCGACAGGGCGCGATGCGGGGATGGGGGGTTTCGGCGAGGGACGACCCTCAGCCGAGATCGAGCTGACGGTCACCGCGATCGGCGACGGCTGGGTGGATGTCGCCTTTCCGGCGGGCATCGACGTCCTCGCACTGACCGCGGCAATCGGCGAGACGCCGCTGCCCCCATACATCCGCCGTCCGGGCGGGCCCACCACAGCCGATGCCGAGCGTTATCAGACGGTCTTCGCTCGCGAGCCCGGGTCCGTGGCCGCACCCACCGCGGGACTCCACCTGAGCCGACGGCTGCTCGCAGCACTTCGGGAGGCCGGCGTGGAGCTCGTCGAGGTGGTGCTGCACGTCGGGCCGGCGACGTTTCTCGCCGGACAGAGCGGGCGATCGGCGCTCGCCGTGGAGCCCGAGCGCTACGAGGTCCCGCGGCAGACCGCCCAGGCCATCGAGCGGACGCGCGGTCGCGGCCGCGTGGTGGCCGTGGGGACGACCACCACGCGGGCGCTCGAGTCGGCGGCTCGAGCCGGCTGGCCCGAGGGCATGCAGGACACCGACCTCGTGCTCCTCCCCGGGGCGGACTTCCGGGTGATCGACGGCCTGCTGACCAACTTCCACCTGCCGGGCTCCTCCCTGCTCGCCCTGGTCGCCGCGTTCGCCGGCGTCGACTGTGCCCAGGAGGCCTACCAGGTGGCCCTCGACCGCGGCTACCGCTTCTACAGCTTCGGCGACGCGATGCTCGTCCGGTAGCGCGCGCGCCGCTCGAGGGGCGCGATCCGGGGTGAGTCTGCTAGGAGAGGGCGCGTGCCGTCGCCGGTCCCATCGCCGTCCGCGCCGTCTGCCCGCGGCGCCTCGCCTCGGCGGGGCTTCGAGGTCCTGGCGACCGACCCTGCGACCGGCGCGCGGCGCGGCCGCCTGTGGACTGCACACGGTCCCGTCGAAACGCCGGCGTTCATGCCTGTGGGCACCCTCGGCACGGTCAAGGCCATGGCCCCCTGGGAGGTCGAGACGCTGGGCGCCGAGATGGTCCTCGCCAACGCGTATCACCTGGCCCTGCGACCGGGGGTCACCGTGATCGCCCGCCACGGCGGCCTACACCAGTTCTCCGGCTGGTCCCGGGCGATCCTCACCGACAGCGGTGGCTTTCAGATCTTCAGCCTGAAGGCGCTCCGACGGGTCGACGACGGCGGGGTCGAGTTCCGCAGCCACGTCGACGGCAGCCTGCATCGCTTCCGCCCGGAGGACGTGATCGCAATCCAGGAGGCGCTGGGCGTGGATGTCGCCATGGTCCTCGACGAGTGCGTCGCCGGCGACTGCGGCCCGGCCGCGGCGGAGGACGCCGTGCGCCGGACCACCTCCTGGGCGCGGCGCTCGCGCGCGGCCCACGACCGCAACGACCAGCAGGTGTTCGCCATCGTCCAAGGGGCGATGGACCTGCGCCTGCGCGAGCGCAGCGCCGGCGAGCTTGCCGCCCTGGGATTCGACGGCTATGCCGTCGGAGGTCTGTCGGTGGGGGAGAGCCGCGACCTGACGCAGAGCGTGGCGCGGCACACCGTGGGATTGCTCCCCGAGGATCGTCCGCGCTACCTGATGGGCGTGGGCACGCCGGAGGAGCTGATCCGCTTCGTCGCCATGGGTTTCGATCTTTTCGACTGCGTCCTGCCGACGCGCAATGCGCGCAACGGGGCGGCGTTCACCGCCTCGGGTCGGATTGCGATTCGCAACGCGGAGCACCGCGACGATCTGCGACCGCTCGAGCCGGGCTGCGAGTGCGTCTGCTGCACGCGCTTCTCTCGGGCGTTCATCCGCCACCTCTTCATGGCCGGCGAGATCCTCGCCGCCCGCCTGCTGACGACGCACAATCTCCACTTCTACCTCTCGCGAATGGCTCGGCTACGCACCGCGATCGCCGCGGGCAAGCTCGTGGAGGAAGCCGCCGCCCTCGGGGTCGCCCTGCGGGACGACGGGGGACTGGCCAGCGCATGACGGATCCGGGGAAACGGCCGCTTCCCCGAGCTGGAGGCAATCGATGAGCCCGAACGAGTTACTCGGACCGGGGAGCCCGCTGGTGCAGCTCGCCCCCTTCGCGCTGATCCTGGTCGTCTTCTACTTCCTCCTGGTTCGCCCGCAGCAGAAGAAGGCCCGCGAGACGCAGGAGATGCTCGACAACCTCAAGCTGAACGACGACGTCGTCACCACGGGTGGCCTGCACGGACGCATCGTCAAGCTGGCCGAGAAGCTGGTCACGCTGGAGATCGCACCCAAGGTTCAGGTGCGGGTCGACCGGCCGGCGATCGGGCACGTGCTGCGCGCGACTCGGTCGGCCGACAAAGCGGGCGACAAGTCCGAGGAAAAGTCCGCATGAACCCGGGAAACGTGAACTACCGCCTGGCCCTGCTCGTCGCGCTCGTGCTCGGGGCGCTGATCTACCTGCTGCCGCTCTTCGTTCCCGAGGGGACGCCGCTGCCCGCGGTCATCGCCAAGAACCCGATCCACCTCGGGCTCGACCTGCGCGGCGGGACGCACCTGCTCTTCACCGTCGAGGTCGACAAGGCGGTGGAGAACGAGGTCGGCCGCAAGGCCGACGAGCTCAAACGCGACCTCGCGGAAGACAAGATCGAGATCTCGGGCGTCGATCAGTCCGGCACCTCCCTGATCGTCCACCTGGCCAGCGCCGAGCAGCGGGCGGCGTTCGACGAGGCGCTGCGCCGGCGCTTCCCCAGCCTGGAGATTCGACCCTCCGCCGACGGGGCACCGATGACCGACGTCACCGTGGCACCGACCGTGCGCGAGCAGGAGCGCATCCGCCAGTTCGCCCTCGAGCAGTCGCTCGAGACGATCCGCAACCGCATTGACCAGTTCGGCGTCTCCGAGCCGATGATCCAGCGCCAGGGGAGCCAGGACATAGTCGTCCAGCTTCCCGGCGTACAGGACCCGCAGCGGGCCAAGGAGCTGATCGGCAAGACGGCGGTGCTCGAGTTCAAGCTGGTCACCGACAAGGCAGGTCCGACGACGGAGAACCTTCCCGCCGCCGACGCCGGACCCGGGGCCAAGTCCGGCTACCTGCTCGAGAAGAAGATCCTGATGGGCGGCGACTCCGTGGCCGATGCCCGGGTCCGCCCCGGCACCCAGCTCGAGGGACCGTACGTCGAGCTGGTCCTCTCCGAGACCGGCGCGCGGGTCTTCGAGCAGCTCACCGCAGAGAACGTGGGACGCAACCTGGCCATCGTGCTCGACGGCAAGGTCTTCTCCGCGCCGGTGATCCGCGAGAAGATCTCGGGCGGCAATGCGTCGATCACCGGAAGCTTCGACATCAAAGAGGCCCGGGATCTCGCGATCGTGCTGCGTGCCGGCGCGCTTCCCGCACCGATCAAGATCATCGAGGAACGCACCGTCGGACCTTCGCTGGGACGCGACTCGATCCGCCAGGGCGTGATCTCGCTGCTCGTCGGCGGCAGCCTGGTGGTCCTCTTCATGGTCTTCTACTACCGGGGCGCCGGCGCGCTCGCCGACGTCGCCCTGCTGCTCAACGTGCTCTTCATGCTCGCGCTGCTCGGCGCGTTCGGTGCGACGCTCACCCTGCCGGGCATCGCGGGGATCGTCCTGACCATGGGCATGGCGGTGGACGCCAACGTCCTGATCAACGAGCGCATCCGCGAGGAGCTGCTGCTGGGCAAGACGCCGCGCGGGGCCCTCGAGGCCGGCTACGAGCGCGCCTGGGCCGCGATTCGCGACTCGAACATCACGACCTTCGTCTCGGGTCTGATTCTCTTCCAGTTCGGGACCGGGCCGGTTCGCGGCTTCGCGGTCACCCTGTGCCTGGGCATCCTGACGACGGTCTTCACCGCGGTCTTCGCGACCCGCATCTACTACGACTGGCGGCTGGCGCACCGCCAGCTCGCATCGATCAGCGTCTGAGAGACACCCGGGTTGCGGCGCCCGCCGGGCGCCGCAACCCGGCGCTGCCCCCGGCAGCGAGGCAGACGGGCCGAGAGCGGACCGAGCCCC
>CAZGUU010000108.1:8376-14902 GCA_964529315.1 uncultured Enterobacteriaceae bacterium
CCCCCCCCTCATAACCCCGGGGGGGGGGGGGCCCCCCCCCCTTCCCGAACCCTCCCCCCTCCCCCCCCCGGGGGGGGGGCCCCCCCCCGGGCCCCCCCCACCCCGGCTCTGCCCCCGGCATCGAGGCAGACGGGCCGAGAGCGGACAGAGCCCCGCCCCGGAGCGCAACGAGGTGGGCGATCGGGGCGCGCGTCCCGGGGATGGGGAGGGGCCGAGCGTGTGGCAGGTGCAGCCCGAGTCGCCGCAGTCGCGCGAGCTGGCCCGCGATCTGGGGATCTCCGAGGTGACGGCTCGGTGCCTGCTGCGCCGCGGAATCGACAGCCCGCAGGCAGCGCGAGCCTTTCTCCAGCCGACGCTCGCCGCGGGTCTACGCTCGCCGCTCCTGATGCGCGACATGGACCTGGCCGCGCGTCGCGTCATCGAGGGCCTGCGGCGCCGTGAGCGGATCGCCGTCTACGGCGACTACGACGTCGACGGTATCACCGGCGCGGCGATCCTGGTGCGCGGGCTGCGCGAGCTCGGTGCCGACCCCTTCCTGTTCGTGCCCGACCGGTGGGAGCACGGCTACGGGCTCTGCGCGCAAGGTGTCGCGGAGGTCGCCGAGGCCGGGGCGACGCTGATGATCACCGCGGACTGCGGCGCGACGAGCCACGCCGAGATCGAGCTGGCCGGACAGCGCGGCATCGACGTGGTGGTCTGCGACCACCACGCGGCGCCGGCCACGCGGCCGCCCGCCGCGGCGGTCCTCAACCCGACCCAGCCAGGATGCGACTTCCCGTTCAAGGGCCTGTGCGGTGCAGGCGTCGCGTTCTACCTGCTCCTGGGCGTTCGCATGCTTCTGCGCCAGGCTGGCGAGGCGGAGCTGCCCGACCTGCGTCGCTACCTGGACCTCGTGGCACTGGGGAGCATCGCCGACGTGGTGCCGCTGCGCTTCGAGAACCGCGCCATGGTGGCGCACGGGCTGCGACACATGGCCCAGTCACCCTGGCCGGGCCTGCGGGCGCTGCTGCGCCAGGCCTCGGTGGAGACGGTGTCGGCCGGGGCGGTCGCCTACCGCATTGCCCCGCGGCTCAACGCGAGCGGCCGGGTGGGCCGAGCGCGCGACGCGGTGGACCTGCTCGTCGAGACCTCGGAGACCCGCGTGCGCGACCTGGTCCTCACTCTCGAGGCGTGCAACCACAGGCGCCGCGAGATCGAGGCCGAGGTCCTGTCAGCGGCGAGCGAGCAGCTCGCGGCCGAGGCGTTGCCCACGGCCGCCGTCGTCTGCGGAGAGGGCTGGCATCCCGGCGTGGTGGGGATCGTCGCAGCGCGGCTGTGCGACGCGCACGCAATTCCGGTCGCGGTGATCGCCGTGGCGGGAGACCTCGCACGTGGCTCGGCGCGCTCCGTGCCCGGAGTCGACGTACTGGCGGCGCTGCGCTCGTGCGGCGACCTATTCGAGAGACTAGGTGGTCACCCGCGCGCGGCGGGATTCACCCTGCGCACCGAGCGCATCGCTGCCCTCCGCGAGCGCCTTGCCGACGCGGTCGGGTCGGGCCTTGGCGACGGTCGAGCATCCGACCCGCCACGGGCAGACGCCGCGCTGGCAGCAGAGGACTTCTCGCTCGATCTGGTGCACGAGCTGGCGGGAATCGAACCCTGTGGCGAAGGCAATCCAGAGCCCGCCCTCGTGCTGCAGGGAGCCGTCGTGCATCGTTCGCGGATCGTCGGTGCAGGACACCACCTTCTCGAGCTCGCGGCCGGATCGCGGCGCTTCGCGGCGATCGCCTTTCGCGCCAGCGGGGCTCTCCCTGAAGTCGGGACGCGACTCGATCTGCTCGGTGCGCCCGAGATCGACACTTTCGGCTCGCGTACGCAGCCGAGGCTGCGAATCCTCGGCCTGCGCTCAACCCAAGCGGCCGTTTCGCTGCCGGCCTGACCGTGGCGGCCGCCACGTTCCCGCCCCCTTCGGGTCTTGCATCCCGGCCTGGTCCTGCAGGTAAGTCGCCGACAACACTCATGATTCAGCGCATCCCTCGGGTTCTAGGCTGGGGCCCGACTGGGCGTGGAAGAGGGTCCTCAGGTTGACCCTGCGGAGCGGCGCATGGTACCCAGAGCCATCCCCTCGAATCGGACGTGGATCATGCTTGAGAGAGAAGACATCCTGCTGAACAGCCGTGACGTCGCAAGGCTGCTCGACATGAGCCCCGATACCGTGAACGAGTTCGCCAGGAAGCAGATCCTCCCAGCCTTCAAGACGGGTCGCCAGTGGCGATTCCGCAAACAGGACATCGCCTCTTTCAAGCGACAGCTGCGAGGCGCGACGGCTGCCTGAGTGGAGATGCTGGCCGCGACCGGTGCACTTTTCCCTGGAAGCGCTTCGGCCTCGCCGAGGCACACGGTTGCTCGTACGCGGCGGCCGTTGCGAGGGAACGGCTGACGCACGGGTGGATCACCCAGCGGTCACCACCGGATCATCGAGGGAGGAGAGATGCCACCTGCCATCGCGCTGCCACACGAGAGCAAGATCTACTCGCAGTTCTCGCACCTCTACGACCGGATCTTCTCGGATGTCTTCTTTCCGCGCATCCAAAGAGTGGTGGGTGGGCTCGGCATCGAGCCCGGAGCGCGGGTCCTCGAGGTCGGCGTCGGGACCGGGCTCTCGCTGGAGGCCTATCCGACGCACTGCCGCGTGACCGGCATCGACCTGGCGCGAGACATGCTCGCGCGCGCCCAGCGCAAGGTGGACCGGCACGGCTGGCGCCACGTGAGCCTAGCGGTCGGCGATGCGCAGGCCCTCGATTTCCCCGACGATTCGTTCGACTACGTCACGTCGTTCCACGTGGTCAGCGTGGTGCCCGATCCACAGCGCATGATGCGGGAGATGTCGCGAGTCTGCCGCCCCGGAGGCACCGTGGTGATCATCAACCACTTCCGCAGCGAGCGGAAGCTGATCGCCTGGATCGTCGACCGGGTCGATCCCGTTACGCGCAAGCTCGGCTGGCGCACCACGCTGCGCCTGAGCGACTTGCTCGAGGAAGTGCCTCTGGAACTCCACGAGCGCTACAAGACCTCGCCGCGCTCGCTGTTCACCGTGATGACCGCTCACAAGCCGCTCGAGCAGGCCAGCTCGCGCGCCGCTTCGTAGCCCGGTCTGTCCCGCCCGATCCTCGCGTGGTGACGGGCCGTCTGGCGCCCCGCCGGCGCCGGTGGGCGCGGGCGGTCAGGAGCCTCTGGTCGTGCACCCGCCGGGGAGACGCCCTTCGCGAGGCGCACCGCCGTTGCGAACTTCGGATCCCGGTGTGCAGTGGCTGCTCGGCGCGCAGCCTCAATGACGCGAGTCGCTCGGCTCGGTCGGGATGATGCCACGTCGCACGAGCTGGGCCGCGTCGGCCGCCGCGCGCGTGGCGAGCCAGCGCCGGTAGACGCGCAGCGTGTCGCGATCGCTGGTGAAGAGGTCGCTCGTGCTGATCTCACCCAGGACGCGGACCAGGTCCGAAAAGTGCTCCGATAGGCCCTGAAACATCTGTCGGAGGCCGCGCTGGCTGCCATCCGCGATGCGCTGATAGGCGAGCCGGCCGAGATCGACGTAGTACGACGGACGAACCAGCGAGGCCTCGAGCGCGTCGGTGAACAGCCCCGACACGAACAGCGCCGTATCGCCGACCAGCTTGAAGCCTTGGAAGCGCTGCGCCGGCTCGCCGCGGCCCGCCTCGAGAAAGGCCACGCCGAGCGGCCGGTCGAGGATCTCGCCGCGCATGCGGATATGCCGCTCGAGGAGCTGCACGAGGTAGAACTCCTCCTCCTCCTCGGCCGCGAAGTGCTGCGCCTGCATGGCGTTCTGCACCAGTTCGCGAAAGAACTCGGTAGGGTGCGAATCGAGGATGGATCCCTTGCCCATCGCAGCACTCTCCCGCCGGCCCGTCGCCGCCGACCGAGCCAGCGTGCTCGTAACGACGCAACGAGTGTACGCCCGCCGCCCAGGCCAAGCCAAGCGAGCTTGCGCAGCGCGGTCGAGCCCCTCGGGGCGCGGCCGGTACGGCGGCACCCCGAGGGCTCGACTCGGCGTCACTGCTTCTTCAGCACGTGGAAGGCGGTGTTCGAGCCGCGCTGCACGAGGAGCAGGAGGTCGCTGCGCTGGTTGTCGTGCAGGGCGGTGCGCACGTCGGCCACCGAAGCGACCGGGGCTCGGTTCACCTCGCGCACCACGTCACCCGGGCGGATCCCCGCCTCGGCGGCGGGGCTGTCGAGGGCGACGTCGACCACGACCACTCCGCGGTCCACTGGTAGCTGGCCGCGCCGCGCCATCTCGGCGGTGATGTCCGCGACGCGCAGGCCCCACGCATCTAGAGCGCTAGCCGTCGCCTCGCCGGCCTCGCCGCCGTCGCTCCCCAGGTCGGCTGGCTGCTTGGCGATCGCCACGGGCAGCTCCCGGCGCTGGCCCTTGCGCAGTACGCTCACGGTCACCTTCTCGCCCACCGCGGAGTCCGCGACCATTGCCGGGAGCTGGTGGCTTTCGGCGATCGGCTTCCCGGCGAAGGCGACGATGATGTCGCCGCGCTCGATGCCGGCCTTCGCAGCGGGCCCGTCGTCGGTGACCCCTGCGACCAGCGCGCCCGAGGGCTCCGCCAGGCCGAAGGACTCGGCGAGGTCGGGGGTGACGTTCTGCACGGCCACGCCCAGCCAGCCGCGCTCCACCGAGCCCCGGGTACGCAGCTGGTCGAGCACGCTCTTGGCGAGATTGATCGGGATGGCAAAGCCGATGCCCTCGTTGCCGCCGCTGCGACTCGAGATCGCGGCGTTGACGCCGACCACCCGGCCGGCCGCGTCGAGCAGCGGGCCGCCCGAGTTGCCCGGGTTGATCGCCGCGTCGGTCTGGATGAAGTCGTCGTATGGGCCGGCGCCGAGCACGCGCCCCTTGGCACTGACCACGCCGACGGTCACCGTCTGCTCGAGGCCGAAGGGGCTGCCGATCGCCATCACCCATTCGCCGACCTCGATGGATGTCGAGTCGCCAAAGGAGAGGGCCGTGAGCGGCTGCTTGGGAGCGTCGATCTTGAGTAGGGCCAGGTCTGTCTTGGTGTCGACCCCGACGATCTTGGCGTCGTATTCGTGCTTGTCTGAGAGGCGGACGGTGACCTTGCTGGCGTGATCGACGACGTGGGCGTTGGTTGCGATGTAGCCGTCCGCGGAGATCACGAATCCGGACCCCAGGCTGCGCTGGGACGAGCCACCGCCTCGCTGGTCGCCGAAAAAGCGGCGGAAGAAGTCGTCGAACGGGTCCCCGGGCGCCCCCCGCTGTGGCGCGGGAGCCTGGGCACTGGCCGGAGCGGCCGCCTGGGTGATGGCGATGTTCACCACCGAGGGGCGTGCCTCGCGGGCGACCTCGGTGAAGCTCGGCAGGTCTGCGCTGCGTCCGAGCGCCAAGGCGGGAACGCCGAGAAGCGCGGCGCAGAGCGCCAAGAGAGCGGAAGGACGGGTCGGATGGCGGGGAAGGGGATTCACCGTGGATTTCTCCTCTTGGACGAAGGATCGATGGGCTCGGCGAATTGGACGCCCCAGGCGGCGCTTTGTTCGAGGCCCCGACGGAGCCCGTCCCTCACCACCCCGCCTTGACTGGCCGACTGGCCGCAATTAGGGACGAATACCATCATGGAACAAGGCACGCACGATGCGGCGCCGAGCTCGATCGACGAGGGCTCGAAGCCATTGGTCTCTTTGTCCCCGACGGCAATCGCACGGGTGAAGGTGCTGCTCGTCCGCGAGAAGCGCGATGCCTCGGCGGGGTTGCGCGTCTCGGTGGTCGGCGGCGGCTGCTCGGGATTCCAGTACTCGCTAGGCTTCGCCGACGCGCCGGGCGACGACGACACCACCTACGACTTCGACGGAGTGCGGGTCTTCGTCGACTCGATGAGCGCTCAGTACCTCTGCGGCACGATCGTCGACTTCGTCGAAGGCCTGCACGGCGCGGGCTTCAAGTTCGTGAACCCCAATGCGCAGCGGACCTGCGGCTGCGGCTCCTCGTTCTCGGTCTAGTCGCATCCCACTTCACCTGCGCCACTTTCTCTTCGACCTCGACGGGACGCTCGTCGACTCGGGAGACGACCTGGCCGCGGCGACCAACGCCGCCCTCTCCGAGTGCGGGCTCGACGAGCTGGAGCGCGGTGCCGTTCTGGACCTGGTCGGCAACGGTGTGGTGCGCCTCGTGGAGGCGAGCATCGAGCGCGTGGCGCCCGGGCGCCCCTCGGCTCTGCTCGAGCCGGCGCTCGCTGCGTTTCGACGCTTCTACGCCGCGCACCTGCTGGACCGCACCCGCCCCTACCCGGGAATCGCCGCGACCCTCGATGCCCTGGCCGCAAGGGGCACGAGCCTCTCGCTGTTGACCAACAAGCCGCGCGGCTTCACCCGCGCGATCCTCGAGGGCGTGGGCCTCGCCCGGCACTTCCGCCAGCGGGTCTGCGGCGACGACGACCTGCCGCGCAAGCCCGACCCGGCCGGGGTCGCCAGGCTGCTGCACGAGATCGGTGCGGCGCGCCTCGAGGCGGTG
>CAZGUU010000109.1:0-14602 GCA_964529315.1 uncultured Enterobacteriaceae bacterium
GACATTCCCAAGCTAGAGGGTTGGTCTCATGCAGTGGTTCCGTGACCGGTCGACGATGACCAAGCTCATGCTCGCCTTCGGCATGATGGGGCTCCTCATGGCCTCCATCGCCTACCAGGGCATCACCACCGCCGGTGGCATCTACGGCGACGTCGCCTCGCTCTACGAGGAGCAGCTCCTGCCCTCGCAGGTCATGGCCGAGGTGCGCGCCGGCACCTATCTGATCCGGGCGCTGACCGTGCAGCACCTCCTCGAGCCGGACCCCACCGCGAAGCAGAAGCTCGAGGACAAGGTGCGCGAGCTCGACGAGAAGGCGAAGGGCGAAACCGCGAGCCTCGAGAAGGCCGGTCTGAGCCAGGAGGAGCGCACCGCCCTCGACCAGGTCGCGGCGGCACGCAAGACGTACCTGGACTACCTCTTCGGCAAGCTCTATCCGCTGAGCATGAAGGGCCACAATGCGGAGGCCAGCCAGGTCGCGCGCACCGAGGGAGTCGGGCACTACACCAAGGCAGCCGACTCGGTGAACGCCGTGATGGCGCTGCGCAACGCAGCCGCCAAGGCGCGCTACGAGGCTGCGAGCAGCCACTACGACCAGTCGCGCGGTGCCATGACCTTGTTCGCCCTGTGCGGCATCGCGCTCGGCCTGGGCGCGGGCTTCTGGATCGCGCGCATGGTCGCCGAGCCGCTGACTCGCGCGGTCGGGGTCCTCGAGGCGGTGGCGGCCCGCGACCTGACGCAGCGCCTCGCCGTGCAGTCCCGGGACGAGACCGGGCGCATCGCGCAGGCGATCAACACCGCCGTGGACGCGATGCGCGACGCCCTGCGGGAGGTACACGCGGCCGCGAGCCAGATGACCACCTCCTCGCGTGAGCTCGCCGGCTCGGCCGACCAGCTCGCCAGCGGCGCCCAGGAGCAGGCCGCCTCGCTCGAGGAGACCGCCGCCTCGATCGAGGAGATCACGGCCACGGTCAAGCACAACGCGGACAGCGCCTCGCACGCCGATCAGGTGGCCACCGGCTCGCGCGCCGCGGCCGAGAAGGGTGGCAGCGTGGTGGGCGACGCCGTCCACTCCATGCAGGCGATCAGCGACGGCTCGCGGCAGATCGCCCAGATCATCACCACGATCGACGAGATCGCCTTCCAGACCAACCTGCTCGCCCTGAACGCCGCGGTCGAAGCGGCTCGCGCCGGCGAGCAGGGCCGTGGGTTCGCGGTGGTCGCCGCCGAGGTGCGCAATCTCGCGCAACGCGCTGCCGGCTCGGCCAAGGAGATCAAGGCGCTGATCGAGGACTCGGTGCAGAAGGTCGAGGTGGGCACCGGGCTGGTGAACCAGTCCGGCCAGACGCTCGGAGAGATCGTCTCGTCGGTCAAGCAGGTGCGCGACATCGTCGCCGAGATCGCTGCCGCCTCGCGCGAGCAAGCGAGCGGCATCGACCAGGTGAGCCGCGCCGTGAGCCAGATGGACCAGGTCGTGCAGGCGACCGCCGGCCAGACCGAGGAGCTCTCGGCGACCGCGCAGACGCTCTCGGCACAGGCGCTCCAGCTCCAGGAGCTGGTCGCCCGCTTCGAGCTGGGCACAAAGGCCGACTCGATGCCCGCCGCCCGACCCGCCGTGCGGGCCAGCGCGACCGCGGGCCGGCGCCCGCCGACGACCGCGCGGCGCGGCCCTCGCACGGTGCATGCTCCGATCGAGCGCCACGCAGCGGCCCAGCCACGCGCGGCCGAGGACGGTGGCATCGGGCCTGCGCAGCACGACGGCTTCGAGGAGTTCTGAGCCATGGACTGCGCCGTCGCACCCGGATGCGATGCCTCGTCGATGCTCGGAACGGTCACCGGCGAGGCCCAGTACCTCACCTTCCAGCTGGGCAGCGAGGCCTACGGGCTGGAGATCCTGCGCGTGCAGGAGATCCGCGGATCCTCGGCCGTCACGCCCATCCCCAACACGCCGCTCGAGCTGCGCGGGGTGATGAACCTGCGCGGCACGGTGATCCCGGTGGTCGATCTGCGCCGCTGTCTCGGTCTCGCCCCGATCGAGGACGAGCGCGGCACGGTGATCATCGTGGTCGCGCTGGGCCACGAGAGCGTGGGACTCACCGTGGACGCGGTCTCGGACGTCGTGAGCCTACCCAAGACGGCGATCCAGCCGCCGCCCGATCTCTTCGCCAGCATCGACGGCGGCTTCATCACGGGGATCGCTAAACTGGACACCCGGCTGATCGTCCTGCTCGACCTCGAGCGCGCCCTGGGCCGAGCCCAGGGCAGCGGCGCGCTCGCCGACCTCGGCGCCACCGGCGAGCCGGCCGGCTGATCGCGGCAGGCGCCGCCGGAGCCCACCGTGCCCTACTCCCCCACCGATCACGCGCGAGCCCTCTCCCCTCGTGGGAGGATCGGGCTCGCATGCGCACCCGGCGGATCGGCACAGGTGGTGATCTCGTGAGCCCCACCGCCACCGAGACGCTGCAGCCATGGCTCGATGCCGCGCTCGCCGGCATGGAGAGCATGACGAGCGCATTCGGGCTCGAGCGCTGCGAGCTGCTCGGCTACACGGCCGGCCTGCCCGAGGCCGACGGTGGCTACATCGCGCTCGAGGGCCAGCGCTTCTCCTACCTCGTCGGCCTGGCCTCGACACCCGAGGGGAGCCACGCGCTGACACGATCGTTTGCCGGCCTGGAGGCGGAGCACGTCGGCCCGTCCGAGATCGCCGACGTCCTGGGCGAGATGGCCAACATGATCGCGGGGACGGTCAAGGCCCGAGTCGCCGAGATCGAGCCCGGGCTCACCACCGGCCTGCCGATGTTCGTCCGTGGCCAGCTCCACACCGCGGCCACCAAGGTGCTGGGCGCGAGCCTGCGGATGGGTGGCCACCCGATGTGGCTGCTGGTCCTCAAGCAGCCGATCTCGGCGGAGATGCTCGAGCGCAGGCGGATCGAGCGCGCGCTCGCCGATCGTGAGGCTCGCCTGCGCGCCTTCCTGCAAAACGCCGCAGATGGAATCCTCACGGTGGACGACCAGGGCCTGGTCGAGTCCCTCAATCCGGCCGGGCTGCGCATCCTCGGCTACGACGCCGAGGCGCTGGTCGGCCGACCTGCGAGCGTCCTCCTGCCCGAGCTCGAGCGGCTCGAGGGTGCGCAGGGTGCGGAGACGGTCGGCGCGCGCCGCGACGGCCGGACGGTCCCGCTCGAGCTCACCCTGACCGACTTCTTCGTAGGCGACCGCCGCATGATGGCCGGGATCTTCCGCGACGTCACCGCGCGCCGCCAGCTCGAGATCGAGCTACGCCACGCGCAGAAGCTCCAGTCCGTCGGCCAGCTCGCCGGCGGCGTGGCCCACGAGCTCAACACGCCGATCCAGTTCGTCAGCAGCAACCTCCACTTCCTTCGCGACGGCATGCGCGACCTCGCGACCTTGATCGACGCCTACCGCTCGCTGCGTCGGGAGCTCGAGGGCACGAGCGTGGCGCACGACGCGCTCGCACGTGCCGCAGCGGCCGAGGAGCAGGCGGACCTGGACTACCTGCTCGAGAACCTCCCGCCGTCCCTCGACCAAGCGCTCGAAGGCATGGAGCGGATGGCGCACATCGTGCGCTCGATGAAGGTGCTGGCCAGCGCCGAGTGCGCCGAGCTGGCCGCCCTCGACCTGCGCGAGGCGATCGCCAGCACCCTGACCGTGGCCAACGGCGAGATCGCACCCGTGGCCGACGTCGACACCGAGCTGGCCGATCTTCCGCCGATCACCTGCCACCCGGGCGAGATCAACCAAGTGATCCTCGCCATCGTGCGCAATGCCGCCCAGGCCGTCGCCGACGCGATCGCGGGCACGCAGAGCCGCGGCCGCATCACCATCCGCACGAGCCACCAGGACGGCCACGCAGTGATCGCCGTCGCCGACACCGGCTGCGGCGTACCCGAGGAGATCCGCGATCGGATCTTCGACCCGTTCTTCACTACCCGGCCCGTGGGCGACGGCACGGGCCAGGGCCTGGCCGTTGCGCGCTCGGTGGTGTGCGACAAGCATCGCGGCAAGATCACCCTGGAGACGCGCGTCGGCCGCGGCACGACCTTCTTCATCCACCTGCCGATCGACGGGCCGGGGAGCGGGTCGGCCGGTGGCTGACCGCTCAGAGCGCGAGCAGGAATCCCTTCGCGTCGCTCGGCACCGCCGGGTGACAACGCAGCCGTGACGGCGAATGCGGGATCCGGAGCGACTCCTCAGCCGCCGCGGGATACCCGCGCAACCGAAATTCATGAGATCGATGCGCGGCCCACCCGGCGGCGGCGAGGACCCTTCGCTACTGGACCCGCATTCGCCGTCGCGGCGGACCACAGGCACTCTGGGCCTGTCCGGGGATTCCTGCTCGCGCTCTCAGTCCCAGCGGAACACGCGCAGCGCGTTGCCGCGCAGGTACTTCTCCAGGACCCCCTCGCGCAGGGCCAGCGCCTCGGCCTCGTCGAGACAGCGCTGGAAGGAGAGCACCGGATGGTCGGAGGCGAACAGGATCTTGTCCTGGCCACGCGTGTTCATGAACTGGATGAGCTCCGCCGGCAGGTACTTGGGCGCGTACGCCGAGGTCATCATGTAGAGGTTCGGGTACTTGAGCAGCAAGCGGATCGCCTCGCCCCACCACGGATCGGCGCCGTGCGCCATGACGAGCTTGAGCTCGGGGTAGAAGAGGCAGACCTCGTCGAGGTAGAGCGGGCGCTGCGGCTCGGCGGGCATCGGCGGTCCGGGAATCCCCGTGTTGACGGACACGGGAAGGCCGAGCTCGATGCACTTGGCGTAGATCGGGTAGCAGCTCTTGTCGTTCGGCGGGCGGTCGATCAGGAACGGAACGATGCGCACCAGGCGCAGGTCGTGGCGCTCGACGAGCCGGTCGATCAGGCGCAGGGCATCCATCCCCTGCCGCGGGTCGATCATCGCGGAGCAGATGAACTTGCCGGGGAAGGCGCGGGCGATCTCGTGCGCCGGCGCCGGGTTGCTCGAGTCGATCGTCAGGACGGCGCGCTCCACGCCCGCCGCGTCCATCTGCGCGAGCAGCTCCTCGATCGGCGTGTGCGCGAAGATCTCCTTCTCGCGCTTGAAGTAGTCGCGCGCGACGCGCACTAGGAACTCAGGCTGGTAGTCGGTCAACCCCGTCGACGGGTTGAGCCAGCAGTCGATCGCCAGGGGTCTTCGGACCATGTGCCATCATCGGCGAGGACGACGGCTCCGTCAAGCATTCGGCGGCCTCGTCGCGCCCGGCACTGCGTCCCGCGCGCCGTTGCCGGTGCTTGACGAGGTCGAGCGCCGCGACGCGATAGGCCTCGGCGAAGGTCGGGAAATTGAAGATGTTCTCGACGAAGGCATCGACCTCGAAGCCGGCGATCAGCGCCATCTGCGCGACGTGGATCAGCTCGGTCGCGCCCTCGCCGACGATGTGCGCGCCGAGCAGGCGGCGCCCCTCGCCGTCGGCGACCAGCTTGAGCAATCCGTCGGTCACGCCCGAGATCTGCCCGCGCGCCACCTCGTCGAAACGCGCCCGTCCGACCAGCACGTCGCCGTGGCGGCGGCGCGCCTCGGCCTCGTCGAGGCCGACGCAGGCGATCTCGGGGATTGTGTAGATGCCCATCGGCGAGAGCTCGGGCGGCTGCCCGGGCTCGAGCCCCAGGGCGTGGCACACGGCCCGGCGCCCCTGCTCCATGGACGTCGAGGCCAGCGCGGGCGGGCCGATCACGTCGCCCGCCGCGTAGATGTGCGGCTGGCTGGTACGACAGAACTGGTCGACGCGCAGCAGGCCGCGCTGGTCGACCTCGAGACCGGCCTCGGCCAGACCCAGATCCTCGACGTTGGCCACCCGCCCCAGGGCGACCAGCAGCTTGTCGCTCTCCACGACCTCGCCGTCTTCGAGCGTGGTGCGCACCGTGCAAATGCCGTCCCACGCGACGCCGGCGATCTTGCGGCCGCCGACGTGACGGCCGCCGTTGGCCTCGAAGCCCGCGACGAAGCTCTCGGTCATCTCGGCGTCGAGAAAGCGCAGCGGCCGCCCAGAGGAGTCGATCATCGTCACGGCGACGCCGAGCTTGGCGAAGATCGAGGCGTACTCGCTGGCGATCACGCCGCCGCCCAGCACCGTCAGGCTGCGCGGCAGGTAGGTCATGGAGAGGATCGAGTCGCTGTCCATCACGTTGTCGTGGTCCACCGGAACGTCGCGCGGCGCGCGCGGGCGCGACCCGGTGGCGATGACGAAGAAGTCCGCCGTGACGGAGCGGCGCGCGCCGCGCACGCCGAGCACGACCATCTCGTGCGGCGAGGCGAAGCGGCCTTTGCCGTGCAGTACGTGGACTCCGTTGCGCTCGAGCTGGCGCGCCATGTACCCGGCGTGCGCCCGGACCACCCGGTCGACGCGACCCGTCAGGCTCGCAATCTCGACCTCGCTCGCTTCCCCCTCTGCGCCGGCCGCCGGGCCCGGACGTCCGTCCACCGCGCGAAGCGCCGCGTCGCGCAGGCTCTTGCTGGGGATCGTCCCGCGGTGCACGCAAGCCCCGCCCACGCTGCTCTCGCGCTCGACGACCGCCACCCGCCGCCCCGCCTTGACGCCCTGGATCGCCGCCTTCTGCCCGGCCGGCCCGCTGCCGACGACGACCACGTCGAAGTGCTGCGTGGAGCTCACGACGCCAGCGCCTGGACCATCGAGAGCACGGCGTCGTGCTTCTCGAGCAGCGCCTCGAGGTCTTCGGGGTAGAGGTTCAGATCGGCCAGGACGACGTGCTCGCGCAGGGCGCTCGCGTCGCCGTTCGGGTCGAGCAGATGGCTCGCCAGGCGATCGGCGAGATGGGTGATCATCGGCTCGGGCGTCTCCGTGGCCTGGTAGTCGTCGAGCCGCCCGATCGAGTCGACCACCGCCTTGGGCAGCCGCCACGACAGGGCGAGCAGGCGGCCCGCCGGCGCGTGCAGGTCCTCCATGAGCTCGACCAGGTCGGCGATCGTCGGCCGGACCTGCAGATCGGCGGCGATGTCGAGCGCCGCCTGCAGGACCACCGGCTTGCCGACGGTGTGCAGCAGCCCACAGAGGAACGCGCTCTCGACGTTGCTACGCAGCATGCGCGCGATCTCCCGGCCGTAGGCTCCGGAGGCCGCCGCGTGGCGCCAGATCGCCCTGAGCTCGGCCTCGTGGCCCGGAGCGAGGAACGTTCGGTGCTGCAGCGCTGCGACCATGGCCATCTCGCCGACTGCACGGATGCCCAGACGCGTCACCGCCTGCTGCAGGGAGACGATCGGCGTGCGCGGAAGATAGGCCGGGGAGTTGGCGATGCGCAGCACGTGCGCGGTCAACGAGGGGTCGCGGTTGAGCAACGCCACCAGGCGGTTCACGTCCACGCTCTCGTCGTGCGTCGCGGCGAGCACCTGGCTCGCGGCCTCGGGAAGCAGCGGCAGCTTGGTCTCGCTCAGCCGAAGCCGCTCGCCGATCGCGGCGCGGATCGAGCCGGCTCCGGACTCGTGCTGCACGTCGCCGCCGGTGGCCGGACCCGGGTCGAGGTTCAGGCTCACGGTCGTCGTCCTCCTCGTCATCCGCCGATTCGAAGCGCGGTCGGGCGCATCGGCGCGGGGTCCGGCGCCAGGGCGACCGGGAGCTCTGCCTGTGGCCGCCCGCTGCCCGGTGCGGGCTCCTCGCGCGCCGCGACGATCGACAGGCGGCGGTTCTCGTCCGCCAAAGGGTTTTCCGGAACCAGCGGGTTGCTGTCGGCGTAGGCGAGGATGCGCGTCACCTGGCCCGAGCGCACGCCATTGGCCTCGAGCACGCGCCGCGCGGCGTCGGCCCGCTCGAAGGAGAGCTGCCAGTTGGTCTTCGCCGAGCCCGCCGGGTAGGGCCGGCTGTCGGTGTGTCCGCCCACCAGAACCTCGTTGGGCATCTCGCCGAGGACCTTGGCGATCCGCCCGAGCAGCGCCACCAGCGGTGCCTTGAGCTCCGACGAAGACACGTCGAACAGCATGCTCGCCCCGTCGCGCTTGTCGACTACCTCGATGGTCAGGCCGGCCGGCGTCACCTGGACGATCACCTGATCGCGCAGCGCCTGCAGCGCCTCGTCGCCCACCGCGGCTCGCTCGATCGCCTTCTCGATCGCGCTCGCCTTCTTCTCGAGCTCCTTCTGCTCGGCGACCGACGACTCGTCCTGGCGCTCCTGCTTCTTGCGCACCTTGTTCGAGTGGATGAGGACGACGTCCTTCTCGGCGACGCTCGGCTCGCGGGTCTGTGCCGAGTTGGATTCCTGGCTGAGCAGCGAGCCGCCCGGCAGCACGCCGGGATCGCGAAAGTACTGGGCGATCTGCGAGCGCAGCTTGACGTCGGCCTGGGTGAGCAGCCACAGCACCATGAAGAGCGCCATCATCGCGGTGACGAAGTCCGCGTAGGCCACCTTCCAGGCGCCGCCGTGGTGGGCCGCGTGCTTGCTCTTCACCTTCTTGATGATGATGCGCGGCGCTTCGGAGGACTCGGACATCACGCACTCGCGGTCTTGGTTTCGCGACAGGCGGCGTCGACCTCGTCGCTGCTCGGCCGGTCCGAGGAGAAGATCGACTTGCGCGCGAACTCCACGGCGACGATCGGCGAGGTGCCGCGCAGCGAGGCGATCAGCCCCTCGCGGATGCAGCGCAGGTAGCGCGTCGCCATGGTCGTCTGCACCTCGACGGTGGTCGCCAGCGGCGCCATCATGCCGTAGGACAGGAGGATCCCGAGAAACGTCCCAACCAGCGCCGCGGCGACGTGGTGGCCGATCACCTCGGGGCCCTGGTCGAGGTGGCCCATCGTGATGATGATGCCCAGCACGGCCGCGACGATCCCCAGGCCAGGCAGCGCGTCGCTCGTCGTGCGGATCAGGCCGATCGGCACGTGCGCCTCCTCGTGGTGGGTCTCGATCTCGCTGTCGAGCAGCTGGTCGAGCTCCTCGGGCGAGGCCGTGCCGTTGACGATCTGCTTGAGCGCGTCGCGGAAGAACTCGACGGCGTGGTGGTTCTTGAGGAAGGAGGGGTACTTCGAGAAGATCGCGCTCTTCTCCATGCCGTTGACGTGCTCGTCGAGCGCCACGGCGCCGTTCTTGCGGATGAAGGAGAACACCTCGTACTGCAGCTTGAGCAGGTCGAGGTACTCCTGCTTGGTCGGCATCGAGTTGCCGAAGGCCGACTTGATCGCGGCCAGCACGCGGCCGCGGATCGCCCCCGGCGCCGAGATGATCAGCGAGCCGAGCGCGGCTCCGCCGATCACGAGGAGCTCGTTGGGCTGAATCAGGATGGCGAAGTTGCCCCCGGAGAGCGCAAATCCGCCCAGGACGGAGGCAAACACGACGACGAGGCCGACGATGGTGAACATGCTTCGCTCTGGGATTCGGCCGCAGAGCGGTGGAAGTTGAGCCTCGTCGAGTGCGCGCGCGGGGCTCGCGCGCGCGGGATCACTTCCAGGCCGGAACGATGGAGTGCAGCGGGACGAACGAGGAGCGGCACGCCACTGCGGGCTCGGGGAGCTGGCGCACCAGGCAGCTCGCTGCCTCGCGGGCGCGGTCCGCGACCACCGCGAGGAGCTCGGCCTGCCAGCCGGGCGCCGCGGTGCTCAAGTCGATCTGGCTCGAGACCTCGAGCTCTTCGGCCGAGTCGGGCTCGACGACGAGTTGAATCGTGACGACCACGGCATTGGAGAGGCAGCAACGGATGTGCCATGGGCGGCCCGGGAAGTGGCCGGAAACGCGGGCGATCGCGCGTTCGCGATCGTGCGATTCTGAGCGATGCCGCGGCGTCGTGCGCCGCTGCACGCAGTCACCGGGCGCAGCCTGCGCCGGCCGGGGCACGCGGCGCTTCGCGCACACGCGCGGCGCGGGCCGTGCGCGGTCAGCGAATGTCCACCGGGCCGCGCCCCGCAGCGCCTCCGCCATAGGGCATCGGCCCCGGCGAACCGTAGGCGCCGGGGAAGACGTAGGGGTACACGCCGATCGGGTAGTTGGATCCGGAGCCGGGCAGCGTCGGGTCGTAGTAATGGTCCGGATTCGTGCTCTGCCCGGTCGACAGCACGACGCTGCCGTCGCTCGTCGTCCACGTCCCGATGTGTTTCTGCGCGTACTCCTGCTGCACCATCGCCGCGGGGATCTCGGCCTTCTCGGATCGCTCCTGGTCGAGCATCTTCTGGATGGTCTCGTCGCTCACGCCGGATTGGCGCAGCCGCAGAACCTCGTCGGCGGTCAATGCGAGCGCGACCCGGTAGACGCTCATGAAAACCACAAAGCAGAGCGCGACCTGCGCGGCGACGCGACCCAAGTGCCCCTCTCTGGACGAAGCCGTCATCGTCGTCTCTCCTGTCTTGCCGTTCTCACCACTCCTCGCTTCGCTGGGGAATTCGGCAGTCCGGGCGCAGAACTCCAGCGAGCCCGGGCAGCTCGAGGCCCGCGGCGCGCAACGAGCCCTCCCCGCCGCGCGCCGCGCGGGCGCGTCCCGACGAGCGACCCGATCCTCCCGACAGGCCCGAAGCTCGACGCGGCGACGGCTCGACGCCTCGCTCAGGCGACGCGCGTCCGGCTCGTCTGGGTTCGGCCCGCATACGACACGACACGGCCGACGTAGGTACGCGTGCTGGCGGGCAGGAACGAGGCGATGCTCTCGAAGCGCGTCGGATCGAGCCCGCGCTCGGCGGCGCGGCGCTGCGCGCTGGCCACGCGCCCCTCGCCCGCGTTGTAGGCCGCGACCGCGAAGCGGCTGCGCTCGTCGGCCTCGTCGATCGCCACCACTCTGCGCTCGCCTCCCAGGCTGCCACCGCGCTCGAAGAGGTCGTGGAGATAGCGCAGGTGCGCGACGCCGAGCGCCACGTCGTCGCTCCCCGGTGGACGCTGGAGCGTCCCCCGCGCGAACCTGCCGCGGATGTCGGCCGCGGTCGGCCGGGTCACCTGGAAGGTGCCCTGGCTCAGGCCGTCCGAGCTCTTGGCGTGCGGGTCGAGGCTCGATTCCGCGATGGCCACCGCGAGCGAGAGATCGGGGTCGACGCCGGCGTGCCGCGCGGCACCCTGGATCGAAGCGGCAAGCGCACGGCGCGCCGGGCTGCGCAGCCATGGTGCCGCAGCGGCCGGAGCATCGAGGTCGCCAGCCGCGACGACGCGCGGGCCGGCAGTGCGTTGCGCCGCCTCGACGCCCGAGGCGGGGCCCGTCGCGCGCGCCGCCGACGGCTTGCGCTCCGCGGCGTTCGCACGCAACGCATCGAGCGTGCTGGCGAAGCTGGCCGAGCGCTCGGGCGCGGCGGAGAGCTGCGCTGCGGGCCTGCGGAAGGTCCGTACGGCAAAGAGGGGTGTGATCATCGGCGGGACGGTGGTGGTGGGCAGCAACCCGGGTGCCAGCCGATCGAGCCGACTGACAGAGCGCGCACGGGCCGCCGCCGGGCAGCATCGGGCGGCGCCCGCCCCCCCGGGGCGGCAAGAAGGTCCCCGCCCCGGCACCTCCTGCCCGACGCCGGGCAGCCGCCCGGCGACACGGCCTCCCCAGATCGCGCAATCGCGGCCGGTTCGCCAGCGGCCTGCATGGCACGCGGTCTGCATCGAGGCCGCCGCATGTCGACCAGCACCCATGGGGTATCGTTCTCGCCGCTCTTGTCGCGCCATCAGAGTGTGCGCTCCCGCGCCGAGCGCGTCGAGCCGTCGGAGAGCTTCGAGCAGGCTCTCGCCGTCCAGAGCGACGTCAAGTCGGAGAAGCAGCAGGAGAACGGCTCGGGAGCTCGCCGCGCCATGGCGCAGGGCGCCGATGCCGGTGCGCCGCAGCGCGCGCCGCTTCCGACCCTCGCCCCTGCGACCCCGGACGACGGAGACCCCGACACCACGGGCGGCACCGAGGTGACGACGACGGGCACCTTGAGCACGGCGGAGCGCACCAAGGGCATGTACGTCCCGCCCGATTTCTACCACGGCCACTCCTACTCCCCGGTGTTCGACACGCAGGACGCGGAGGGCAACTGGGTGCCCACGCCGCGTTTCGAGGGGCAGAAGATCTACAGCCAGTGGCGCGGCTCGCTACCACCGGACTACGACCCCAACGCGCGCGTGACCCACGATCCGCTGATGGCCAAGCAGGGGCCGAGCTGGTGGAAGAAGGACGAGAACGGCAACTGGGTGCAGCGCGAGGAGGGCTACGGCGGCATCCCGGTGAACGACGACGGCAGCCCGCGCTTCACGCCGGACCCGGTCAAGTTCCCCGAGTACTTCGAGGCGTAGGCGTCCGCCCGGGCAGGATCCCGGGCGGCGTCCCACCGCGCCCGCGGGGCAGAACCATCATCACGTCCTCGTGGCGGACCTCGCGCAGCTGGCGCGCCTCGAGGACGGTGCGCAGCGCCTCCTCCCAAGGGCGGCCGACGATGCGCACGCTGGTCTTTCCGCCCACGTCTGGCGCGAAGATCACCTGGTAGCCGCCAGCTCGCGCGATCAGCTCGATCGCGGTGCGGACGTCCACGCCCTCCAGCTCGAGCGACACGACCGGCCCGCCGGCAGCACGGCTCGCAGCCCGGTCGGCGGGCGGCCGATCCCGCCGCTCGATCGCGCCCTGCCCCGCCGGCTCGCCAGCCACGCCCGGCTCAGCGAGATCCGCGACCGTACCCCGCTCTCGAAAGGCCTCGTCAGCACCGGGTCGTGCGAGCTCCTCGGACACACCCTCGCCCGTCGGCTCCTCGACCACCGGGCCCGCCGGGGGCGTGCCCTCGGGCACAGCATCCTCGCCCGGCGCACCAAGGGCGGCGGCTTGCGGCGTCGCGCTTCCCCTCGCGGCGACGTCCGGCGGCTCGCCGCCCTCGGCCGCAACGTCCTCGAGCGGCGCGGGCGTCTCGATCCCCCGCGCGATCGCTTCGACCCGAGCCGGCGCAGCGGGTGACGGCGCAGCGGCAGGCGCCGCCGCCGACGTGGGGAGCTCACCGGGAGCCCCAGGCGTGCTCGGAGCTTCGCTCGGCCGAGGCTGCGACGGGCTGGCAGCCACCGCGTCGCCGCGGGGCAGCTCGCGCGCCACGGGGACCGCCGGGGCCAGAAGGTCGGCCGGGATCGGTGCCTCCTCGGCCTCGCCCACCGCGACCAGCACGCGATTGCCGCTGGCATGGTGGGCGATCTCCTTGCCGCCCCCCAGATCGATGACGACCCGTACCATTCGTCGAGGACGTTCGTGCTGTCCGACCCGCACGCGCCGCACCCAAGCGTCGTCGGGCTCGAGTACGTGCAGCGGCAGCGACGCGGTCGTCCCGGGCAGGTCGATCACCACTCGATCGGGCGGCAGCGGCGACACCTCGGCCTCGATTGCGCCGTCGAGCTCGACGACCACCCACGTGGCGCGCCCGGCCGGCTCGACGCGAATGCGCTCGACGCGCGAGGCCGGGCGCAGGCCGTTGCGCTGATCGCTCGAGGCTCCGCCCGCCGAGGGCGTCGCTGCGGCGCCGGCCGGCGCAGGGCGGACTGCGTCCGGCGAGGCCTGGGGCTCCGCCTCGATGCCCTGTGCCCCGGGAAGAGAGCCGGAGCCCGCACCGCCACGCCACCAGCCGCCGCATCCCGCGAGCGCGGCGGCGAGCGAGACGAGGGCTGCCACCGTTTCGATGCGCCTCAAGTCCGCCGCCCCCCGATACCGGAGGTGTTCTCTCACGAAGCGGCCGACGTCGCCAGCGCCAGGACCACCCGCTGCCGCACCACTCGCCAGGCCGGGCGGCGCACCGCCTCGGGCGGCCCAGAGGGTCGATGCGCCGCCGGGTCGCAACCGCCAGGTGCGCGGGGCTGCAGACCGCCACACCCTCGCCCGAGCTCGGCGCGAAAGCCGCGCTCGGCCGCCGGCGCGCAGATGCAGCTCGGCACCTCGCGCGCAGACGGCACCTGCGTCTCAGCTCTTCACGCGCAGGCGGATCTCGACGCGGCGGTTGAGCTCGCGCCCGCCCGGGTCGGCGTTGGACGCAACCGGCATGCGGTCGCCGAAGCCCGAGGCCACGGTACGCGATCCGATCTCGGGTGCCGCCGAGGTGAGCTCACGCGCGACGCGCGCCGCGCGGGCGAGCGACAGCTCGAGGTTCGTCGGGTAGGTGGCGCTGCGAATCGGCCGATCGTCGGTGTGCCCCGCGACCTCGACGAGCAGATCGGGTAGCTCGGCAGCCAGCCGGCCCACCTCGTCCAGGATGGGCCTCCACGTCGCAGGCAAGTCGGCGCGGCCGGGCGAGAAGCCGCTCAGCCGGCGCAGCGACACGACGATCTCCCCCGCGCCGCTGGCCAGCGTGGCCTCCGGCCCGGCCTGGCTGGTGGCCAGGAGCGTCTCGAGGTAGGCGGCAATCGCCGCCAGGCGCCGATCCTCCACCCTGGGCTCGCCCTCGACCTGCGCCATCGTCCGGGCGGGCATCGCCGCCGATGGCGACGCAAGCGGCGCCCCCGGCTCCTCCGATTCTCGAGCTGCGAGCAACACGGCGGCCGTCCTGGAGGCCGCCGCCTCGGGTTGCGCCGCCTCTGCGGGTGCTGACGCAAGCAACGCCTCGCCCGGCGGCCGCCGCACCTCGTGCTGCGCTGCGGCCGGCGTTTGCTCCGCCTGCGCCATCGCCGCGCCGAGGGCCGCTGCCGGCTCCGCTTGACCCGACTTCCGCGCCGCCGATCGGGGC
>CAZGUU010000110.1:0-6389 GCA_964529315.1 uncultured Enterobacteriaceae bacterium
TGGCTCGGGGCGCGGCGTCGCGCTGCACGGCGCGATCGCGGCGAGTGGCGTGGCTAGCGGCGCTCCGCCCGGCGCCAGCGCCGCCTGCGGCGCCGCTGGGCGGTCGGGACAGAGCAGCGCGCGCTGGGTCGCCCAGCGTCAGGCCGCCGTCAGACCTTCTGGATGTAGCCCTTGCTCTCCAGGTACTCGAGCACCTTGGCCACGCTCTGCTCCTCGGAGAGCTCCGCGGTGCGCAGCACCAGCTCGGGCTTCTCGGGCGCCTCGTAGGGAGCGGAGATGCCGGTGAACTCGGGGATCTTGCCGGCACGGGCCTTGGCGTAGAGGCCCTTCACGTCGCGCCGCTCGCACTCCTCGATCGGGCAGTCGACGTGCACCTCGATGAAGTCGCCCGCGGCCATGATGCCGCGCACGCGGTCGCGGTCGGCGCGGTAGGGCGAGATGAACGCGGTCAGGTTGACCACGCCCGCGTCGGTGAACAGCTTGGCGACCTCGCCGATGCGGCGAATGTTCTCGGTGCGGTCCTCGGGCGAGAAGCCCAGGTCGGAGTTCAGCCCGTGGCGGATGTTGTCGCCATCGAGGACGTAGGAGGCCACGCCGCGGTCCCACAGCGCCTTCTCCACGGCGACTGCGATGGTCGACTTGCCCGAGCCCGAGAGCCCCGTGAACCAAACGGTCGCGCCCTTGTGGCCGGTGATCTTCTGCCGGTCGTCGCGGGTCACGTTGCCGGGATGCCAGACGATGTTGGTCGCCTTGCGCTGCGGGGTCGCGGGTGTGCTCATCTCTCTTCGGTCCTTCCTTGCCTGGCCCGCCGTCCCGGGGGGGCGGTAACGGCGGGTGCCTCGGGCTGCTGCTGCGCTCTCGGGAATCGCCGTGGGAGGGGCCCGGCCGGGCACGCACGGCGTCGCGGGAGTCGATAGTGGTCCCGCGCGGCGCTTGTCAACGAGCAATGGCGGGCGATCCGGGCAGCACGCTGGACGGCTGCCCGCTCAGCAGCGGATCGTCGCCAGCACGCCGAAGTGGTCGCTCGGGAAGATGCTGTCGTGGGGCTCGTTCAGCGCGAGGCGGACGGACTCGATGGATCCCACGCCGGAGCTGGTGGGCAGGCCGACCAGGACGTAGTCGATGCGCCGGCTCGGCTCGAAGACGTAGGCCGCGAAGCGGTTGCGGTTGTCCCAGGTGAAGCCCGGCGTGCCGTCTCCGGCGACCCTCCAGGCGTCCTGGAAGTAGGTGCTGCGCCCCTCGAGGGACTGCAGCCCGCACAGGAAGCGCACCTCGGCCGAGTCGGGCTCGGCGTTCAGGTCGCCGACCACGACGGGTGGCAGACGCGTCGCCCGCGCCCAGGCTCGGGTGAAGCCGGCCAGCTCGACTGCCTGGCGCTCGCGCACCGCGCCGTGGTGGAGCTTCCAGTTCAAGTTCGTGGTGACGAAGGCGAGCTCGCCAGCGGGCGTCTCGATGCGCCCCGCCACGGCCGAGCGCCGCTCCCCCGTCTCGGCGCCGGGCAGCTCGTGCACGGCCCACTGGCGGATCGGCCAGCGCGAGGCGATCAGGTTGCCGATCGCGTCGCCCTCGGCATCCCAAGGCAGGAGCTCGCCCGCGTCGTTCCAGCGCGACGCCGGCCCGTAGGCGAGATCGTAGCCCAACCCCCCGAGCAGCATCTCGCCCTGGTCGAAGCCGTCGCGTCGCACGATGATCTCCTGCAGGCCGACCAGGTCCGGGGCGAGCTCCGCGATGCCGGCTCGGATCAGCGACATGCGCTCCTCGAAGGGCGCCGAGACGTTCCAGCAGTTGAGCGTCAGGATGCGCATCGTGGAAGGGACGGATCGAGACGGCACGTCAGGCCTCCTTCCGGGCGGCCGCGGCGGCGATTGCCTCGCGTACGCGATGGCGCTCGGCGCGCAGCGCCGGGCTCACGTCGACCGGGTAGGGTGGGTCCGTTCTACACGTCGATGATCAGCAGCGCGTCGCTCGCGCCGAGCCGGGGCACGGTCATCGCTGCCCCTCGGGTGCCGCGGCGCTCGCCGCCGCCCGGCCGCGGCTCGAGCTCTTGGCGGTCGCCTGCTTGGCGGTGCTGGCTCCGGAGGCCCGCTTGCGAGCGGCGGGCTCGTGCGACTTCGCGGCTTTGGGCGTTGCCGTCCGCGACGTCGCCCTGGCCGGCTCGATGCGGTTGGCCAATGCCAGGACCGTATCGATGTAGGCCGTCGATCGGTTGTACGACCAGATGACGCTGCGCCGCTCGGAGAGGTCGAGGCCCGGCCGCCAACCGTGGGCTTGGAGGTAGGTGGCGCACGAGGCGATCGCGTCGGCGTGGTCGTAGAGGCTCACCCGCCCGTCGCCGTTGCCGTCGCGTCCCCAGCGCAGGTAGCTGGTCGGCAGGAACTGCGGGATGCCGAAGGCGCCGGAGCCCGAGCCGCGGATCTCGAGCGGGTCCGAGCCCAGGCGGCGAGCCAGCTCGAAGGTGCCGCGCACCTCCGGGTAGAAGATCGACTCGAGCTCGCGCGCGCGGGTGAGCGTCGGCCGCGCCGCCGCGGAGTCGAGCGGGTGATCTGCGCCGGTGTGCGCGGCGACGTTGCGCTCCAGGTTCTCGGGCTCGGCGGCCATCGCCAGGCGGGCCAGAGCCGGCAGGATCGGGCTGCGCCCGGTGTTGCGCCCGCAGCCGGTCTCGACGTGCAGGATCGCCGCCACGACGCTCGCCGGCACGCCATGCTCGCGCTCGGCCGCCTCGAGCTCGGCTGCCCACTGCGCGCGGCACATGCGCGCGCGTGCGACGCTCGAGGAGCCCAGGAAGCCGCGGTAGAGCGCGTGCGACTCGCGCGGCGCCAGGCGGAAGCCCAGGCCGTCGAAGGCCGGACATCGCGGGTCGGCGAACACCTCGGCGACCTGGCGTCGCTCGACGCCGTCGGCGACCAGGAGGTCCATCAGGTAGCCCCAGCCACGGCTGCGCGCGACCGCCCAGGCAGTGCCGTCCTCGGCTCGGGCGCTCGGCGCCGCGGCCGCCGCCGTGGCGATGCACAGCGCGATTGCGGCGAGGAGCCGGGCGAAGCGGGCGACGCAGCGCACGGTACGCGGCCCGTCGCTCACCCGAAGGCGGACAGCCCGGTCAGGTCGCGGCCCAGCGTCAGGCGGTGGATGTCCTCGGTGCCCTCGTAGGTGTTGACCGTCTCCAAGTTCAGCAGGTGACGGATCACCGGGTACTCGTCGCTGATCCCGTTGGCGCCGAGGACGTCGCGCGCCAGGCGGGCGATGGCCAGGGCTTGCGAGACGTTGTTCATCTTGGCGAGCGACACCTGCTCGGGGCGCATCGCGCCATCGTCCTTGAGCCGGCCCAGGCGCCAGGCGAGGAGCTGTGCCTTGGTGATCTCGGCGAGCATGGTGACGAGCTTGGCCTGGACGAGTTGGTAGCCGCCGATCGGCCGGTCGAAGACCACCCGCGAGCGAGCGTAGTCGAGCGCGCACTCGTAGCACGCCAGGGCCGCGCCGATCGCGCCCCAGGCGATCCCGTAGCGTGCCTGCGTCAAGCACATGAGCGGCGACTTCAGGCCGGCGGTCGCCGGGAGCAGGCTCTCCTCCGGGATCCAGCACTCCTCGAGGATCAGCTCCGAGGTGACCGAGGCGCGCAGGCTCCACTTGCCGTGCATCAGCGGGCGGGAGAACCCGTCGCGATCCTTCTCCACCAGGAAGCCGCGGATCGCCCGTGGCCCGTCGCCCTCGCCGTCGAGCTTCGCCCACACGATGGCCACGTCTGCGATGCTGCCGTTGGTGATCCAGCGCTTGGTGCCGTCGAGCACGAAGCCGCCGCGCTCGCGGCGGGCCCTGGTGGTCATGCCGCCCGGGTTCGAGCCGAAGTCGGGCTCGGTGAGCCCGAAGCAGCCGATCGCCTCGCCGCGCGCCATGCGCGGCAGCCAGCGCCGCTTCTGCGCCTCGGAGCCGAAGGTCAGGATCGGGTACATGACCAGCGAGGACTGCACGCTGGCGAACGAGCGCAGGCCCGAGTCGCCCCGCTCGAGCTCCTGGGCGATCAGCCCGTAGGCGACGCCGCCCAGCCCGGCGCCGCCGTACTCCGCCGGAACCGTCGGACCCAGGCAGCCCAGCGCCGCCAGGCGCGGCACGAGCTCCATGGGAAACGTCCCTGCCTCGAAGTGCCGGCGCACCAGCGGCAGGTACTCCTGCTCGACGAAGCGGCGAACCGTGTCGCGGATCGCGCGCTCGTCCTCGGAGAGCAGATCGTCGATCGCGTAGTAGTCGGTCGGTCGGGCCGGCATCTGCCGGAGGTTAGGCAGGGGCGCGCGGTCGGGTCAACTGCGCGTGGCCAGCGGCACGCGGTCCGTGATGGTGTCCGCCGCCCCCCACGGAGGTCTTGCCGCCGCGCACGTGCCGCTCAACGTCGCGTGGCGCAAGCCCTCGCGATGCTGGTGTGCTCCGCTCGAGCTCTCGAGGAAGCTCGCGTGCGCGGCGGCTTGGCCCGCCAGGGTTAGCCGAGCGGCACGGCTGCGCCGTCTTGCGCCACCTGGGCCTGCCAGCCGAGCTTCTGGCGGATGCGCGCGGCGAGCATGTCGGCGGCCTGCGGCTCGCCGTGCACCACCCAGGTCTCGCGGGGCGGCGCGGCGAACCCTCCCAGCCAGCGCATCAGCTCGGCCTGGTCGGCGTGCGCCGAGAAGCCGTCGATGCGCGCCACGCGGGCGCGTACACGCACGTCCTGGCCGAAGATGCGCACCGAGCGCGCGCCCTCGGCGAGCGCTCGCCCACGCGTGCCGGCCGCCTGGTAGCCGGGCAGCAGGACCGTCGTGCTCTCCTCGGGGAGCCGGCGCAGCAGGTGGTGCAGGACGCGTCCGCCGGTGGCCATGCCGCTCGCCGAGATCAGCACCATCGGGCCGCGCTGCTCGTTCAGCGCCTTGGACTCCTCGACCGAGCGCACCATTCGCGAGTGGCGGGGCGCCAGCGCCGAGGCTCCGCCGCCTGGGACGCGGCGCATGTCGGGGTCGTGCTCGTCGGCGTGGTGCGCGTAGATCTCGGTCACGCGCGTGGCCATCGGGCTGTCGATGAAGATCGGCAGGGCGGGGATCCGGCCCGCATCCTCGAGCTCGCGCAGCACGTAGAGCAGCTCCTGGGTGCGGTCGACGGCGAAGGCCGGCACGAGGAGCACGCCCGCGGAGTCGGCCGTCTCGCGCACCACGCGCGCGAGCTGCTCCGTGGCGTCGCTCGGGTGCAGCCGATCGCCGTAGGTCGACTCGACGAGCAGCACGTCGGCTCGGGCGACCGGCTCGGGATCGTGCAGGATCGGCCGGTCGAAGCGGCCGAGGTCGCCCGAGAAGACGATGCGGCACGGGCCGCGCGTGCCGCACGTCGCCGTGACCGTGGCCGAGCCCAGGATGTGGCCGGCGCGGTGGAGCACGGCGCGGATGCCCGGCGCCGCGCCGAACTCCTCGGCGTAACGGTGCGTCTCGAGCAAGCGCAGCGCTTCGCGGGCGTCGGCCGTCGTGTAGAGCGGCAGTGCGGGCGAATGCTTGGAGGTGCGGTGGCGGTTGGCGTAGGCCGCCTCCTCCTCCTGCAGATGCGCGGCGTCGAGCAGCAGCACCTCGAGCAGGTCGGCTGTGGCCGCCGTGCAGTGCACCGGACCGCGGAAGCCCTGGCGGACGAGCAGCGGGATCGCCCCGGAGTGGTCGATGTGCGCGTGCGAGAGCACGACCGCGTCGAGCGTGGCGGCGTCCAGCGGCAGCGCCGTCCAGTTGCGCTGTCGCAGAGCCTTCAGCCCCTGGAAGAGGCCGCAGTCGAGCAGCACGGTGCGCCCATCCACGGTGAGCAGGTGCTTGGAGCCCGTGACCGTGCCGGCGCCGCCGAGGAACTCGAGCGTCGGCCTGCCGGCTCGTGCATGGGCCCGATTCGGCATGCCGAGCGAGGCTAGCGGGCGAGGGGGCTGAGGGCAATCGGCGCTGGGCAGAGCACCCCTACCACAGCCTCAAGCCGGGAAGCGCCACCGTCAGCCCGAAGCGCACCGTCGTCTGTGGCGCCGCAGGCGCGAGCTGGCGGTAGGCCATCCACTCGCCGCTCACGAAGAAGTTCAGCGGTGGGAATCCCTCGCGAAGCAGGACGTAGCCCAGCCCGAAGCTGAGCGGCAACGTCGTGGGTGTGCCCTCACGCCAGCCGATCGACCAGGTGGCGTCCGCGGACTTCGCGTAGAAGCCCCTCCCGAGGTAGGCCAGCACGATCGGCTGCACCAGGAGCGTGCTCAGGGCCGGCCGGCTCGGCGAGGTGTAGGCAAAGGAGATCGGGTTCTGGACCAAGCACCCCAGGAGAAGACCCGGGATGCCCTTGTAGATCGCGCCGAAGGCGGGACCGACCTGCCAGGCTCCCTGCCCCGCGAGCGCGTGCGTGGCCGTGGGAAAGACGAGAAC
>CAZGUU010000110.1:6489-14600 GCA_964529315.1 uncultured Enterobacteriaceae bacterium
CCCGCGAGCGCGTGCGTGGCCGTGGGAAAGACGAGAACCGGGCCGAAGCCCATCAGGAGCCCCGTTGCGCGGTCCGGCCACGGGATCACCGCCAGGTCGAAGAGCTGCATGTCGCCGAATTCGGTGCGCGTACCCCGTCCCGGCCCCTTCGGGACGGTGACCAGGGAGAAGCTAGGCCGCACGAGCTGGACCAACGGCAGCAACGTGAACCTCGGTATCCGCGGAAGGATCACGCGCGTGATCAAGCGGTTGGCCTGCGCCTGGGTGCCGAAGCTGGTGGGCGAGTAGGCATCCTGGGCGAAGATCTGCGGAAGACTGGTCAGGGGATCGGAGAACTCCTCGGCGAGCTTGGCCGCACTGGGACTCGGTGCCTCGTCCTGCGCGAGCCCGGCTCGGGCGAGCGGGAGCAGGGCCACGAGCGCGATCACCGCGATCGACTGTCTCGACGGTGGCTTCATGGGTGACGACCTCATCGCGAGCATCGAGGCGATCTGCAGGCCACGGGCGACGACGGCCGCAGCCGCCCCCTACGGCTGGCTCGCCCGGTGCAGGATCGCGTTCACCTGGGCCGCCGCCCCGGCGCTCTTCAGGATGCCGGTGTGCGTCTCGTCGAAGCCCAGGACGCGCGCGGCCTGGAGCTGGATCGGCATCGAGAGCTCGCTCGACACCGCGACCGTTCCATCGTTCGCCTCGGAGCCGAACCGCGACGTGCCGTGGTAGCTGAACAGGAGCGAGTACTCGCACTCCGGTGGCAGCGCGGTCTCGGGCAGCCGCTGGAGGAAGGCGCTGTCCGGTGCCATGTCCCGCCACGAGGGCGCGACGACCGGCGAGTACTCGACGCCCAGGGCGGCGCCGGAGTGGCCGTTCCAGGGCGTCGACAGGGTCACGAAGGCCGGGATGTCGACGATGCGTCCGGTGCCGGGGTGCTGCATGGCGAAGTTCAGCGCCGCGCGGGTGACCAGCCCGCCCATGCTGTGGGCGACGAGGATCAAGCGTGGGAATCGATACTTGAACTGGAGGTTGGACAGCGCGCGGACGAGCATCTCGGCGACGCGCTCGAGGTCGGGGGCGGTCGGGTAGTAGACCAGCCAGGGCTGGAAGCGGCTGCGATCCAGGGTCGGGACGAGATCCTTCCAGTTGCCGGGATGCCCCAGCGCCCCGTGCACGAAGAGCACGGGGATCTTCTCGGGATCGTACGGCTCGAGGAAGTAGACGCCCGCACCGACCGATGAGAGGAAGCGCATCGGATCCCACAGCCCGAGCTTGGCGTTCTCGTCCGAGAAGCGCGGGTCGTCGAGGTCGACGATCGTTCCGAGCTGCGGGCTGGGCAGGCGGTGGATCCGCTTCCCGTCGGCTGCGACCGCACCGACCGCGAAGGGGAGGCGTACCTTCGCGCCCGGGTCGATGGTCAAGTCGAGGCCGGTACGGTGCTCTCCCGGTTGCAGCGCGACGTCCGTGGGGGCGCCGAGCAGCACCGCTGGCTCGTCGGCGGGTTGGTGGGAGAGGTCGCGATTGTGATCCTCGAAGGCGCCGAGCTGGTAGGTGCCCGGCGCCAGCGTGAAGAAGAACGGTCCGGGGCGCGGCAGGACGAACAGGTCGGCGACCGCCGCGGCTCTGGGGTCGTACACCACGACGACGATCGGGGCGCTGCTCGCTGCGGCGATGCCGGCGTGGCCCTCCACGGCGGCCTGCATGCGGTCGCGCTCGATGTCCTTCTTCAGCGTGAGGAGGCTGCAAGCCGAGACGCCGAGGCCGAGCGCCAGGCAGGCGATCCCCCGCGGCCGCCGTCCTCGGCGGCGCGTCGCGCCGCACGCGAGAGGGCCGCCGGTGCGCGATTCGGCGCGGGATCCTTCGCTCGCACGCTCTCTCATGATGCCCCCATCGAGCCTGTGGCTGCGTTGCGCTCGCCCGCCGTCCTGGGTCGTCATGGCGCCGGGGAGCCCTCGCCGCAAATGGCCCCGTATCGCCCATATCACGGCAGGCTCCAGGTTCGATGTCCGGCGGACTTGCGTCGGTGGTGGCGGCAAAGCCCGGGCTCACGAGGGGTGCCGGCGCGAAAAGAGCCGCCAGGCGTGCTAGCCCCAAGGCCTGCGGCCCCAGGCGCGAGAGATGGAGCTCGCGGTGAGCCGGCGGAGGATTTGCGAGATGAGCGATCGCCAGAGCCTGACGCACGTCGACGAGCGCGGTCGCGCGCGCATGGTCGACGTGGGCGAGAAGCCGGTCACGCGGCGCGTCGCCGTGGCGCGCGGTGCGGTGCGCATGCAGCCCGCGACGGCCGAGCGCATCGCCGCCGGTACCGTGGCCAAGGGCGACGTGATCGCCACCGCGCGCCTGGCCGGGATCCTGGCCGCCAAGCGCACCGGCGAGCTGATCCCGCTCTGCCACCCCCTGGCGCTCGACTTCGTCGACGTGCGCCTCGCGGTCGATGCCCAGCGCGGGCGCGTGGCGATCGAGGCGGAGGCGCGAGTCGCAGCCCGCACGGGTGTCGAGATGGAAGCCTTGACCGCGGTGACGGTGGCCGGCCTGGCGATCTACGACATGTGCAAGGCGATCGACCGCGCCATGGTGATCGAGGACGTCTGTCTGGTGCGCAAGAGCGGCGGCCGCAGCGGCGACTGGGTGCGCGACGCATGACGCACCCCGTATCGAGCAGCCGCGCGGACACCGCGCCGCAGGGCCCCTTCGAGCTCGACGTCGAGCTCAAGCCGGGCAAGGACGGCCCGGCTCGCGCGGGCCACCCGTGGATCTTCTCCGGGGCGATCGCCCGACTCTCGGGCGCCGAGGCGCCCGGAGCCTTTGCCCGCGTGCGCAGCGCGGACGGCGCCCTGCTCGGCGTGGGCACCTACAACCCGCGCGGCTCGATCGCGGTGCGCTTGCTCTCGCGCCGCGAGGAGCCGATCGACGCAAGCCTGGTGCACCGCCGCCTGGCCGACGCCCGCGCCCTGCGCGCTGCGGCGGGGCTGCTCGAGGGCGGCGGCTATCGCTTGCTGAACGGCGAGGGCGACTGGCTGCCCGGGGTGGTGATCGACGTCTACGGGCGCCACGCCGTCCTGCAGATCCTGACCGCCGGCGCCGATCGCCTGCGAGCGGCGCTGCTCGAGGCGCTCACCGACTTGCTCGAGCTCGACGGCATCCTCGAGCGCAGCGCCGGCGGGGCGCGGCGCGAGGAGGCGCTGGCCGATCGAGTCGCGGTCGCCTGGGGCGCGCCGCCGCCCGAGCGGATCGAGATCGCCGAAGGGCGGGCGCGTCTGCTGGTCGACCCGCACGGCGGGCAGAAGACCGGCTTCTACCTCGACCAGCGGCGCAACCGGGCGCTTCTCCATCGCCTGGCGCGCGGCCGTCGCGTGCTGAACGCCTTCGCTTACACCGGGGCGTTCGCCATCGCCGCCGGTCTGGGCGGTGCCGAGCACGTCACCTCGGTGGAGACCTCGGGCCCGGCGCTGGCGCTCGCTCGAGAGATCTGGGCGCTGAACGGGCTGCCCGAGGAGCGCGCCACCTGGCTGGGCAGCGATGCCTTCGACGTCCTCGGCGAGGCGCGCGACGCTGCACGCTTCGATCTGGTGGTGCTCGATCCGCCGCCGTTCGCCCGCCATCGCGCCGATCGCGAGCGCGCCGTGCGCGCCTACCGCGACCTGAACCGGCGCGCGCTTCGCGCGCTCGCACCGGGCGGGCTGCTGCTCACCTGCAGCTGTTCGCCGCACGTGACCGCCGAGCTCTTCGCCCACGTGGTCGCGACCTCGGGGGGTGAGTCGATGCGGCTGCAGGTGCTGGCTCGTCTCGGCGCCGACGCCGACCATCCGGTGCTCGCCGCGCACCCCGAGGGCGAGTATTTGAAGGGTCTGCTCGTTCGCCTGGCGGGGGACTGAGAGGCCGAGCCGCGTCCCGGGGGGCGCGCCGAGCGGCGAAACGCCGCGTTGCTGGAGCGAAGCACGAAGGCGAAGCGGGGCGTTGCCGGCCGGAGCGGTGAGGCGTCGCGGCGGGCCTCGCGCGGCGGCCCGACGGCTGGCATGCAGCTCGCAACCCCTGCTGCCCGTGCTGATCGGGTTGCGGGAGGACGACGAGTCGCGCGAGCGCCTGGCGCGGGGCGGGGTCGAGGGCCTGACCGATGGGGATCTGATCGCGCTGGTTCTGTGCTGCGGCAGGCCCGGCGCCGAGGCGCGAGCGCTCGCGGTGCGCTTGCGACAGCGCTTCCCCACGGTCGCAGCCCTGGCGGTGGCGAGCCAGGCGGAGCTGGCCGCGGTCGAGGGCGTCGGTGCGGTGCGCGCCTCGGCGCTGTGCGCGGCGATCGCGCTCGGCCGCCGGGCGGACCACCCGCCGCTCGCGCTCGGGCGGCCGGTTGCCTGCAGCCAGGACATCTTCCGCCACTTCCACTCGCGCCTGGCCAGGCTGCCCCAGGAGCGCTTCTACGTCCTGATGCTCGACGGCAAGGGCCGCCTGATGCGCGAGGTGCGCATCTCCGAGGGCACGCTCACCTCGAGCCTGGTGCACCCGCGCGAGGTCTTCCGCGCCACGATTCGAGAGGCGGCGGCCTCCGTGATCCTGGTGCACAACCATCCCAGCGGCGATCCCGAGCCGTCGCCCGAGGACGTGACGCTGACCGAGCGTCTGCGCGCGGCCGGAGACCTGCTCGGCATCCGCGTGCTCGACCACGTGGTGATCGGCCTGGGCCGCTGGACGAGCTTCGCCGAGCGCGGCCTGATGTGAGGCCGTGCCGCGCGGCACGGCGGCGCCACTCGACCCGCCCCGGTGCCGTGGGATACCTTGGGCGCCGGGAGGGGGTGCGAGGGAGATGGCCGCCGATGTGCCAGGACGAGAGGCGCAGCCACAGGGACCGCCTCTGCGGGCGGTGCTGGGCACGATCCTCTTCGTCCTGCTGGTGCCCGGCACGGTGGTCGTGGGCCTGCCGTGGCTGCTCTCGGGGTGGGCCGTGCGCCCGCCGCTTCTGGGGCTGCCGGCCACGCGCTGGCTCGGCGCGCTGCTGGTCGTCGCGAGCCTACCCCTGTTCGTCGACTTCCTCTGGCGCTTCGTCAGCGAAGGCCACGGCACGCCGGCTCCGGTCGCGCCGCCGCGCCACCTGGTCGTGCACGGAGGCTACCGCTGGACGCGCAATCCCGGGTACGTCGCGGTGGTCAGCCTGATCCTCGGGCAGGGGCTGTGGCTGGGCAGCGCCGCGGTGGTCGTCTATGCGGCCGTGGTCGCGGTGGCCTTCCACGGCTTCGTCGTGCTCTACGAGGAGCCGACGCTACGCCGCACCTTCGGCGCCCAGTACGAGGCGTACTGCCGCTCGGTGCCGCGCTGGTTCCCCCGGCTCGGGCGCCGGGGCGCGAGCTCCACGGAGCCGTCGCGCTAGCACCCGGGACCGATCAGAACGGGATGTCGTCCTCGCCGGGGTCGTTGCCGCCCCCGTAGGGGCCCGTCGGCTCGGCGGCATCCGGCATGCCCGCCTCGCGCGGCGCACCGCGGTCCCCGCCGCCCAGGAAGCGCACCTGCTGGGCGACGATCTCGGTGATGTAGTGCTTGGCCCCGTCCTTCTCGTAGGTGCGCGTGCGGATCTCGCCCTCGATGTAGACCTCGCGGCCCTTGGTCAAGTACTTCGCACAGGTCTCGGCCTGCGGGCCCCAGACGACGATGTTGTGCCACTCGGTCTGCTTCTGGCGCTGTCCGTCGCGGTCCTTCCATACGGAGTCCGTGGCCACGCCGAAGGTAGCCTTCGCCCGCCCGTTGCTGGTGAAGCGCAGCTCGGGATCCCGACCGAGGCGGCCGACGATGATCGCCTTGTTGACCGACATTCACGACCTCCTGCGTGCGAGCCCGGGCGAGGTGCCGGGGGGACGCGACGGTCTCGCGTTACACCGGGCGGATGCGCCGAGCAACCCGTTCCAAGTGTCGTACCAACTCCGGGTGCCCAGGCCGCCTCCGCACCGCGCTGCCCCCGGGATGCGCCGCTTGCGCGCCCCCTCCTCCGTTGCCCTCCGGCGAGCCGCGCCTCGGGGCCGCGCTCTCGTCCGTCCTGTCGACCGTCCTGTCGATTGACATCGCCAGCCACGGGCCATAGCCTCGCCGGATGGGGGGTGGGTCGGTTGAGTGGTGTCGCAGGCGATTGCCCGGCTGAAGTAGGGGCCGACTGAGTGCCCGGGTCCGTGCGCATCGTTCCGCTCGGCGGCTTGGGGGAAGTCGGCCTCAACATGCTGCTCGTCGAGGCCGAGGGTGCGGCGATCGCCATCGACTGCGGCGTGCTCTTTCCCGAGCGGCCCGGGTTGGGAATCGACCTCCTGCTGCCCGACTTCGGCTACCTGCGCGAGCGCCCCGGGCTGCTGCGCGGCGTGGTCGTGACGCACGGCCACGAGGACCACATCGGCGCGGTGCCGCGGCTGCTCGCCGAGTTCCCAGTTCCGGTCTTCGGGCCGCGCTTTGCCACGGCGCTGGCCGGCGAGAAGCTGCGCCGCAGCGGGATCTCGGCGCCGCTGGAGACCATCACCCCGGGCACGAGCTTCACGCTCGGTCCGTTCACCATCGAGCCCGTCCACATGACGCACTCGATCGTCGACTCGGTGGCCCTGGCCATCGGCACGCCGCAGGGGACGATCCTCCACACGGGTGACTTCAAGATCGATCCGCACCCGGTCGACGGGCGAACGGCCGACCTCGCGCGTCTCGCCGAGTGGGGCGCCCGAGGGGTGCTACTGCTGCTCTCCGACTCGACCAACGTCGAGCACGACGGCGAGTGCGGCTCCGAGAGCGAGGTCGGCCCGCGCATCGAGGAGCTGATGCGTGAGGTGCCCGGCCGCGTCCTCGTGACCACCTTCGCCTCGCACCTGCACCGGGTGCAGCAGGTGATCGACGCGAGCGTCGCCTGCGGGCGGCACGTCGCCGTCGCCGGCCGCGGCTTCGAGGACTCGACGCGGCTGGCCGGAGACCTGGGCTACCTGCGCTTCCCGGCGGGCGGCTTCCTCCCCCTCGAGGAGGCGCTGTGCACCGCGCCGGGGCGAGTGACGGTGCTCGTCTCCGGCTCGCAGGGCGAGCCCAACTCGGCTCTGGCCCGCCTCTCCGACGACCAGTACAAGCAGCTCCGCGTCGGTCCCGGCGACGCCGTGATCCTCTCCTCGCGGATCATCCCGGGCAACGAGCGCAGCGTGCATGCGCTGCTCAACCGCCTGGCCAAGCGCGGCGCCGCGATCCACCACGGAGAGCGTGCCCGAGCGCACGTGTCGGGCCATGCCTACCGCGACGAGCTGCGCACCATGATCCGCCTGGCGCGTCCCAAGTACTTCGTCCCGGTGCACGGCGAGTACCGCCAGCTCGACGAGCACCGCCGGCTCGCGGCGGACGCGGGCATGCCGCTCGACCGCTGCTTCCTGCTCGAGGACGGCGACGTGCTGGAGATCGTCGACGGTAGTGCGCGCACCGGCGAGCGGGTGATCGCCGGACGCGTCCTGGTGGACGGTACGGGCGAGGGCGAGGTCGATCTCGAGGTGCTGCGCGAGCGCCGCCACCTCTCGGAGGACGGCTTCGTCGTCGCGGTGATCGCCATCCACCAGCAGACCGGCGAGGTGACCTCGGGCCCGGAGCTGATCACGCGCGGCGTGCTGCGCGAAGGCGAGGATCCGGGCTGGCTCGAAGAGGCCAAGACCGCGGTCGGGGAGAAGCTGCGCGAGATCACGCCCGAGTCGCGCGCCGACCTGCTCGAGGTGGAGGACGAGGTGCGCCGCGTGCTCAAGCGCTACTTCTCTAAGGTGCGAGGACGGCGTCCCCTGATCGTCCCGCACGTCTTCGAGATGTAGCCGATGGTGGCTCCGGCGCGCAGGTCTTCGGAGCCGCGCGGCTCCGCGCACTCGCTGCGCCGCGAGGCGGGGGCCTTGGGCATCGCCGTCGCCGGGCTCCTGCTGGCACTGGCCGTGGTCTCGTACCAGCCCGGGGCACGCTCGAACCTCGTCGGACCGCTCGGCGCAGCTCTGGCCGACGTCCTGGTTCAGGCGGTGGGCGTGGCGGCCTTTCTAGTGCCCGCGGCGCTGCTCGCCGCCGCCGCGGCGCTGCTTGCCGACGCCTGGCCCGGGCTGGGCTCGCTGCGCGCGGCGGCGGCCCTGGGCGCCCTGCTCGCCGCGGCGACCCTG
>CAZGUU010000111.1:0-14552 GCA_964529315.1 uncultured Enterobacteriaceae bacterium
ATTTGAGCAACCACAACACCGTGGGCTCGGTGGCGTCCGCATTGAAGAACACCGCCCCCTGCCGCAGTGAGTGGCCGGGTGAGCTCGATCAGCCGGCAGAGGGCGGCGGCCTGCAGGTGGCGTCCCGGCATCACCAGATCGGCACCGACCATCCACGCGGCGTAGGGCAGGCCCCAGGCATTGGCGTGGAACATCGGCACGACGAGCAGGATCCGATCCGCCTCCGAGAGCCCCATCGATGCGCCCGAGGTGGCGGCAAGCGAGTGCAGGAAGGTGGAGCGGTGGCTGTAGACGACCCCCTTGGGGTTGCCCGTGGTACCGCTCGTGTAGCACATCGCCGCCGCGGAGCGCTCCTCCACCTCGGGCCAGTCGAAGCTCGCCGTCTCGCCGGCCAGCAGATCCTCGTAACGCAGGGCGTGCTCGAAGGGCCCTGCGTCGCCCGAGCCGATCACGACGACGTGGCGTACCGAGCCCAGGCGGTCGGCGATCCGCGCCAGCGACGGTACGAGCGAGTCGTCGACCAGGATCACCCGGTCGCTGGCGTGCTCGACGATCCAGGCGAGCTGGTCGGGGAACAGGCGCACGTTGAGCGTGTGAAGCACGGCACCCATCGCCGGAATCGCGAGGTAGGCCTCGAGGTGCTCCTGCGAATTCCAGCAGAACGTCGCGACCGGATCACCCGGCTCGACGCCGAGCCGCCTGAGCGCCGCCGCGAGCCGCGCCGCGCGGTCTGCCACCGCGGCGAAGCTCGCCCGGCGCACGGCCTCGCCATCGAAGGTCAGAACCTCGCTCTGGGCGTGCACCCGCCGGCCGTGCTCGACGATCCCAGCGATGGTGAGCGGGTGGTCCTGCATCGTGCTCTGCATGGGCGCCTCTCCCGTTTACGGCTCCGCCGCTCCCGGCAGGGCACCGCGGACCGTACGCCGCATCTACACCGGTTCGATCCACCGCGGTAGACCTCACGGCGAGGTCGGGCGGATCGCTGCCGCAGCCGTACCGCGATCGCCTCGCCTTCCTCGAGGGCGTGATCGATCGGGTCGACATCCTCGCGATCCATGGGCCACGCCCCACTTGCATGCGGTCTCGCGCCTCGAGGGCCTCCGTCCGTGGAGGCCGCATCCTCGGGTGCTCCGAGCAGCGCTCGAGACGGGAGGTCGACTCCGGGCTTCCCGCGCTCGTCCGACCTCGGCTGGCTCCCCGGCAAAGCGGGCAAGCCTTCGCCATCAGGCTAGCAGCGCGGCAGCTGGAGCGTGAACCGGGTACCCGCGCCGGGCGCGCGGTGCAGCAAGATGCGGCCGCCGACCAGCACCGTGGCGCCGAGGTCACCGGCACGCTCTTCAGCATCGTCACCGGTCGCGACTGACGGAAGCGTCCCGAGGGCGGCGCAGCGAGCGCGCGCCAGAGCCGTCGCTCGGCGACTCTCGCGACGACCCAGCCCAGGGGCGGGACGAGCCCGGTACTCGTCCTCGAGTCAGGCGCAGTTCGCGAGCTTGCCCAGCCCCGGAGTGTCTGACATTTTGTCTGCCATGAAGACAGTCACCGTTCGCGCCTTGCGCCGAGACACGGGTCTGCTGGACGCCGCCGCCGCCGGAGAGGAGATCCTCGTCACTCGCTTTGGAAAGCCCTACGTGCGGATCGTCCCCGCGAAGCAGCCCCGGTCCTTCCTGGGAGCGGGTCGGCACCTCGGCGTGAAGGCCGCGGTTTCACCCGACGCCATCCCGTCGTCCGAGTGGAAGACCTTGCGGTGATTCATCTGCTCGACACGGCCCCATGGATCAACGGCCTGACCATTCCGGAAGCGCTTCCGCAGCGCATCCGACACCTGCTGGCATCGCCAGGGCCCAAGGGTCTGTGCAGCGTCAGCTTGCTCGAGGCAGCGATCCTCCACCGGCTCGGCCGGCTGGAGATCGAGGCCACGCTGGGGGAGTTCTTCGCGGCGGGTCTGTCGGCCGACGTGCACCTGCTGGAGCTGACACCCGCCATCGCCGTCAAGACCAACGACCTCGGCGCACGCTTTCCGGGAGATCCGTTCGACCGCACCATCGTCGCCACCGCCGCCACGCTGAACCTGACGCTGATCACCGCCGATCCGGCCATCCGGGAAGCCAAGATGTGCGCCGTGGAGTATTACCCGTTCAAGCCGTCGCGCGGATTCCCGTAACCCCTTGAACCCCTTGCAAAGCGCACCACCTTCGCCTAAACTTCGCCGCCAGTGGAAGCGCCTCGAACGGTCACGTTGACGCGCCGGCAGAAGGAGCTGCTCGACTTCCTCGACGAGCACATCCGCGAGCAGGGCTACGCGCCCACGCTCGACGAGATCGGCAGGCGCTTCGGCCTGGCCTCGCTCGCCACGGTGCACAAGCACCTGACCAACCTAGAGGGCAAGGGTCTGATCCGGCGGCGCGCCGGGCACAGCCGGGCGCTCGAGGTGGTGCGTCGGGAGAAGCCCGGCGCGGCGGTCGAGATCCCGCTGCTCGGCATCGCCGCCGCGGGCAAGCCACTCGAGGGCGTCCTCGAGAACGAGAGCATCGCCGTGCCGGAATCGATGGTGCGCCGCCGTGGCACCTTCGCGCTGCGCATTTCCGGAGACTCGATGCGCGACGACGGCATCCTCGACGGCGACGTGATCCTCGTCGAGAGCCGCCCCGATGCCGACAGCGGCCAGACGGTGGTTGCGGTGCTCGAAGGCGAAGCGACCGTCAAGCGCTTCCACCGCGAGCGTCACGGCCGGATCCGTCTGCAGCCGGCAAACGATCGCTTCCCGCCCATCCTGTGCCGCGAGCGCGACCTCGAGATCCGCGGCGTCGTGGTCGGCCTGCTGCGCCGCTATTGACCCGTTGGGCGCGCCGCTCAGGCGGCCAGCCGGCGGTGCATCCAGCGCACCGCTCTTCACCTTGAGATCGTCGAGGATGCGGCCCGCCGCGTTGCGGCCCGCGCCGCCGGTGACGCCCGCCCAGTCGCCCGCCAGATACTCACCCTTGCGTAGGACAGTAGGCGTCACCATTGCAGAGCATTCTTGACCTAGGCGACTGCAGGATGTCCGTGCGCGTCGCAAGGGACGTGACGCAGGCGAGTGGTCTCGCCCCAGGTGGAGGTGGCCCTCTGTGCCAACGCGGGTGAGACAGCCGGGACCCCACGTCCTACTTCGCACGCGGCAGGCAGGCCTCGATCTTCGCACCCCACTCTCCGGGCGGGGTTTCCCCGCCGACCCGACAGAGCACCGAGTCCGGCAGGTCGCTGTTCTTGGACGGCTCGAGCACGAGTACCTGCGGCAGCTGGCCCTGCACGCCGAGCATCTTCATCACGCCGCGAGCATCGAACCGGTTCCAGTCGTTGGCGTCGGGCGGGGCCGTCGAGGGTGCCTCGGGGTCCACCCAGACGAGGATCGCCCGCTTGGCCAGGCGCTGCCACACGGTGCCGTGCAGCGGGAGCCTGCGGGCCTCCCGCTCGGCCCCCACCAGGCAGATCAGCTGCTGCTCACGAAAGAAGCCGTTCATGGCCGCGTGCGAGTAGCTCGTGTCCCAGGTGATCGGCGCCTGCGCTGCGCCGTCACGCCCTTCCCTCTGCCCACTTTCCTCCCCGGTCTCCGCCGCGCGATCGACGCCGGAGATCGCTGCCAGGGAAACCACGTAGACGACCGCCGACCCGCGCGGCACGTCCGGATGCGGGCGGCTGTCGAAGGCGAGCGCCGCCGGGATGGTGATCTTGCGCGTGCCGCCAACCTTCATCCCGGCGACCCCGAAGCTCAGCCCGCGGATCGCCGCATCGCCACCCAGCTCGAAGGTGAACGGTCTGGGCGGGGAGGTCTTCTCGAACGTCGGGCCGTCGAGCACCTTGGCCGTGTAGTGGATCGAGACCGTGTCCCCCGCGACGGCCGCGCGGCCCTGCCCCACGACCGTGTCCTGGACCTGCACCGAGGCGGCGGCCGCAGCCGAGGCTCCCTGCTCCGATCGCTGGCCCACTCGCTCCGCCGTGCTTGCCCCCGCACCCGTAGCTTGCGCCGGATCGCGCTTCTCCTGCGCGGCTCTCAGGCGAACACTCTCTTCGAAGATCTCCGCCCAGCTCTTGCCCGGCGGGGTCGCCTGCGCGGTCTCTCCCGTCCCGCCTTCGCTCGGGCGCCGCTGCTGCTCCGCGCCCGCCCCCCAGGTCTGCTGGCGCGGCGGCGAGGGGGATCGCCCCGGGCGATCCCCGAGAGCCGGGTGCGGCTCCCGGTAGACCGGGCCGTCCGGGGCGTTCTCGAACACCGGCGGCCCTGCCGCTGGAGCACCCGGCGCCTGCAGGACGCCTGCCGCGGCGACGGATGCGAGAAGAGCGGCGACCCAGCAACCCGGAAGGCCACGTCTGCAGGTCCTCATGACTCGCTACCTCGCCCCTACCGGCGCGCGGCGATCGAATCGCTCGCCGGCGATCTTCGCCCCTCGCGACCCTCGACCCTCGATCACGTCGCGCTTCGAACCCCGACCCCTACGCGGGTCCGGTGCGGCGGTCAAGACACCGCTCGCCGTAGTCTCGGCGCACGAAGGCCGGCAACGAGGTGGACTTCGTCGTCTACGGCCGGGGCGGCTCGTGGGCGCTCGAGGTGACGAGAGCATCGTCGTACCGCGGCCGATGGTGCGCCGCCGCACCACCTTCGCCCTGCGCATCTCGGGCGACTCGATGCGCGACGACGGCATCCTGGACGGCGACGTGATCGTCGTCGAGAGCCGCCCCAACGGGGAGAGCGGCCAGACGGTGGTCGCCGTGCTCGACGGCGAAGCGACCGTCGAGCGCTCCCACCGCGAGCGCCACGGCCGGATCCGCCTGCAGCCGGCAAACGATCGCTTCCCGCCCACCCTGTGCCACGAGCGGGACGTCGAGATCCGCGGCGTCGTGGTCGGCCTGCTGCGCCGCTATTGACCCGTTGGGCGCGCCGCTCAGACGACCAGGCGGCGGTGCATCCAGCGCACCGCGAAGCGAAAGGCGACGACGAAGTAGAGCGCCAACACGGCCGCGTGCAATGCCAGCCAGGCATCGAGCGGGCCCAACGCGAGCGCCCGGGTGATCGCCACCGCGTGGGCGAGCGGCAGGCACCATGCAGCCTCGCGCACGCCGTCGGGCAGGTTGGCCAGGGGAAAGAAGATCCCGGAGAAGAAGAACATCAACGAGATCCCCAGGGTGAAGTAGTAGGTGAAGAAGTCCCACGAGCTCGCCCGGGCGGTCACGCACATGCCGAGCGCGCCGAAGGGCAGGCCGATCATCACGCCGGCCACGGGCAGCACCGCCGCCCACGGGCTGCGCAGCAGACCCGCCACCAGCATGACCAGGGTGATCGCGGTGGCCGGCAGGACGCACTTGCAGGCACCCCACAGCACGTCGCCGCCCATGATTTCGGTGAGCGACACGGGGGTGGCGCGGATCGCGTCGTAGGTGTGCTGCTCGCGCATCCGGGCGAACGTCGAGAAGGTGGTCTCGAAAGTCGCAACGTTCATCACCGACGAGGCGAGGATGCCCGAGGCGATGAACTGCGCGTACGAGACGCCGTCGATCGCGCCGACGTAACGGCCCAGGCCGTAGCCAATGCCCAGCAGCACGAGCAGGGGCTCGCCGAGCGCACTCACCACGCTCGAGGCGTAGAAGCGCCGCCACGAGAGGAAATTGCGCCGCGTGACGCGGGCGACCGAGGCGAGGTGGATCGGCCCGGCGCCGAGCGCAGCCACGCGGAGCGTCCGGCGATCGACCATCGCGGGCCGCTCCGCGCGCGAGGCGGCGGTCGCTGCGGCGTCTCCGTCCATGTCAGTCGCGCAGCTCCCGCTTGGTCAAGCGCAGGAAGACATCCTCGAGGTTGGCGGCTCGATGGAGGAACGGAGCGTGGCCCAGCGCCTCGAGCAGGGGCTCGAGCGGACGGTCCACCTCGAGGTACAGGCGCAGGGCGTCTGGAGTCCGCTCGACCCTCGAGGCGAGCGGCGCGCACCGCTCGGCCAGGCCGTCGGTCGGCCCAAAGACTTCGACCACCTCGCGCCCGGCGTGCTGCAGGATCAACTCGCGCGGCGTCCCCTCGGCGATGATTCGCCCCTCGTCGAGGATGAGCACGCGGTCGCAGAGCTGCGCCGCCTCCTCCATGTAATGGGTGGTGAGCAGCATGGTCGCTCCCGAGCGCTTGAGCTCGCGCAGCTTCTCCCACACCAGGTGGCGTGCCTGCGGGTCGAGCCCGGTGGTCGGCTCGTCCAGCACCAGGAGCGCCGGCTCGTGAATCAGCGCCCGGGCGAGGGTCAGGCGCCGCTTCATGCCGCCGGAGAGCGTGTCGATGCGCGCGTCGCGCCGGTCGGCGAGCGCGAAGAGCTCGAGCAGGCGCATCCCGCGCCGCTGCGCCTCGCGCCGCGGCATGCCGAAGTAGCTCGCGTAGACCAGCAGGTTGGTCAGGACGCCGAGGTCCGGGTCCAAGTTGTCCTCCTGCGGCACGATGCCCAGGCGGCGCTTGATGGCGCGCTCGTTCGCCGGACACACCGGCAGCCCGAGGACCTCGACCGACCCGCCGCCGACCGGCGACTGGCAGGAGAGCATGCGGATGGTGGTGGTCTTGCCCGCGCCGTTGGGGCCCAGGAAGCCGACGCACTCGCGGGCGCGCACGGTGAAGGAAATCCGGCGCACGACCGGCCGGCCGGAGAACTCCTTGTAGAGGTCCCGGGCCGCGATCACCCTGTCCGCGCTCGCGTCCGCAGCGGCATGGGGTTGCGCCGTCACGGGTGCGACGGTAGCGTCCCGAGCGTGGATCGCCAAGCTCGAGCCGGCCGCCGCGAGGCGCCGCGAGCCGGCGACGGGCTGGTCGCGCTCTACGTCCACATCCCCTACTGCCTCGCCAAGTGCCCGTACTGCGACTTCAACTCGTACGCCGCCAGCACCTGGCCGGAGCACGAGTATGCCGCAGCGCTCGAGCGCGAGCTCGAGACTCGCGCCGCAGAGGAGCCGCTGCGCTCGGCGACGATCGGCACCGTGTTCTTCGGCGGCGGGACGCCGTCGCTGCTCGCACCGCGCACCATCGGCGCGCTGCTCGAGGCGGTCGCGCGCGTGCGGCCAATCGCCGACGGCGCCGAGATCACCCTCGAGGCGAATCCCGGAACGGTCGATGCCGCGCGCCTGGCGGGCTTCCGCGCCGCCGGCGTGAGCCGCCTCTCGCTCGGCGTGCAGTCCTTCCAGCCCCCGACCCTCGAAGCGCTGGGCCGCCGGCACTCGGTGGACGACTCGCGCGCCGCCCTGCGCGATGCGCGTCGCGCCGGGTTCGCCGATCTCTCGCTCGACCTGATCCACGCCGTCCCCGGCCAGGACCTCCGCTCTTGCGAGGCAGACCTCGATGCAGCGGTCGCCGTGGCTCCCGAGCACGTCTCGACCTACGCCCTGACCTACGAGAGCGGCACGGCGATGCACCGCGATCTGCGCGCTGGGGGCCTGCGGCGCGCTCCAGAGGAGCTCGAGGTGGCGATGTTCCACACCGTGCGCGAGCGGCTCGGGCGCGCCGGCTTCGAGCACTACGAGATCTCCAACCACGCTCGGCCCGGCCACGCCGCGCGCCACAACCTCGCCTACTGGCGGGGCGTGCCCTACGTCGGCCTGGGCGCGGGAGCGCACTCCTACTCGCCCGGCGCGCACCCGTGGTACCGCGGTCCGGCCACGACCATGCGCCCCTGCCGTTCGGCTGGTGGCGCGGATCCAGGCTCGGGCCCGAGCCCGGGCGAGAGCTACGGCACGCGCTGGGAGAACCTGCGTGATCCCAACGGCTACATGGCATCGGTGCTCGCCAGCGGCCAGGCGGTCGCCTCGCACGAGAGCTTGACCCGCGCGCAAGCGATGGGCGAAGCTTGCTGGCTCGGGCTGCGCGAGCTCGCCGGGGTGGACCCCGAGGCCTTCGCGGCGCGCTTCGGCGAGTCCCTGCTCGCCGCGTTCCCCCACGTGGAGGACTTGCTCGGCGAGGGCTTGCTCGAGCGGCACGGCTCGAGGATCGCGCTCGCCGAGCGCGGTCTGCTGCTCGCCGACTCCGTTTTCGCCAGCTTCCTCTGAAGGGGCCCCGCCAGCTCTGGTGCCGCGCCCGGGCGATCCGCGCAGCACCTCACTGCGATTCGTTGAAGCGCGCCTCGATCAGCCCCTCTATCGCCTCGAGCACCGCTTCGGCGTCCTCGCCCACCGCTTCGACCTCGATGGTCGCGCCCTGGCTGGCGGCGAGCATCATCAGGCCCATGATGCTCTTGCCGTTCACCGTCTGCCCCTCGCGGGCGATGTTGATCTCGCTCTGGAAGCTCGCGGCGAGCTGCACGAGCTGCGCGGCGGCACGCGCGTGCAGGCCGAGCCGGTTCTTGATCAGGAAGCTGCGTCGCACGCGGCGGTCCACCCCGGCGGAGATCAGGCGCCCGCCCCCGTGGGCCAGCAGATGTGCTCCCGGCCGTAGCGCTGGATGAAGGCGGCCAGATCGGCCACCGACACGCCCCGTCGCGACGTGGTGAGCTTGAGCAGCATGGGCATGTTGACGCCGGCGACGACCTCCACTCCCGGACGCTCGCGGGCGAGCTCGAGGCTCACGTTGGACGCCGTGTCGCCGAGCATGTCGGTGAGCACGATCACTCCCGCGCCATGGTCGACGTCGTCGATCGCCGTGGCGATCCGGTCGCGAATCGCGGCCGGCCCGTCGTTGGCGCGGCAGGCCACCCCCTCGACCGCCTCGATGGAGCCGACGACGCTCTCCAGCGTCGCCACCATCTCGGCAGCAAAGCGTCCGTGCCCCACCACCACGATCCCCACCGGGACGGTGTTGGTGGCGCCTTCGTCGCCATCGACCGATCTTCGCATCGCTTCTTCTCGCGCCAGGGCCATCATCGCTCGACCTCCCCACGCATCGCCCGACGCGGCCCGCCTCGCGCCTCGCTCGACGCTCGGACGACCACCCGCGGCAATTCCTCCTCGGCCCGCACCGGCTAACGGCGCACGTCGCGGTGCCGGACCGACACCTCGGCTGCTCCTCCGTCTAGCATCCGCGCCAGCCGCTCCACCAGCACCACCGAGCGGTGGCGCCCGCCGGTGCACCCCACCGCGACCGTCAGGTACCGCTTGCCCTCGCGCTGGTAGTGCGGCAGGGCGAAGCCCAGGAACTCGTCGACCATTGCGAGGAAGCGCTGCGCTGCCGGGTCGGCGAGCACGAACGCCGCCACCGGCGCATCCAGGCCGGTCATGGGGCGTAGCTCGTCGACGTAGAAGGGGTTGGGCAGGAAGCGGACGTCCCAGACCAGGTCGGCGTCGGCGGGCAGCCCGAACTTGAAGCCGAACGACACCAGAGCAACGGCCAGCGAAGTCGTCCCCGCCCCGCGAGCGAACAGCGAGCGCAGCTGCTCGCGCAGCTGGTGCCCGGTGAACGCGCTGGTGTCCAGGATGCGGTCGGCCTGCTCGCGCAGCGTCGCCAGGCGAGCCCGCTCGCGCGCGATTCCCCCGGCAACGTCGCTTCCCTCGGCCATGGGGTGAGGCCGGCGCGTCTCGCTGAAGCGCCGCACCAGGGCGTCGTCGCCCGCGTCGAGGTAGACGACCTGCACACGGTGGCCCCGCCCGCGCACCTCGCCGAGCACGCGCGGCAGCTCGTCGAGAAACTCGCGGCTGCGCGAGTCGACGCCCAGCGCCACACGGGTGATCTCTTCGCTGTCCTCGCAGAGCTCGATGAAGCGCGGCAGCAGGACGGCCGGCAGGTTGTCGATGCAGTAGTAGCCGAGATCCTCGAGCACGTGGATCGCCGTGCTCTTGCCGGAGCCGGAGAGCCCGGTGATCACCGCCACCTGGAGAGAGCCCTTCACGCGCGCCCCCTGGCCGAAGCGCGCCGCAGGTTGCGCTCCAGCGCTCCGACGAAGCGCCGCGCGCCGTGGATCCCACGGCGCTTGAGCATCTGGTTGCGCGCCGCCACCTCGACGATGGTCGCCACGTCGCGGCCGGGGCGAAGCTGGATCCGCAGATGGGGCACCTCCACGCCGAGGATCGGCAGGGTCGGGTCGTCGATCCCCAGACGGTCCGGCGCGCTCGCCGCGCTCTGGTCGCCGAACTCGATCGCCAGATCGATGCGCGCCTCGTCGAGCGTGGCCAGCGTGCCGAACAGGTCGGCGACGCTCAGCACGCCCAGCCCGCGAATTTCGATGTGGTGCCTGAGCCCCTCGGGGCAGCGTCCGACCAGCGTCCCCGGTGGCGCCTCGCGAACGCGCACGACATCGTCGGCGACCAGCCGGTGGCCGCGGCCGAGCAGCGCGAGCGCCGCCTCGCTCTTGCCGATGCCGCTCTTGCCGAGGAGCAGGACTCCCAGGCCCAGCACGTCCATCAGAACGCCGTGCACCGAGGTCTCGGGCGCGAAGCGATCCTCGAGCCAGCGCGCCAGAGCCCGGATGGTGGCCGCCGTGCGCTGCTCGGTGACGAGCAGCGGCACGCGGTGGCGTTGGGCGGCGCGCGCCAGGACGCGCGGCACGGCATTGCCGTTGGTGACCACCAGGCAGGCGATCGGCGCCCGGCAGACCGCGTCGACGGCAGACTCGGCGGCACCCCGCTCGAGCCGCTGCAGGTAGCCGACCTCGGCATTGCCCAGAACCTGCACGCGGCCCGGGTGGATCTGGTCGAGGTAGCCCGCCAGCGCCAGGGCCGGCTTCTGGATGCGCGGCGCCTCGATGGCCCGCGCGAGCCCCGCCTTGCCGGCGACCAGCTCGAGCTTGAGCGGGCCGCCCAGCGCCGCCAGGGCGCGGACGCTCACCGACATCGGCGCCTCCGCGCGGGGCTCGGCCCGGCGCCGCGCCGGCGATCAGAGCTTCGCGTCTTCCTCGACGATCGCATCGTAGAGCGCCCCACGGGTGTCGAGGGCGAGCAGGCGGGCACGGAACGCCCGGTCCTTGAGCAGACGGGAGATGCGTGCCAGCGCCTTCAGGTGCATCGCCGCGGCGTCGTCGGGGGCGACCAGGACGAAGAAGAGGTGGGTCGGCTGCCCGTCCACCGAGTCGAAGTCCACCCCGGTGCTGCTTCGCGCGAAGCCCGCCACCACGCTGGCCGCGGCCGCGAGGCGGCCATGCGGAATGGCGATGCCCTCGCCGATCGCCGTGCTGTTCAAGCGCTCGCGCTCGCGCAGGACGGCGGCGATCTCGGGCGCCGCCGCTCCCGTCGCCTCTCCGGCGAGCAGCGCGGCCAGCTCTTCGAGCACCGCCTCCTTCGTCGCACCGGAGACCTCCGGGAGGATCCGCTCCGGGGCCAGGATGTCGGTGATCGTCATGCCGTCTCGGGCGACGATCCCGCCTTCCGGATCGCCGTCGCCCCACGCCGCGGCTTGCCGACGGTCTTGCCCCGCAGGGTGCCGACCTGGCGGTGCAGCTTGGCGGCCGCCAGGTCGATCGACGCGTACATGTCGTCGGTCTCGTCGCGCGCGGTGAGCACGCTGTGGGCTCCGTGGACGGTGATCTCGGCCGACTGCCTGCGGTGGTGCGGCGAGGTGCTCAGCACGACGTGCACGTCGGTTGCGCCCGCGAGCAGCGACACGACGCCGTCGATCTTCTTCTCGGCATGGCTGCGCAGCGCGTCGGTCGGTGCGAGGTGACGGAACGTCACCGTGATGGGTACCGGCTTCTCTCTCACGCCATCTGCCTCCGCTTGGAGGACGGCAAGATCCCCATGATCTCACGGTACTTCGCGACGGTGCGGCGGGCGATCTCGATGTGGCTCGAGGCGAGCACCTGGGCGATGTGCTGGTCGCTGAACGGGCGGCGCGGATCCTCGGACTCGATGATCCCTCGGATCTGCTCCTTGACCGACTCCGCGGAGACGCCCTCGCCGTCCGTCGAGCGGATGCTCGAGGTGAAGAAATACTTGAGCTCGAGTGTGCCCTGCGGCGTATGGACGTACTTGTTCGCCGTGGCCCGGCTGACGGTAGACTCGTGCATGCCGATGTCGTTGGCGACGTCCTTGAGCACCAGCGGCCGCAGCGCCTTGACCCCGTGGTCGAGGAAATCCTGCTGGAAGCGAACGATCGAGGAGGTCACCTTGAACAGGGTGCCCTGGCGCTGGTGGATGCTGCGAATCAGCCACTGCGCCGCGGAGAGCTTCTCGCGGATGTAGCTCTTGGCCTCGGCCGAGCCCTCGGTGTCGGCGAGCAGGCGACGGTAGCTGTTGCTCACCCGCAGGCGGGGCATGCCGTCGTCGTTGAGCATGACGACGTACTCGCCGTCCATCTTCTCGACGAACACGTCGGGGACGACGTAGCGGGCCTCGCTCTCGGCGTAGTCTCGGCCAGGCTTGGGCTCGAGCGATGCGATCAGGTCGACCGCCTGCGAGACCTCGTCGTTGCGGATGCGCAGCTCCTTGGCGAGCTTGTCGAACCGCTTGGCCTCGAGCAGGCCCAGGTGGTCGCGGACGATCGCCGCGGCGGGCGAGCCCTCGAGGCCACGCTGGCGCAGCTGGATCAGCAGGCATTCGCGCAGATCCCTCGCCAGCACGCCCGAGGGCTCGAAATCCTGCATCTTGCGCAGCGTGCGCAGAACCGTCGCCGAGTCCACGCCCGCCTCGAAGGCGGCGTCCTCGATCGAGATCTGCAGGTAGCCGTTGTCGTCGCAGTTTCCGATCAGCGCGTCGCCGATCGCCCGCTCCTCGGCGGTGAACGCGCCCATGCGCAGCTGCCAGGTGAGGTGGTCGGCCAGGGAGGAAGTCCGGGTGAGCGTGTTCTCCAGGCTCGGGCGGCGATCCTCGTCGTAGTCGCCCGCGGTGCCCGCCGACATCGATCCCTGGGTGAAGTTGTTGGCGTAGTTCGCCAGGTACTCGTCCCAGTTGATGTCGCCCAGGCTCGAGCTCTCCGGGGTGAGCTCGGTCGAGCTCTCCTCGACGCGCTCTGGCGCCCCCTCGCTGGTCGGGTCGACGAGCTCGGGCATGCGCTCGTCGGGCGTCTGCGAGAGGGCCTCGAGCTCCTGCTCCTCCTGGCCCAGCTCGAGCGACTCCAGCGTCGGGTTCTGCTCGACCTCCTCGGAGACGAGCTGCTCGAGGTCGGCGCGCGAAAGCTGCAGGATCTTGATCGCGTGCTTGAGCTGTGGGGTGATCACCAGGCTCTGGGTGAGCCTGCGCGAGAGTCCGATCTTTTGCTCGTAGGCCATGGCGCAGCCGACTACAGCCGGAACCGCTCGCCGAGATAGATTTCTCGCGCCCTCGGGCTGGCGGCGATGGTTTCGGGTGTTCCTTCCTCGAGGATGCTCCCCTCGTTCAAGATGTACGCACGGTCGCAGATGCCCAGCGTCTCGCGCACGTTGTGATCGGTGAGCAAGACGCCGATTCCCCGCTCCTTGAGCTGGACGATGATGTTCTGAATATCGATCACGGCGATGGGGTCAATGCCCGCGAACGGCTCGTCGAGCAAGATGAACGAGGGGGCGATCACCAGCGCCCGAGTGATCTCGAGCCGCCGCCGCTCCCCGCCCGAGAGCGCGCTGGCATTCGAGTGGGCCAGGTGCGCGATGGACAGCTCGTCGAGCAGCGCGTCGAGGCGATCGCGCCGCACCTCGCGGGGCAGCGGCAGGGTCTCGAGGATCGCCATGATGTTCTGGGCCACCGTCAGCCCGCGGAACACCGAGGGCTCCTGGGGCAGGTAGCTGATGCCGGCGCGCGCGCGGCGGAACATCGGTAGGTCGGTCAGATCACGGTCGCCCAGGCAGACGGTGCCCGCGTCGGGACGCGCAAGGCCGACCACGCAATAGAAGGTCGTCGTCTTGCCCGCGCCGTTGGGGCCGAGCAGACCCACGACCTCGCCGGGGTGGACTTCGATCGACACCGACTTCAGGATCTTGCGCTTGCCGAAGGACTTCTCCAGCCCCCGGGCACTGAGGACGGCACGCAGCGCTCCGGGATCGAGCGAAGGCGCCGGCGCGAAGCTCGACGCGGCGCTCGCCTGGTGGAGCCCGGCCGTCACGGACGCCCCCCTGCGCTCTGCTTGGCCGTCGACGGCTTCGCCGTCTTCGACCCGGCTCCGCCTCCAGCCGTCTCGGATCCCCGCTCGGAAGCGCCGCCGCCGACCCCCGAGGGCTCGCTCCCCGGATAGAGAACCGCCGAGACGCGCTTCTTCGCGCTCGACTCGACCACGCTGCGTCCCTCGTCGAGCAGGACGGTCAGGCGGTCCCCGGTGATCTCGTTGGGGCCGTCGCGCAGCACGGGGTTTCCCAGCAGGACGATCTTGCGCTCCGGCTGGCTATAGACCGCCGTCTCTCCGGTCGCTTTGCGCGTTCCCTGGGTGATCACCACGTTGCCCTGTGCCACGACCTCGCGAAGCTCGGCCTGCTTCCCTTCATCGGCGCGGTCGAAGGTCACGATGAGGGTGTCGCTGTCGATCGTCAGGTCGTCCTGCGTCGCGTGCACCGTGCCGCGGTAGGTCACCCGATTGTGCTGGTAGTCGAATTCGAGCTGGTTGGACGTGATGACGATGGGCTCCTTGCTCGAGCCCAGCGGCAGCCCCCCGGGCAGGCCCACCGCCGGGCTGGCGCCGGAAGCCGCCGGGCCCGCCGCGCCGCGGCTGCGCGCCGCATCCGGAGCGGTCGGCGCAGCCA
>CAZGUU010000112.1:0-14483 GCA_964529315.1 uncultured Enterobacteriaceae bacterium
AGGCGCTCGCGCGCGGCGACTTCGCACCGCTCATGGGCTGGCTGCGCACCCACGTCCACCAGCAGGGCGCGCTGCTCTCGACGCGCGAGCTGATCGTCCACGCGACGGGAAAGCCGCTCGACGCGGAGATCTTCCGCCGCCACCTCGAGGCGCGCTACCTGGGCTGCTGATCGCCGCTCGCGCCACGCCGTCGCGATGCTCGGCCGCCGCGCGCGCGGCGCCACGCGAGCGCAGTGCGCGCCCCACGCCGCGTGCGGTCGACGCGCACGCCAGCGAACACTAGAAGGGGCGGCCATGAGCACGACGCAACGAGACGAGCCGCACCTGCGCTTCGAGATCGACGGTGCCGTGGCGCTGCTGACGCTCGATCGCCCCGCGCAGCGCAATGCCTTCTCCGGCCGCATGGCCGCCGAGCTGGGCCAAGCCTACCGCGAGTGCGACCGCAACGACGACGTCCGCGCCGTCGTGCTGACCGGCGCCGGGCGCGACTTCTGCGTCGGTGCCGACTTCGCGGCCGGCGCCGACACCTTCGCGCGGCGCGAGGAGCCCGAGTTCAGCGCCGCCGGCGTCGACCCGCCGGCGTTCGCCGTGCGCAAGCCGGTGATCGCCGCGGTGAACGGACACGCGGTGGGCATCGGGCTCACGCTGCCCATGCAGTGCGACATCCGGCTGTTCGCCCGCGAGGGGAAGTTCGGCTTCCTGCACGTGCGCCGCGGCGTGATCCCCGACGCCTACTCGCACTGGACGGTGCCGCGGGCGATCGGCTTCGCGCGCACCGCCGAGCTGTTCTTGACGGGACGCACCTTCGGAGGCGAAGAGGCCGCCGCGATGGGCCTGGCGAGCCGGGCGCTGCCCGCCGCCGAGGTGCTGCCCGCGGCGCTGGAGATGGCGCACGACATCGCCGCCAACGTGGCACCGCTCTCGGCCGCGCTGTGCAAGCGCCTGCTCTGGGAGGGGCGCGCGCTCGGGCCCGAGGAGGTCGAGCGCAAGGAGACGGCCCTGCACCACGTGGTCATGGGACGGGCCGATGCCCTCGAGGGCGTGATGGCGTTCCTCGAGAAGCGGGCACCGCGCTGGGAGCTGCGCGTGTCGCGCGATTGGCCGGAGCGCTGGCCCAAGTGACGGCGAGCCGTGGCGCTCCGGGGCCAGGCAGGGCGAGCATCGAGACAGGCCCCGGAAAAGGATGGCCTTGGCCCGCGCTCGCGCGGCTGGCGTGCTGCGCTTGCGCGCCATAGGCTTTGGCGAAGGCGTGGCCGGCCGAGCTGGCGGCCCAGGTCACCGGGCTGCTGCCCGCGTTCGCCGCCCTCATCGGGGCGCTCGTCTCGACGGGGCACGAGCACCTGGCGCATCTTGGGCGAGGGCGGATCGCGGCCCATGTTCTCGCGCTTCCCGTGACGTTCGATCCGTTCGAGGCGGGCCGTGCCGACCCCGTCATGGAGCCGATGGACGCCTTTCTTCTTCCGCTGGGACGCATTGCTGGTGTCGTGCGGCCGGGGCCGAAGATCCAGGTCTTCGCGCATCGCCCCTGAGGGGCGAGGCCGATTGCACCGCCGATCACGTGTCCGCAGCAGTGGGCATCTCGGATGCGAGCTCGGTGCCGCAGGATCATTCGTGCGGGCGCTCGGGCTCGACGCGCACCTCGAGCCGGGTGGGTGATGTCTCGTCGTCGCGAAAAGCGGCGCCGCGCCGTTGGCGCAGGCGCAACGCGACGACGTATTCGCCGGGCTCCTGCGGCGTGGAAAGCAGCACCCGCTGCTCGAGGATTTCCCCGGGGAGAACGTCGCGCCGGAGCGAGATGTCTTGCGAAAGCACCCGGGGCGGGTCGGAGCGGCTGCTCGGCCGTTGCCACTCGGCTTCGATGTACACCGTCCCGTCCATCGCTGTGCCCCCCGGGCTGCTCACTGGCCAGGCGGCCGCGCCCTGGTTGGCGATCCTGAGAGCTAGGGCGAGATAAGGCTTGGAGGTCACCAGGGGCCGGGGCGCGCAGAGGTGCGCGGAAGAACTCGAACCACCCGCCAACGGCCGGTGGCAGAAGTGCCGGGATCCCGTTCAGGGCGACCAGCAGCGATAGGGAGATGCAGCCCATTGCCGCCGCGATCCCGGGGAGCCGGGCGGGATGGCCGATTGCGAGGAGGCCCATCGCGGCGAGGATCCAGAGGGTCAGGCGCTCCGGGCTCTCCAGGTCGCCGAGCACCATGGTGCGAACGAGCAATCGACGCACGTAGGCATCGGGGTCCACGCCGCCGAGCGCCGCGCGCGCGGCCTCGGCCGGCGGTCTGGAATGGGCTTCGGAGGTCGAGGTGGCGCCGCCCAGCTCCGCGCGACGCGCTAGGTACGGCCGCGAGACCCATCCGAGCAAGAGGCTGGAAACGACGAGCGCTGCGGCGGCCATCGTCAGAAAGCGCCACCGGCCCGGGAGCGATCGCAGCGCCTCGACCGCGACCCACACCGCGTAATTCAGGCACAGAAGGACTGCGAGGTAATAGGAGCTGAGCATTCCGGCCGTGAGGCATCCCGTGACCAGGATGGCCGCGAGCCAGGTCGGCTGCCTGCGAAGGCGTAGCAGCGCCAGGACCGACAGTGGAAGAAAGACCACGTGCAGCTGCAGGACGTGCACGCTGGCCGGAACGCGAAAGGCACCCAGGGCAAAGACGACGCCGCCGAGCCAAGCGGCCGCCCACCACAAGCGCAGCGCCACGAGGAGCCGCTCCATCGCGAACGCAGTCGCAGGGTAGGAGGCGAGGGCGACGACGTTGGCGGCCAGGAGGGGGCTACCCGAGATCCAGCGGACCGGAGCGAAAACCAGCTGGCTGGTCAGGAAGTGCTCCGATCCCGTGAGCTGTCTCGGTGTGGGGTGGAAGATCGGGGCGTCGAAGAGGTTGCCCGCGAGTCCGCCTCGAAGCCAGTGCTCCACCCACCAGAGAATCCACAGGATCAGCCGTGAGTCGCGTGGGTCGGTGCCGTCAGCGAAAGCCGTGCCGGCTTTCATCATCCAGCGCCACGTCAGCCAGGCGAACAGCAAGACGTAGGAGGCTGCGCTCGCGAGCGCCAGCCCCCGGCTCGGCCGGCGGCCTGTCTCGACGGCATCGGCCGTCGGGTGCGGCGAGATCGGCGGACGCTCGGCGCGGAGCCCGCGGGCCCGTCTCTCGCCCTCTGGTGCATCTTCCTCACTGGCTGGCGGCTCGCTCACCGGGCGACTCCTTACCAGCATTCGACGGAGGAAGACGATCCGCGGAGATGGTCGCGCATTGCATCGCATTGCCCCGAAAGGCATGGCCTAGGTCGCGCCGAGGCTGTATGAGGGGCCGATGAGCCGGACATCAGGGGCACCCGAGCGCGCCGCCGCAGCGCGCCTGGCGCAGCCGCGCCGCGGGGCGCGGCGATGATTCGCGCCCACGTCGGCGGCCACTATCGCGAGGACGGGCGCTATCCGCAGGCGATCGTCAACGTGACCAACCGCTGCAACCTCTCCTGCGAGCACTGCTTCATCTACCGCGACGGCAACCCCAACGAGTCGCCCGTCTCGGTGCGCGACGAGATGAGCGACGAGATGATCCTCGAGACGCTGGTCGGTTTGCGCGAGCGCCACGGGATCGACTCGATGCTCTGGATGGGCGGCGAGCCGCTGCTGCGCCGCCGGCTGATCGCCGAGGGGATCCACCTCTTCCGGCGCAACACGATCACCACCAACGGAACGGTGCCGCTGGTCGACTTCGGCCCCGCGGTGCTCTACGTCGTGAGCCTCGACGGCCCCGAGGATCTGAACGACGCGATCCGCGGCCGCGGCGTCTACCGCCGAGTGATCCGCAACCTTTCCACCCTGCCCGACGACTTCGCCTCGCCGGTCCAGGTGCAGTGCGTGGTCACGCGGCGCAACCAGCATAGGCTCGAGGGGCTGGTGCGGGCGGTGCGCGGGACGCGCGCCGGGTGGATGACCTTCTCCTTCTACGTCCCGCGTGCCGACGAGCACGGGAAGGATGCGTGGGACACCGTCGCCGAGCGGGCCGGCGCCGTGCGCGAGGTGATGCGGCTCAAGGCGGCGTACCCGGGCTTCGTGCGCAACTCGCGCGAGAGCCTCGAGCTGATGCTCCCGCCGCAGGCCAAGCGAGTCACGGATGCCTGCCCGGCGCACGACCTGGTCCTGCCGCTCTACCTCGACGGCGACCACCTGACGACACCGTTCTGCTGCTACGGCAACGACGTCGACTGCGACCGCTGCGGCGCCTGGGTGGTGTTCCACCTCGCGGCGAAGCTCGGCTCCTTCGGCGAGGTGGCCGCCAGCGCGGGCTGAGCGCCCACCAGCGAGCAGTCCGGCTCGCCCTGGCTCACGTCGTGCGTGCCCGCGCGACCATGAAAGCGATGGCGTCGTTCATCCCGACGGGCTCCAGGACGAGCCCGGGATGCTGGCGGGCGAAGACGCGGAAGACCTCGTCGCAAAAGCCCTGTCCCACGATCTCGACGCCGGAGAAGTCGAGCACGGCGTGGGTGAACTCCGAGAGGCGTTGGGTGACGCGACGGGCCTCGGATCGGGAGATCAGCGTGGAGCCCAGTGCGCTCAGCCTGACGGTGGTGCGCGTGCGCGTGAAGCGGAGCACCTCGGGATCGGTGTAGGAGCGAAACACGTCCTCGAGACGCGGGACGTGGCCGGCGACCAGGGTGAGCGTCACGAGCGTACCCCGGCGAATCGCGCTCGGTCCGATCGCCGTGTCGGCGACGAGGTTGTCGACGACCCAGGCGACGCCCTGGCTCTCGATGCGGAAGCGACTCGCCGCCTTCGACGAGAAGAACAAGCCCTCGCCGCTGTGTCGCGCGGGATCGCTGGTGAGCTTCCCCTTCTCGAGCTGGACGATCGCGTCCGCCGGCGATGCGAAGCCGAAGTCGCGGCAGATTCTCCGGAAAACGCCGATGCCGTCGTCGCGCACCGTCGTCACGGTGGTGGCCGCGGCCTCGAAGGTCACGCCGATCTCGACCGCCCTGCCCTCGGAGTGGTCGATGGCGTTGTTGATCACCTCGCTCGCCGCGAATTGGAGGCTCTGGCCGTCGGTCGGCGGCAGGGGGCGGATGCTCGCGATCTCACGCCCGAGCTGCTGCCACACCGCGTCCTCTTCGAGACCCGGGATTCGGAAGCGATGCCGGAGGGCTCGAAGCCGGTAGCGCGCCGCCGGGCCCCGCCCGTGCCGCTCGAGAACCCTGCTCGTCACCAGGGCGCGCAGGAGTCGGTGGCTGGTGGCGGGCGACACGTGCAAGGCGGCGACGACGTCGCGGTTGGCGATCTCTCCGCGGCGCTCGATCAACGACCGGATCCGGTCGACCGCGTCGGGCATGAGGTGATTCTAAACGAATCACCTCAATGAGTCGAGGTGATCGTGTCCGTGTCACCTCGCACCGTGCACCGCCGTCGCGGCGGACCACAGGCACCCTGGTCCTGTCCGGGGATTCCTGCTCGCGCTCTCAGCTCGACGAGACGGCCAGGCTCGAGGTCTGCTCCTCGAGCTCGGCGATCGCCTGGTCGAGGTGGCCGCGCAGCACGCGGACGTAGTCGTAGAGCCCCTGGTGGACCAGCGCCAGGGCCACGGCGTCGACGAACACCGACGGCCGGCGCAAGAGCGTCGTGCCGAGCAGCGACACCGTGAACCAGGCCCGCCGCGGCGTGGCGCGCACCACCGTGTGCCACAGGATGCGCAGCAGCAGGCGGAGCTGGTCGCGGCTCACGTCGATTCGCTGTCCGGCCTCCGCGCCCTTGCCCATCAGGTAGGCCACCGCGCGCCGGCGGAAGTGGCGGAAGTCGTAGAGCTTGGTCACCAGCTCGCGGTAGCCGCGGTAGAGCTCGAGGCGCGTCATCAGGCGCGGCAGGATGTTCGAGAACACGAACTGGTCGCCCTGCGACTCGCCGATCAGGCGCCCTTCGGTGGCCATGCGGCTGTGCAGCGGCGTCTTGGGCAGCGCCTGCAGCATGCCGGTCATCGAGACGGGGATGCGCGCCTCCTGGATGAAGCGCAGCTGCTCCTCGAAGATCGTCGGGTCGTCGTGGTCGAAGCCGACGATCATGCCCGCCTGGACCTGGATGCCGTAGGACTGGATCTTGCGCACGCTCTCGACCAGCCCGGCGCGCAGGTTTTGCGTCTTGTGCGTCTCCGCGAGCGACTTGGCGCGTGGGCTCTCGATGCCGATGAACACCGTGGTGAAGCGGGCCGCGCGCATCAGCTCGAGCAGCTCGTCGTCCTGCGCCACGTTGAGCGAGACCTCGGTGTTGAAGTCGATCGGGTAGCTGCGCGCCGCACCCCACTCGGCGATCGCGCGGAGCAGATCCTTGGCGAGCTTCTTGTTGCCGATGAAGTTGTCGTCGACGACGAACACCTGCTTGGCGCCCAGGCGGTGGCACTCGTCGATCTCCGCCATCACCTGCGCGACCGCCTTGGTGCGCGGCTTGCGCCCGTAGATCACGGTGATGTCGCAGAACTCGCAGGTGTAGGGGCAGCCGCGGGCGAACTGCAGGGTGAGCGCGTGGTAGCGGTCGACGCGCAGCAGGTCGAAGCGCGGCATCGGCGAGATCGAGAGATCGGGCTTCTCCGCCGGCCGATACTCGGAGCGCCAGGCTCCCGCCTGGTAGTCGCGCAGGAACTGCGGCCAGGTCTCCTCCGCCTCGTCGACGAACAGCACGTCGCAGCGCCCGCGCAGCTCCTCGGGGCAGAGCGAGGCGAAGGGTCCGCCCACGACGACCAGCCGGCCGCGGCGGCGGAAGGCCTCGATGAGCTCGAGCATGCGCTCGCGGTGGATGATGTATCCGGTGATGCCGACGATGTCGGCCTCGAAGTCGAGATCCACATCCTCGACGTTCTCGTCGCACAGCACGACCTCGTGCTCGCGCGCGGTGAGCCCGGCCACGGTCGGCATCGACAGGTTGGGAAAGGCGCAGCGCTTCCCCAGGGTGCGCAGGATGTGGTCGTACGTCCAGAAGCTCGCGGGGTTCCGCGGGGTGACGAGATAGATTCTCACGCTGGCTCCCTCTGGCGGAGGACGGCACCTCGCGCTGTTTGGGGGATGCTCGACTTGTGGCACCTCCGGCCCGCTTCCGCAATTGCGCGGCGGTGGTACAGTCGGCCGACGTCGCAGGCCCGAGGAGACCATGGAGATCGCCTACACCCAAGAGCAGCAGGCCTTGTGCGCCGAGCTGCGCCGATACTTTGCAGCCCTCATGACTCCCGAGGTGGAGGCCGAGGTCTCGGCCGGCGAGACGGGCGGCTCCCACTGCCTCGAGGCGGTGCGCCAGATGGGACGCGACGGCTGGCTGGGGATCGGCTGGCCTCGCGAGTACGGCGGTCAGGGGCGCGGCCCGGTCGAGCAGCTGATCTTCTACGACGAGGCGTGGCGGGCGCGGGCGCCCGTGCCGGCGCTGACGATCAACACGGTGGCTCGCACCCTGATGGAGCTCGGTACTCCGGAGCAGAAGGATTTCTTCCTCCCGCGAATCCTGCGCGGCGAGTGCCACTTCTCGATCGGCTACACCGAGCCCAAGGCCGGCACCGACCTGGCCTCGCTGCAGACCCGCGCCGTGCGCGACGGCGACGACTGGGTCATCGACGGCCAGAAGATCTACACCAGCCTGGCCGGCTACGCCGACTACATCTGGCTCGCCGCGCGCACCGACCCCGAGGCGCCCAAGCACCAGGGCATCTCGATCTTCTGCGTCCCGACCACGACACCGGGCTTCTCCTGGACGCCGCTGCACACGCTGGTCGACTCCGGCACCACGTCGACCTTCTACGAGGGTGTGCGCGTGCCGCACGGCCTGCTGGTCGGCGGCGTGAACCGCGGCTGGAAGCTGATCACCAGCCAGCTCAACTACGAGCGTGTGGCGATCTGCCCGCCCGGCATGGCCGAGTCGATGATCGCCGACACGCACCGCTGGGCACGCGAGACGCGCCTGGGCGACGGCCGCCGAGTGATCGATCAGGAGTGGGTGCGCCTCTCGCTCGCCCGGGTGTACGCCCGCCTGGAGTACCTGCGGCTGCTCAACTGGAAGGTCGCCTCGAGCGCGACGGTGAACCCGGCCGAGGCCAGCGCCACCAAGGTGTTCGGCACCGAGCTCTTCTGCGAGGCGTACCGGGCGCTGCTCGAGATTCTCGGCCAGGCGGGCGCGCTGCGCGCCGGGTCGCCCGGTGCGCTGCTGCGCGGGCGCGTCGAGCGCGCCTACCAGGGGACGCTGTTCCTGACCTTCGGCGGCGGGACGAACGAGGTGCAGCGCGACCTGATCGCGCTCTTCGGGCTGAGCATGCCGCGGGTGCCGCGCTTCTAGGCCCCCGAGAGACGCGACGGCCCAGCACCAGCGGGGGCTGCCGCCGCGTCCCTGCGGTGGACTTCTCGGCGCGGCGAGGTGCGGCGCGCGACGCCGGGGCGAGTCGGGGTGGCAAGGTCGGTCGCCGAGACGACGAGAACGACGAGACGACGGAGATCGCGAGCGATGAACTTCGAGCTCACCGAGGACCAGCAGGCGATCAGCGACCTGGCGGGCAAGATCCTGCGCGACACGTGCAGCGTCGAACGCCTGCGCGAGGCCGAGGGCGACGTCCAGCGCGGCGGCGCCTGGCTGGTGCGCGAGGCGTGGCAGGAGCTGGCCCGGGCGCAGATCCTCGCAGCGCCGCTTCCCGAGGCCGTCGGGGGCGGCGGCTTCGGCGAGGTCGAGGCCTGTCTGGTGCTGGAGCAGGTGGGGCGCTGTGTCGCCCCGGTGCCCTATCTGGCGAGCATCGTCATGGGCGCGATGCCGATCGCCCAGCTCGGCTCGGCCGAGCAGCGAGCGCGCCTGCTGCCCGGCGCGCTCGACGGTAGCCAGATCCTGACCGCTGCGCTCCTCGAGGCGGGGGCGGAGCTGCCGCCGGCGCTCCCGGCCACGCTCGCCTCTCCGGCCGGCCGCGGCCGCTGGCGCATCGAGGGAGAGAAGCTCCACGTGCCCGCCGCCGAGCTCGCCTCGCACGCGTTGGTCCCGGCTCGCACCGGCGAGGCCGCGGTGGGTGTGTTCTTGGTCGACCTCACCGCGCCGGGTGTCGACGTCGAGCGCAGCGTGACCACCAGCCTCGAGCCGCTCGGCAACCTGCGCCTGCGCGGCGTCGAGGTGGCCGAGGCCGATCTGCTCGGCGGCCCCGAGGGCGGCGCGGCGATCGTCGAGTGGATCCTGCGCCGCGCGATCGCCGGCCTATGCGCCACGCAGGCCGGGGTGGCCGCCGAGGCGCTGCGGCTGACCGCGGCGCACGTCTCGGAGCGCGAGCAGTTCGGCCACAAGATCGCCACGTTCCAGGCGGTCGCGCAGCGCGCCGCCGACGCCTACGTCGACGCGAACGGGATCCTGCTCACCTCGCGCCAGGCGGCCTACCGCCTGGCGGCCGGCCTGCCGGCCGAGGAATCGCTGGCGATCGCCAAGCTCTGGGCGGCCGAAGCCGGCCAGCGCGTCGAGCAGGCCGCGCAGCACCTGCACGGCGGCATCGGAGTCGACGTCACGTACCCGCTGCATCGCTACTTCCGCTGGGCCAAGCGGCTCGAGCTGGCTCTGGGCGGCGCCGTGCACCACCTGCTGCGGCTCGGCGCGAGCCTGGCCGCGCGCGACCCGGACTCGCCAGCGGCGTGAGCCGCTTCCTGGCGTGAGCCCGATCGCCCGGCCGGCGCGGACCCATTACCAGGAGGTTCGAACCGGGTACTGGGCGATCTGCGGATCGGGTGTGAGCACCACCAGCCCGCGGGTGATCGCCTGACATACGAGTATGCGGTCGAACGGATCGCGGTGGTGCGTGGGCAGCTTGCCGATCTGAAGCACCGACGCCTCGTCGAGTGGAAGCGATTCCACGGCATGCAGCGCTCGCTGCTCCGGGACGAAGCGCTCCGGGCGTGCCGGCAAGGGCAGCTTGCCCAGCGAGTGCTTGAGGGCGATCTCCCAGCCCGAGATCACGCTCAGGTAGACCTCGTTGGCGGGCTCGACGAAGAGCTGGCGAGCAGCGACGGAGAGCTCGGCGGCGCCGGCGCAGATCCACAAGAACGTACATGTGTCGAGCAGGATCCTCACGAGCGGCCGGTACCCTCGAAGGCGGCGAGCATCTCCTCGGGCAGCGGCTCGAAGAAGCTCGCGGAAAGCTCGAACGTGCCCGCCGCCTTGCCGATCGGACGCTTCTTCGCCGGCCGGCGGCGCAGCCGCCGGAGCTCGGCGATCGGCTCGTTGCGCTTGCAGATCACGATGACCTCGTCGTCCCCGAGGCGTGCCAGATAAGCCGAGAGGTGGGCCTTCAGCTCGTGTATGTTGAGCCGGATCATGACCATCTAGTAGGTCATGTCGATGGACGGGGCAAGCCGATGCGAGCCCTGGGCGGGCGGCGCAACCGAGCTGCTCCGCAGGTGTCCGCGCCGCTCGGCTCGCCCTTTGGCGGGGCAGGGTTGCGGCGTCGGTGCGGGGGCCGCCGGTCCGGCGCTTGCCGACCACCCGGTCGCTCACCTACCCAGCAGCGATGAGCATCGGTCACGGATCCCTGGCCGGCCTGGCCCGGCTGCGCGACTTCAAGAGCCGCCGGCTCTCCTCGTGGGACCGCAGCGGCGGCAATCTGGACGCCGTCTTCGTCGCGCCCGGGTCGACCGTCGTGCTGGGGGAGATCGCCGGGGCGGGCTGCGTCAAACACATCTGGATGACCTTGATGTCGCTTCCCGAGGAGCCGCACGAGCTGCGCCAGACGGTGCTGCGCATCTTTTGGGACGGCGAGGAGAGCCCGAGCGTCGAGGTGCCGCTGGGCGACTTCTTCGGCATCGGCCACGGCCTGCGGCGCAACTTCGTCTCGCTGCCACTGCAGATGAGCCCGGAGGCGGGCCGGGGCTTCAGCTGCTGGTTTCCGATGCCGTTCGCCCGCGGCGCACGCTTCGAGGTCGAGAACCAGGGCGCGGCGCAGCGCCTGCTGTTCTTCCACGTCGACTACGAGGAGCACCGCGCCATCGCTCCCGACGTGGCGCGCTTCCACGCCTGGTGGAATCGCGTGGAGCGGACCGCGGGTACGGCCGCCGAGCACGGCTACACGCGGCGCGACTACGGCTACGACGACCGCCGCCCGGTCGGGCCGGGGTTCGGCATCGGCGGCCCCTGGCAGCGGCCGAACCTGACCGGCGAGCGCAACTACGTGATCCTGCACGCGCGCGGCAACGGGCACTACGCCGGCTGCAACCTGAACGTCGACGTCTTCGAACGCCAGGTGAACGACTGGTACGGCGAGGGCGACGACATGATCTTCATCGACGGCGAGCCCTGGCCGCCGCGCCTGCACGGCACTGGGACCGAGGACTACTTCGGCACCGCCTTCTGCCCCAAGCAGGAGTACTGCGCGCCCTACCACGGGATCACCGTGTACAGCGGCGACGAAGCCTGGCCGTGGGGCGGCAAGAGCTCGATGTACCGCTTCCACATCGAGGACCCGATCCGCTTCGAGCGCGAGATCCGCGTGACCATCGAGACCGGCCACGACAACGCCCTGGCCAACGACTACTCGAGCACCGCCTACTGGTACCAGCTCGACCGCACCGAGCCGTTGCCCGCGCTGCCGCCCGCCGAGCGGCGCATCCCGCGTCCGGATCCTCCCGAGCTGCGCCGACGCTAGAGTACCGCAGGCCGCCTCGGCCGAGCTGCACGGTGGGTGGCCGGCCCCAGCGGCCTCATCCGGGGCGCCGTGGAGGCACACCACAGACAGCTCGGCCCGGCGAGGCGAGCGCCCTCTCGCGTTGCCCCAGCGCGTGGCGCGGCCGGCGGCGGGCGGCTTCGCCCGGCGAGCCGCGCGTGCGGACGACGGCACGACGGCGCGAGCGGAGCCGTGTCGTCCCGTGTGGCGCCGCCCGCGGCGAAGCGCTAATCGAGCGCCCCATGGCACGGGTCAACGACGATTATCTCAAGCTCAAGGCCGGCTACCTCTTCCCCGAGATCGGCCGGCGGGTCGCGGCATTCGCCAAGGAGCACCCGCACGCCAAGGTGATTCGCCTGGGCATCGGCGACGTGACGCGCCCGCTGGCACCGGCGGTGGTCGCGGCGATGGGTGCCGCCGTGGCGGAGATGGGCACCGAGGAGGGCTTTCGCGGCTACGGCCCAGAGCAGGGCTACGAGTTCCTGATCGACCTGATCCGCCAGCACGACTACGCCGCGCGCGGCGTGGCCGTCGAGCGCGACGAGGTGTTCGTCTCCGACGGCTCGAAGTGCGACAGCGGCAACATCCAGGAGATCTTCGCGCGCGACAGCGTGATCGCGCTCACCGACCCGGTTTACCCGGTCTACCTGGACACCAACGTGATGGCCGGCCGTACCGGAGAGGCGGGACCCGACGGCCGCTACGCGGGCATCGTCTACATGCCGGCGACGGCGGAGAACGGCTTCGTGCCGTCGCTGCCCGAGGGGCGAGCCGACGTCGTCTACCTCTGCTCGCCGAACAACCCCACCGGTGCGGCAGCGAGCCCCGGCGAGCTCGAGCAGTGGGTGCGCTGGGCGCACGACAACGACGCCGTGATCCTGTTCGATGCCGCCTACGAGGCGTACATCTCCGATCCCTCGATGCCGCACTCGATCTACGAGATCCCCGGCGCCAAGGATGTCGCGATCGAGCTGCGCAGCTTCTCCAAGACGGCCGGCTTCACCGGCCTGCGCTGCGCGTTCACTGTGGTGCCCAAGGCGGTGACCGCGCGCGCGGCCTCGGGCGAGCGCGCCTCGCTGAACGCGCTCTGGAGCCGCCGCCACACGACCAAGTTCAACGGCGTGGCCTACCCCGTGCAGCGCGCCGCCGCGGCGGTCTATGGCGAGGAGGGCCACCGCCAGACCCGCGAGACCATCCGCTTCTACATGCAGAACGCGGACATCATCCGCGTCGGCCTCGAGCAGGCGGGCTTCACCGTCTACGGAGGGATCAACGCGCCCTACATCTGGCTGCGTACGCCACGCGGGCTTCCCTCCTGGACCTTCTTCGACCGGCTGCTCACCGAGGCGCACGTGGTCGGCACGCCCGGCTCGGGCTTCGGCCCCTCGGGCGAGGGCTACCTGCGCCTCTCGGCGTTCAACTCGCGCGAGAACGTCGAGCAGGCCGTGGAGCGGATCCGCAAGGTCGCGTGGTGACCTGCAGGGGTCAGGCGGGGCGTTTCTGCCACGGCCCGGTGACGGCGACCGTCAGGCCGGTCTTCTGCAGGTTCACGAACAGCGTCGTTCCGTCGGGCGAGAACGTCGCGCCGGTGAGCTCGGAGTCGTCGCGCACGTTGCGCGCGATCGAGTAGATCGCGCCCTGCGGGGTCACGCCGCGCAGGTACTGCTCGCCGGAGCCGTCTTCGCAGACCACCAGGTCGCCCGACGGCGCGACCGTCAGGTTGTCGGGCATGTCGAGCAGCTCCTCGTCGTCGGGCTGGACCAGCAGCTCGAGGCGGCCGGGCGACTGCTCCTCCAGTGGTGTGCCTTCGTGCGGGCTCGCCACGTAGCGCCAGATCTGGCCGCGCTTGCTCGCGCCGCCGCTCGTGCAGCAGAAGTAGATCGCCTGCGCCGAGCGGGCGATGCCCTCGGCGCGCGCGAAGCGCGAGGCACCGCGCGCAGCGCCCCGCTTGCGCAGGTCGTCGGACGGCGATTCGACGTCGTCGAGGTCGATCCAGCGCACCGGCAGCGACGTGCCCACGGCGACGGCTTGCTCCTCCCAGCCGCGCGTATCGAGCGCCGGGCGGTCGCGCACGGCCAGCGCCTGGAGGCGGCCACCCTCGGCGAGCCGCTCGCGCCGTGTGGGTAGGAAGCGGTAGAGCAGACCGTCCGGCATGTCCTCGGTTTCGTAGATGCAGCCCGACGTCGGATCGACCGCCACCGCCTCGTGGTTGAAGCGTCCCATGGCCCGCAGCGGGACCGGCGCGACGAGCCCCGGCGCGCGCGCCGGCACCTCGAAGCACCAGCCGTGGTCGCGGGCGAAGGCTCCGCCGGCGCGCTGCACGCTCTCCTCGCAGCTGATCCACGAGCCCCAGGGCGTCGCCCCGCCGGCGCAGTTGACCATGGTGCCGGCGAGGCTCAAGTGCTGCGACTCGAGGCGCCCCGAGCGCGTGTCCCAGACGAAGGTCGTGGTTGCGCCCAGGCAGGGTGTGTCCTGGCGGGTGCCGATGTCGTAGAGGTCCCTCGGCGCGAGCCGGGAGAGCAGCCGGTTGCCCTCGCCGAAGGCTCCGGCGCTGGCCGGCCGGGTGCCCAGCTCGTGGTTGCGCACCACGATCGTCCTGCCGTCGGGGCCGGCAAACGCCGCCATGCCATCGGGTGCGGCGGGCAGCACGAAGCCATCGCTCATGGTCTCGCCGGCGCGCGAGACGATGCGGTGCGTGAATCCCGCCGGCAGGTCGAGCAGGTGCTCGGGGTCGGCGAGCAGTGGCCCGAAGCCCTGGGCCGGCGCGCGCGCGCCGCCGGTGGCCGGTGTGGTTGCGCGCGCCGAGCCGCCGGCGCGCACGAGACCGGCCAGCGCCATGGCGCTCGT
>CAZGUU010000113.1:0-14478 GCA_964529315.1 uncultured Enterobacteriaceae bacterium
GTGCGATTTCCTCTTGCCTGGAGCCCGCGGCTTCGCTCTACCGCGGCGTCGAGCGCGCGGCGACGGGGCCCGTGGGGGGGCGGCGATCGGTGGGGCAGGGGCGCGCGCAGGGGGCTACATGCGGATCGGATCGGCGAGCGGCGGCGGGCTGGCGCCGACGGCAGGCGCGGCCATGGTGACGGCGGCGCTGCTCTCGGTGGTCGTCGCGGGCGCGGCTTCGCCGGCCGCGGCTGGAGTGGTCGGCGGCGGTGGCCCGGCTCGCCTCGACTGCCTGGGCGTGTTCGTGACCCCGGTCGATCTGCCCGAGCGCCGCCACCACGTGCGCTGCGTCGACGGCGACCCCGCATGCGATGCCGACCTTGCGGCGAACGGCGAGTGCCGCTTCCCGGTGGCGATCTGCGCGAACTCCACCTTCGATGCGTCGTGCAGCTCGGCTGGCGTCGACTCGATTGCGATCGACCACTCCGCTGACGACGGCGACCCGCTCTTCGATCCCGACTTCCAGGCGCTGCAGAGCCGCGTCGACGCCGAGCTCGAGCTGCCGTCGAGCTCCCCCGACGATTGCACGACCGCGACCAACGTCGTCGTGCGCCTGCGCGGGCCGCTGCCAGGGGGCCGCTGCCATGCCTCGCGCAAGGTTCTGCGCACCTCCGTGGCCTCGCTCCCCGCGGGCGGCAGCCACGTCCGAGACCGCGACTCGCTGCGCCTGACCTGCTTGCCGGCGCCTGGCGGCTGCGACCCCACGCAGCTGTACTCTGGGACCTACGACCGCATCCAGCGGCAGATTTTCGATGCGCGCTGCGCGCTCGGCGGGTGCCACGACTCACAGAGCCAGACGGCCGGGCTGCTGCTCGAGGCCGGTGCGGCGCACGGTGAGCTCGTCGGCGTCGAGCCGAGCAACGAAGCGGCGGCCGCGGCGGGCTGGCGCAGGGTGTCGATCGTCGGGCCCACGGCCGGAGACCCGGCGGCGAGCCTGCTCTACGCCAAGCTGACCGGCGATCTGGGCGTGGGCTTCGGCGCGCGTATGCCGCTCGGCCGCAAGGCGGTCGAGGCCTTTCTCGCCGACATCGTTCGGCTCTGGATCCTGGCGGGCGCACCGCAGACGGGCTGGGTGGACGGGACGGACGGCTGAGGGGCTGGCGCCGGAGCTCGAGAGGGGCCCGGGCGCTCCAGGGGCGAGAGGGTTGGCGCCGCAGGCGGGCCGAGGGGCTCGGACGGGCGACGACGGCGGATTCGAGGGAGGGAGAGATGGCAAACGAGAACCAGCCGCTCACCGAGCAGGAGGCGCGCCATCTGCTGCGCCGGACGGGCTTCGGCGCGAAGCCGAAGGAGGTGGCCAAGTACGTCGGCCGAACGCGCAGCGAGGCCGCGATCGCGCTCCTCGAGTTCCGCCCGAAGGCCTTCATGCCGCGCGGCCAGGACGACGAGGTCGCTCACGGAAACTGGATCAAGTACATGATCCGCGCATCCTCGGGCCTGAACGAGAAGCTCACCTTGTTCTGGCACGACCACTTCGCGACCGCGTACTCGACCGTGAGTGACGTCAAGCGCATGGGCCTGCAGAACAAGCTCCTGCGCCAGAGCTGCAAGGGGGACTTCAAGGAGCTCGTCAAGCGGATCAACAAGGATCCCGCGATGATGAAGTACCTCGACACGGTGCGCAACGTGAAGAAGGAGCCCAACGAGAACTACGCCCGCGAGCTGCAGGAGCTGTTCACGCTGGGCGTCAAGGACCTGGCGGGCAACGACAACTACACGCAGGAGGACGTGCGGCTGGTGGCCCGAGCCTTCACCGGCTGGACGTTCGACGGCGGCAAGAACGTCGCGTACTTTCGCTCGAGCAAACACGACTACACGATCGAGTACAACGGCATCCCGGGCGACGACGGCGAGCCCGACCCGGATCCGGAGCCCGACCGCGGGCCGAAGGTGATCTACAAGGACACCGGAGGCTTTCTCCCGGCGGGCCAGGGCGTGTCGTTCGTGCCGCTGGAGGGCGAGGGCGAGGGGGAGATCGACCAGGTCGTCGAGGTCATCTTCCAGCACCGCGACAGCGACGGGCGCAACACGGTGGCGCGCCGCACGGCGAGGCGCCTGCTCGAGTTCTTCGTCCACGGAGGCTTCGCCGCTCCCGATCCCTCGACGACGGAGGGGGCGCGCCTGATCGACATCGTCGACGAGGTGGTCGACGGCTCGGGCTTCGCCACGAGCTGGAATCTCGAGGAGCTGCTGCGGCGCATCCTGTCGCACGACGAGTTCTACGCGAGCCTGACCGACCCATCCAAGAAGTCGATCCGCTGGCCGGTCGACTTCGCGGTCGGCACGATGCGTCTGCTCAACGTCAAGCCGAGAGGTGCGTGGCCGTGGATCCCGGGCGGCGAATACGCCCAGCTCATCGACCACATGGCCAACATGGGCCAGGTGGTGCTGGACCCGCCGAGCGTCTTCGGCTGGGACTGGGAGGCGGGCTGGGTGAGCAGCGCAGCGCTGCTCGCGCGCTACGCCTTCGCCCGAGACGTCGCCGCGGGCGACGGGGGCTTCAAGCCGGGTCGCCTGGTCGACCTCAAGCTGACCGACCCGGAGGCGATCGTCGACCGCGTCACCGACGCCCTCGGCGTGACCGACGACCTCGCGCCCGCCGAGCGCGACGCGTTGCTCGACTACCTGACCGACGGCGGCACGGTCGCGTCGCTCGACCTCGGGGACTACTGGACGCGCAGCCGCAAGCTGCACGGGCTCGTCACGCTGGTGCTGCAGTCGCCGGCCTATCAGCTTCAGTGAACGGGGGACGCTCATGGGCATGACGCGACGACAGCTTCTGCGGCGCAGCGCTCTGGCCGCGGCGGGAATCACGCTGGGCCCGGGCCTCTTCTCGAGCCGGCTCGTGCGGCGCGCGATGGCCGAGACCATCGGCGATCGATACCTGGTCGTGCTGTTCTGGGACGGCGGCAACGACGGCCTGAACACCGTCGTGCCGCGCAGCGCGCCGGCGGGCAACCTGCTGCGGACCGCCTACGAGGCCAACCGGTTGACGGGATCGGGCGGCATCGGCATCGACCGCGGCGACCTCCTGGCGGTGGCCGACGACCCGCACACCGGCGAGCAACTCGGCCTGCACCCCGGCCTCGCCGGGATCCCCGGCGTCGCCGCCGGGGCGGGCGGCCTCTCGGCGCTTTACGGCGCTGGGCGCGTGGCGCTGATCCAGGGCTGCGGATACCCCGACTACAGCCTGTCGCACGACGAGTCGCGCGGCGTCTGGCAGCGCGGGACGCGCTACCCCACCGGGGCCAGCGCGGGTGCCGGCTGGGTGGGACGGCACCTCCAGGCCGAGTACGGGAGTCTCGACGTGCCGGCGGTGTGCATCCAGAACTCGGTCGCACCCGAGCTGCGCCAGCTCGGCACCGGCGTGCTGGCGGTGCGCCGGCTGAGCCGCTTCGGCTTCCCCTACGACGACTTCGCCGACGGCGAAGACGCCGAGGAGGTGGCCGAGCGGGCGCTGCGTCGCGCCGCCTTCGAGTCGCTCTACGGTGAGGCGGCGGCCGCGGGCGCTCCAGCCCAGCTAGTCGGCACGACCGGCCTCTCCATGCTCGGCAGCAGCGATGCTTACCGGGCGGCGCACGCGCTCTACCAGTCGGACCGGAGCGCGATCTACGGCGAGGGCTACGAGGAGATCAACCGCAGCGTGGGCTACGACCTGCGCGAGGTCGCCAAGATGATCTACGCCCAGGAGTCGGGTGCGCCGGAGACCGCCGACGTCGCGGCGCGATTCTTCCAGCTCCGCACCGGAGGCTACGACACCCACGCAGACCAGGGAGCTGCCGAGTCCGACGGCAACCACTTCCGGCTGCACGCGGCCGTGGCTTCCTCGCTCAAGCACTTCTTCGACGACCTGGACGCGATGGGCAGCGGCGTGGCCGACAAGGTCGCCGTGCTGGTCTACAGCGAGTTCTCGCGGCGCATCCGGCAGAACGAGAACGGCAGCGATCACGGCTCGCAGGGACCGATGATCGTCGTCGGCGGCAAGGTGAACGGGGGCGTCTACGGCCGCCACCCGAACATCGACGATCTCGACAACCAGGGCTGCACGGTCTACAGCCAGGGCAGCGGGCCCGGCTTCTGGTCGACGGATTTTCGCGACGTCTACGGTACGGTGCTGCGCCACTGGGTGCAGATGTCGGCGGGCGGCGTCGCCACGCTCCTACCGCCCGATTCGGGCCCGCCGGCCGAGAGCTGGACGGTCGCCAACTTCGATCTGACCAGCCCGCAGAACGGCAACCCATTGTTCCTGCCGTGATCGGCGCTCGTCCCGGGGCCGGGCCGCGGCGGGCGGCCCGACTCCGGGACGGGGCATCGCCGCGACGTTCTCCGCCGAGCCGTCGCCGGTTGTCGGCGCCTGTCCGTCAGACGTGCGGGAAGTGGGGATTCCAGGCCACCTCCCAGAGGAATCCGTCCGGGTCGGCGAAGTACGCTGAGTAGCCTCCCCAATCCGCCCGATGGGGTAGCTTGACGATGCGCCCTCCGGACGAGGCCACCTGCGCGATGAGCCGGTCCACCTCTTCCGCGGAGCGAACGTTGTGCGCCAGCGTGAAGCCCGGGAACCCGGCGCCTGCGGCCGAGACCCCTGCGTCCGCGGCGAGCAGGTCGCGAGGATACAGCGCGAGCCACGTCTGGCCGAGTTCGAAGAAGGCGATCGAGGAGGGGGACTCGATTCGCGGTAGAAGGAGCGCGCCCTCGTAGAAGCGGGCCGCCCGCTGCAGGTCGAGAACGCCGAGCGTCACCAAGCTCAATCGAGGCTCCATGCGCACCTCCGCGCCGCGCTTCTCACCAGGCCACGGCGACGTACTTCGTCTCGGTGAACTCGCGCATCCCCTGGTGCGCGCCCTCGCGGCCGATGCCGCTTTGCTTGACGCCGCCGAAGGGGGCGGCCGGGTCGGAGACCAGCCCGCGGTTCAGGCCGACCATCCCCGACTCGAGGGCCTCCGCGACGCGAAGGCCGCGCGCCAGGTCGCGCGTGTAGACGTAGGCGACCAGGCCGTGCTCGGTCGCGTTGGCCAGCTCGATCGCCCGCGCCTCGCCGTCGAAGGCGACGATCGGCGCGACCGGCCCGAAGATCTCCTCGCGCAGGATGGGCGAGTCGGGTGCCACGTCGGCGAGCACGGTTGCGGGGTAGAAGAAGCCTGGCCCGGGCGGGACGGACCCGCCGACGCACGCTCGGGCGCCGTGTGCGATCGCCGCGTCGACCAGCCGGGCCACCTTGTCGCGCGTCGCCGCGTCGACCAGCGCGCCGAGCTGCACCCGCGGGTCGAGGCCGTTGCCCATCTCGAGCGCGCCCATCGCGGCGGCGAGCCGCCGGGTGAACTCCTCGAGCAGCGGCCGCTCGACGAGGAAGCGATTGGCCGCCGTGCAGGCCTCGCCGTTGTGGCGCATCTTGGCGATCATCGCGCCCTCGACCGCGGCCTCGAGGTCGGCGTCGGCGAACACCAGGAACGGGGCGTTGCCGCCCAGCTCCATCGAGCACTTGACGACGTGCTCCGCGGCTCGAGCGAGCAGTAGCCGGCCGACCTCGGTCGATCCGGTGAAGGAGAGCTTGCGCACCCGGGTGTCGGCCAGAGCGGCCGCGACCACCTCGGCATTGCGCGTCGTCGGCACGACACCGACCACGCCCGGTGGCACGCCCGCCTCGGCGAGCAGGGCGGCCACGGCGAGTGCGCTGAGCGGCGTCTCGCTGGCGGGCTTGAGCACCACGGTGCAGCCCGCAGCCAGGGCCGGCGCGATCTTGCGCGTCGCCATCGCGGCGGGGAAGTTCCACGGGGTGACGAGCAGCGCCACGCCGATCGGCTGGTGGATCACCACCATGCGGTGCGTGCCGCCGGGGACGGTGGCGACGGTGCCCTCGTTGCGCACCGCCTCCTCGGCGAACCAGCGAAAGAACTCGGCGGCGTAGAGCACCTCGCCGCGCGCCTCGCGCAGCGGCTTGCCGTTCTCCCGCACGATCAGCTCGGCCAGCGCCGAAGCACAGGCGACCATCCGCTCGAAGGCACGGCGCAAGATCTCCGAGCGCTCCCGCGGAGCCCGAGCGGCCCAGGCAAGTCGAGCTGCGTGTGCGGCGGCCACGGCGGCGAGCGCGTCCTCGGGCGTTGCGTCGGCCACCGTGGCGATGGTCTCGCCCGTGGCGGGGTCGACCACCGCGAAGCGCTTGCCGTCCGCGGCCTCTCGCCAGGCGCCACCGATCGAGAGGCCGTTGTTCGTGGGTTCCAGGATCTCCTGCCAGGTCATCGAAGCTCTCTATCGCATGCCGCGGGCTCGAGGCAGGGCTCGCTCCTCGAGCAGTGTCGCCGCCCCGACCCCACTGCCGGCTCATCGGGCCCGGAGAGCTGGAGAAGGGCGGGGCAGGAATTGACATTCGTCATATAATGATGCCATTCTTCGACAGCTTTCAGGCGAGGAGGTTCCCATGGCCGTGGACGCGGCGAGGCTGGACGAGTTCGTCAACCGGGCGCTCGGGGATCTGGGGAGTGCGCTGACGGTGGCGCTGGTCGACATCGGCGACCGCCTGGGCCTCTACCGGGCCATGGCCGGCGAGGGTACTCTCACGCCCGCCGAGCTCGCGCGACGCACCGGGACCGCCGAGCGCTACGTGCGCGAGTGGCTCTCGCAGCAGGCCGCCGCCGGGATCGTCGTCTTCCACGCGGACAGCGCAACCTTCTCCCTCCCCGACGAGCAGGCGACGGTGCTCGCCGACGAGTCGAGCCCCGCCTTCCTCGCCGGAGGTTTCCAGGTCGTGTGTGCCGCGCTACGCGACGCCAAGCGCATCGCCGAGGCCTTCCGCAACGGCGACGGCGTGGCCTGGGGCGACCACGACGCCGACCTGTTCGGCGGCACGGAGCGCTTCTTTCGCGCCGGCTACAACGCGAACCTGGTCGACGCATGGCTGCCTGCGCTCGACGGCGTGGTCGAGAAGCTCGAGCGGGGAGCTCGGGTGGCCGACGTGGGCTGCGGTCTGGGCTCCTCGACGGTCATCATGGCGCAGGCCTTCCCTCGCTCGAGCTTCGTCGGCTTCGACTTCCACGGCCCGTCGGTGGAGGCGGCGCGGCGCGCGGCGCAGGACGCCGGGGTCGCCGAGCGGGCCCACTTCGAGAGGGCGACCGCCAAGACCTATCCGGGAGCCGACTACGATCTGGTCACCTGCTTCGACTGCCTGCACGACATGGGCGATCCGGTGGGGGCGTCGGCACACATCTTCGAGTCGCTCCGTCTCGACGGGACGTGGATGCTGGTCGAGCCGTTTGCCAGCGATCGTCTCGAGGAGAACCTGAACCCGATCGGCCGGCTCTACTACGCCGCGTCGACGCTGGTGTGCACGCCCGCCTCCCTGGCGCAGGAGGTCGGCCTGGCGCTCGGCGCACAGGCGGGCGAGGCGCGGCTGCGCGAGGTGGTCGCCCAAGGCGGCTTCTCGCGCTTTCGTCGCGCGACCGAGACGCCGTTCAACCTGGTGTTCGAAGCGCGCCGCTAAGGCCCGCGGGCCCCAGCGATGGATCGCGCGTCGCGCCGGCGGCGGTCGCAGGGGCCGGCCTCCGCCCGTGCGTGCGGCAGCCCGGACGGTCAGTCCGCCGCGGCCCGGCCGCGGGCGACCTCGATCCGCGCCTCGGCGGCGAGCCGGCGGTGCAAAAGGGCGACGCGCTCCACCTGCCCCTTGGCCGGGAAGCGCTCGTAGAAGCCCTCGCTGCGGAAGGCCGGGGCCAGGGCGGTCCACGGGGCGAGCCGGCGCTCCCAGCGTCGCACGCGGCCCTCGGCCGGCTCCGCGTCCTCGCGCGCCAGGTCCGCGCTCACGCGGACCATCGCCTTCAACGTCACGGGTCGCGTGACCATGCTCGAGGGCTGGCCCCACGCGCTGCCCCAGGCCTTCTCCGCGGCCTTCAGGAAGTCGCGTGTCTCCTCGTAGATCCGCCTCACTTCGCCGGCGCCCGCGCCGCGGCGCTGGATCGAGCGCCACTCGGCGGTCACGCGGCGGTGGATCTCGTTGAACAGCTCGGCCTGCAGGATCCACTTCTCCTGCTTGCTGCGCCCACCCAGCCGGTTGATCTTGTAGCGCAGCGGGCTGTCGCCCTCGGCGTAGAGCCGCTCGACGACTCGCGCCGCGAGCTTGCGCTCGGGCTCCGCCCACGAGACGCGCTCGTAGAGGTCGACCAGGTGGCTCTTGTTGATGCGCGTCGGGGTGGAGTTGATGATGACGAACATCTCGGTGGCGAAGTCCTCGCTCTTGCCGTCGAATACGACGCAGGGGACGTGGATCGTCTTGGCCTCCTCGGGACGGTGGCCGTGGTAGAACCGCAGGGCGGCCAGGCGGTGCTGGCCGTCGATGATCAGGAAGCGCTCGCGCGGATCCTCGAGGTCGCCGACGTTCTCGAACGGCTTGATCGGCGAGAACCGCAGGCGCTCGGCGGTGAACAGCATCACCGTGCCGGGGATCGGCGGCTGGCTGACCGCCGTCTCGTAGAAGTTGCGGATCTGCGCCACCTTGGCCTTGGACAAGGTGCGCTGGAAAGCCTTGTCGGAGCGCTCGATGCGGGCGATGAAGCGACCCACCTCGTCGTCGGGAGCAACCTCCTCCGCCGCGATGCGCTCGCCCTCGCCGTAGAAGCGGCTGATGAACCGGACGCGCTCGAGGAGATCCTCGGCCGGGTAGGAGACGAAGTAGAAGACGCCGTCCTTCTGCCTCACCTGGGTCGCCAGCATCGAGCTGGCCTATCCGACGGCGGGGCCGCGGCCAAGCGCATCGAGGCAGCGCCTCGCGCCGGCTGTGCGACTCGGCTCCTCAAGTCAGGTTGTGAAAGACCTTCTGGACGTCGTCGTCCTGCTCGAGCGTGTCGATCAGCTTGAGCACCTCCGTCGCCTGCTCCTCGGGCAGATCCACGGGGGTCTGCGCGACGTACTCCGACGCGGCCGAGATCGGCACGATCTTGCGGTCCTCGAGCGCCTTCTGCAGCTGGCCGAAGTCGGCGAACGCACAGCGCAGGACGATCTGTTGCTCGCCCTTGTCGCTCGAGCTCTCGCCCATCTCCTCGAGTCCGTGGTCGATCAGGTCGAGCTCGAGGGCCTCCAGATCGAGGCCGGCGGGCGCCAGGCGAAAGACACCCATGCGCTTGAACTGGAAGGCGACGCTGCCGCTCGCGCCCAAGTTGCCGCCGCCCTTGGTGAAGTGGCCGCGCACGTTGGCGACGGTGCGCGTCGAGTTGTCGGTCGCCGCCTCGACGATGACCGCAACCCCGTGAGGGGCGTAGCCCTCGTAGACGATCTCCTCGTAGGCCTTGGCGTCCTGGCCCGAGGCACGCTTGATCGCGGCTTCGACCTTGTCCTTGGGCATGTTCACGGCCCGCGCGTTCTGCACCGCGCGCCGCAGGGCTGGATTGTTGTCCGGGTTGGGGCCCGACGCCTTCACCGCGATCGCGATCTCCTTGCCGATGCGGTGGAACGCCTTGGACATCCTGTCCCAGCGGGCGAACATCGTGGACTTGCGGGTCTCGAAAATGCGTCCCATGGCCGCTCCCGTTCTCGGAGGACCGCTCGCGTGGTGGCCCCCAGATCCGATGGAACATCTGTAGGCTCGGAGTCGGGCCGCGTCGAGTCGCCCGTTCCATCGGTGCGCCGGGCGTCGGCGAGCCCGTCGACCCCGCGGGTGCCGCCGGCTCGGCTGCTCAGCTCTCCTCGGTGGCGATCGCCTCGAGCTCGCGACGGTGGGTCTCGGGGAGCAGGAACATGGCGGCCCCTGCGAGCAGCGCGAGCGAGGCGACGGCGCTGATCGCCGTGGGCAGCGGCCAGCCACGAGAGGTTGCCAGACCGGTGAGAGCGAGGCCGGTCGCGCTGGCCAACGTCTGGACGAGCGTCAGCCAGCCGCCCGCCGTGCCGCGGTGCGAGGTCGGAAAGACCTCCGTGCCGAGCGCGCGAATGGTCGTCCCGGTCGACACGGAGCAGACCGTGAGCAGGCTCCACAGCACGGGCAGCCAGGGCCCGGGGGCGTGGTAGAAAAGGGCGGCGATCAGCGGAAAGCCAGTGGCGACGGCGCAGCCCACGGGCCGGCGGCCCAGCGCATCGCCGGTCCTTCCGGCGATCACGTTGCCGACCATACCCAGCGCCCCCGCACCGATCACCATGAGCGAGAAGCGCCACGGCTCCCATCCGTGCGTCGTCAGCGTGAAGTAGCCGCAGAACTGGAAGACCGCGATCTCGCCGATCGCGAACAGCCCGCCGGCGAGCGTCAGCGCGGCGACCCGGGCCGGGTAGGTGCGCGCCAGGCTGCCGATGGGCGCGAGCCACTCCCGCCACGTGAAGCCGGCGCTGCTCGGAGCGTGGCCCGTGGGACTTCGTGCCGCTCGCTCACGCTGCTGGCGCGCGAAGCGCGCCGTCTCGGATACGCCCCGTGACATGCGCGGCAGGAGCAGCAAGGGCATCGCGCCGAACGCGTAGAGTGCCCGCCAGCCGTAGGGCAGGCGGTCGATGAAGGCGAACAGCAATGCGCCGAAGCCGTATCCCGTGGCGCCGATCGCACCGAGTATGGCCATGCCCCAGCCGCGATGCGCGGCCGGAAACTCCTCGGCGACGATGACGAATGCGAGCGTCGCGCAGGCCACCATGAAGGTGCGAAACGCCATCTGCACGGCGACCAGCTGCTCGATCGAGCCGGCGAACGCGGTGAGGAAAGTGGTCGCGCTCAAGCCGCAGAAGGCGGCGAGGAACATCTTGCGCCGCCCGATCCGATCGGCGAGCGGGATCAGGAGGAAGGCCGGGATCGCCCCGAGGCGGATCAGCCCGGTCCAGCTCGCCGTCGCCGCTTCGTCGATCCGCAGATCGACGGCGATGTACTTGAGCGCCGACATGAGGATCGAGAGGTCGTAGCTCTCGAAGAACACCCCCAGGGAGACCAGGCCGAGCAAGGCGACCGAGCGCTCGTCGACCGCGGGCATCGAGCCGAAGATCGGCAGTAGCCACCAGGGACGTCGCGCCGCCTGTGGGGTGACCGCCTGGTCGCGGGGTTCGGCGCGCGTTGGGGCCCGTGCTGGATCCATCGCCTGCTGCATAGGCGGTTCGGCAGGGCGATGTCCATGCGCGAAGTGTCGCCGCCGATCGTGCGGCTCGACGCGGGGTGGCTCGATGCCCGATGGAGGGATGGGTACGGCCCCCCGAGGTGGCCCGCGGAGCCGGCCCGCAGGCCAACCACCCCGGGGGGGGCCGGGCCTGGTCGAGCTGCTCAGGTCCGCTTACTCGCGGACCGTTTCATGTCAGGACGTCTTCGCGGTCGCCGCCGTTGCGGGTATCGAACGTCCGGTCGATCCAGCGGTCGAGGGTTTCGCTGTCGGTGCAAGCCTCGATGCGGGAGCGCTGCGCGTCGTCGAACGAGATCCCGGCATGGCCGGCCAGGCGCAGCAGGAGCTCGCGGCGGGCCTGTAGCTGGCCCTCGGCGAGCGCCTTGCGCCGCTCCTGCGCGATGTAGACCCAAGGCATGACCTCCCGGCCGAAGGCCGTATCCGCGATCCGCCAGGTGGGGTCGATCTGGGAGACGTCGAAGGCCATGGCCAGCTCCTTGAGCGCCTGGCGCGCCGCCGCGTCGAGCGCCTCGTAGACGTACGAGAGGTACACCCCGGCCGAGGCCTTGTCGACGCTCGCGATCGCCGCGGTGAGCGCCGGGAGCAGCTCCTCGCCGTGCGGCTTGCGTCCGTGCACGCGCGCCGAGAGCACGGCCAGGCCGGGCAGACGCGCCGCCTCCTCGGGGTCGGCGATGCGAGGGATCTGGCTCGGGCCGAGGACCAGCGGGCGCACCCATGCGCTCGGGCCCAAGTGGATGGTCTCGGCGGCCCAGGAGGCGACGGAGGGATCGGGGGCGACGACCAGGAGCGCCACCGGGCAGCGTGTGCGGGCGCGGAGCAGGCCGAGGTAGATGGGCCAGGAGATCTGCTTTCCCGGGTCGCGGGCGAGCTGCACCTCGACGACGATCGCGAAGGTGAGGGCGCCCGCCGCATCGCGCAGCTCGACGACCAGGTCGGCATGGAGGTCGGCCGAGGCGAGCGGGTCGAGGGTGGATTCGGCGACGACGGCGGTGCTCGATGCGGGCAACGAGACGCCGAGCGGCGAGGCGAGGAGCTGGGGGACGAGCTCCGGCTGGCTGCGGAAGATCTGCACCAGCAGGCCGTGCTCGAAGGAGGGCACGCGGCCGCAGTAGCAGGGTTGTCCGTCTGCCGCGCCCCGGCGGCGAGAAGAAATGTACGCCGCTGCAATGCCCCGCGGTCACACGTTGCGCGCCGGGCATGGCTGCGCTGCGCGTGCCGGGCGCTAATCGATCCAGAGGCGGCCCAGGTCGAGCTCGACGGCGGCGAACGGCTCGGCACGCACCGGGTCCGAGCCGGTGTGCACGGCGGCGACCACCCAGCGGGCGCGCTCGAGGGCGAGCACCTCGAGGGTGCGCGCGATCGGGTCGAGGAGCCAGAGGTGCGCCACACCCTCGCGGGCGTAGATGCGCAGCTTGCGGCCGCGGTCGATCTGCGCGGTGGACGGCGAGAGCGTCTCGCAGACCCAATCGGGGGCGGCGAGGACGTCGTCGTGGGTCGCCTTGCGCTTGGGCTCGGGCACGGGCGAGAGGATACCAGCCATGCCGCCGCTCCAGGAAGCCGCGGCGCGTGGTGCCATGGCACGGAGGACATCCTTCGTCGCGAGCCCCGTCCTGCAAGCCGCAGACGGTAGCATCCTCCGGCCGAATCCCCCGGCCGGGCCCGGCTGCAAGCGGTGCGCACCCCGCCTGCGCCTTCCTCGCGCTGGTGGGCGATGGGCCGCGCACCCTGGCCTTCGACGCCGAGCTGTCGTAGATAAAGAATCTGAGAGCACGCGGCAGACGGGCGGGACGGGCTCGGCCGAACCCCGGGTATGACCTCGATGATCGACACCGGCGAGATCGCTGCAGCCGCGTCCCGCGATGCGGGCAGCGGCATCCGGCGAGCCGCCGCGCTCGGCGATGGCCGAATGCTCGAGCCGCACCCGCTCGCTGGCGATGCCGGCGCGCCTGCGACGCGTCCGCCGGTACCACGCCTGCGCACCCTCCGCTGGGTGGTCTCACGGGCGGTGGCCGTGCTGCTGCTGGAGGCGCTCTTCCTGCTCTCGCCGGCCATCCCGGAGGGGGAGCGGGCGGCGGCCTGGGTGGACTACGTCGCAATCCACGGCCGGCTCGGCTTCCATCTGAACCGAGACTCGGCCGCCTTCATGCTCTGCGCCGAGAGCCTGGCGAAGCTCGCCAGCCCGATCTGCGCCTTTCGCCAGAGCCGACCCACCTACGTGCTCGCGGGTCACGGGCTGCACTCGTTGTTGGGCGGTCTCGGGGCCGCCGTGGGTGCACGCCTTCGACCCCCGGTGGCACCGAGCTGGCTCGCCTTCGTCCTGCTGAACTACCTTTGCGTCTTGCTCGCACTGCTGCTGTTCGAGCGCTTCGTCGGTGGTGCGAGACGCCCGCCGCTCTGCGGTGCCGTGATCGGCTGGCTCCTGGTCGTGAGCTGGCTGTCGCGGCCGTTCTTCTGGACGCCGCACACGCAGATGCTCAACCTCCTGGCCCCCGTGGCCGCGCTGGCCCTGTGGTCGTGGAGCGAGCAGGTGCGCGGGATCTCGCTTCTCGGCTGGGCCGGCGTCGGTACGGCCCTCGGGGTGGCCTTTCTCGGCTATGGGGCGTTCGCCGTGCCGCTGGGCGCGGTGGCCGCCGGGATGTGGCTCGGCCCTGCGGCAGCGCCAGCGGGCGGGCATGGATGGCGCTCGCGCGCCTCGTGGACGGCGGCGCTGGCGGCCGGGTTCCTCTGGCCGACCCTGGCCTGGATCGCCTTCCTGCGCACGCGAGGAATCGTCTTCACGAGCCCCGAGACGGCGAGCTATCGCCAGTTCGTCTGGATCGCGGACGTGGCACGGCTGGGCGCCGGCCCGCTGGCGGCGATCCTGCTCGCGAAGCTCACCCAGCTCGCCTGGCTCGCGGTCTCGGTCCTTCGGCTACCCGTGGCGATGCTCGGGGCCTTGGCCGCTCTGGCATGGTCGGCTCGCGAGCACCGGCCGCGCCGCGGCCGCGGTCACCTCCTGCGATGGCGCGCCGTCGCCGGGGTATTTCTCCTCGAGGTCGTATTCCTCTACTTGATGGGCTACTATCAGGAGCGCCTCGCGTGGGCGCTGGTGCCCCCCGTCCTGGCCGGTGCGGCGATCGTCGCCGGCGACCTCGATGCCCGGCTGGCCGGCGGGCGCCGCCTGGCCTTCCGGCTGGCCCTGATCGCGGTCGTCGGGCTCCAGGTCGCGCACTGCGTCGCCGCCCCGTGGCCGCACTTCGGGGCGGCGCCCGCCGCGGCTCGAGCGGCGGCCAGGGCACGCAGCTAGAACGGCGGCCCGAGAGGGGGCGCGCCTCGGTCGATCTCGGCGCGCACCGGATCCGAGCCGGTGTGCACGGCGGCGACCACCCAGCGGGCG
>CAZGUU010000114.1:0-14325 GCA_964529315.1 uncultured Enterobacteriaceae bacterium
ACGAAAGGGCACAGCCCCGCACTCTCGGCCAGGGCGACACCCCGCTCGAGCAGCGTCCGCCCGGCGAATCGAGCCCCGGGATCGACCCCGTCGGGCACGTAGATCAAGGCAATCCCGCGCGGCTCCCCCATGCCACCTGCCCTGATACACGACCGAGCGACCCGGGGACAGGGTACGGCCGCCGCGACCAGCGGCCGACCGGGTCGCCGGCCGCTTTGCCTTCCCCTGACCGGACAATATAATCCGCGCCGCGGCCGGGGCGGGGGGTGGAGTACGGTGTCCCGGCGATCCGGGAGAGGGGCGTGCGCGCTGGCCTGTGGCGCGTGCGCTCGGGGGACGACGCCACATGATGAAGACGCTCTTCTTGAACCCGCCGTCCTATGAAGATTTCGACGGCGGGGCGGGATCCCGCTACCAGGCCAAGCGCGAGGTCTGGTCCTTCTGGTACCCGACCTGGCTCGCCTACCCGGCCGGGATGATCCCTGGCGCACGGCTGCTGGATGCGCCCCCCGAGGGCCTGAACCAGGACGAGACGGTCGCCCTGGCCGCCGACTACGACTTCGTCGTCCTGCACACCAGCACCCCGTCGCTGCGCAAGGACGCCGAGACCGCCGAGAAGATCAAGTCGCGCAACCGCAACGCCCTGATCGCCCTGGTCGGCGCCCAGCCCACCGCGCAGCCCGAGCAGACGCTGCGCGTCTCCGACGCAATCGACCTGGTGGCCCGCAAGGAGTTCGACCACTCCATGAAGGAGGTGGCCGAGGGCCGCGACTGGGCGACGATCGCCGGCATCAGCTATCGCCGCGACGGGCGCATCCTCTCCAACCCCGACCGCGCGCTGCTCGGCGAGGCCGAGCTCGACGCCCTGCCGTTTGCCACCGAGATCTACGCCCGCGACCTCGACTACAAGAAGTACAACTCGCCCTACTGCCAGTACCCCTACGTCTCGCTCTACACCGGCCGCGGCTGCCCGGCGCGCTGCACCTTCTGCCTGTGGCCCCAGGTGACCACCGGCCACGGCTACCGCACGCGCAGCGTCGCCAACGTGCTGCGCGAGGTCGAGCCGATGCGCCGGCTGTTCCCCGAGATGCGCGAGGTGTTTTTCGACGACGACACCTTCACCGCCGACCGCCAGCGCGCCCGAGAGATCGCCCAGGGATTGGGCCGCCTGGGCTACACCTGGTCGACGAACTCCCGCGCCAACGTGGACTTCGAGACGCTGCGCATCATGAAGGACGGCGGCCTGCGCTTGTTCGTCGCCGGCTACGAGTCGGGCAACGAGCAGATCCTGAAGAACATCAAGAAGGGCGTCGACTTGCGCCGCGCCCGGCAGTTCACCGAGGACTGCCACAAGCTCGGCATCCTGATCCACGGAACCTTCATCGTCGGGCTACCCGGCGAGACCCCCGCGACCATCGAGGAGTCGATCCGCTTCGCCAAGGAGCTCGACTGCGAGACCATCCAGGTGTCGCTCGCCTCGCCCTATCCGGGCACGGCGATGTACGACTGGGTGAAGGCCAACGGCCACGAAGCGGTCGATCCACTGGTCGACGAGGGCGGCTACCAGAAGTGCACGGTGAGCTACCCGGCGATCTCGGCCGACGAGATCTACGCCGCCGTCGAGCGATTCTACAAGGAGTACTACTTCCGGCCGCGCTACATCGCCAAGAAGGTGCGACAGATCGTCTTCGACTCGCACGAGCGGCCGCGCCTGCTCGCCGAGGGGCGGCAGTTCTTGAAGACGATGTGGCACCGCAGGGTCGAGGCCAAGCAGGCGAAGCCGGCGTGCGCGGCCGTCGCCGCGGCGTCGAGCGCGACGCTTCCCGCGGCCGGCGACGGCTCCGTCGCGGCGAGCGCACCGCGCTCCAAGGCGGCGAGCGCCTGATGGGGCTCGGCCTGGGAGGCGGCTCGGTGCTGCTCGACATCCTGATGCTCCTCGCGGCCTGCGCGGCGGGCTATCAGATGTTCAGCTTGGTGTGCGCCTGGCTGTTCCGTCGTTGGGCCCGGCGGGAGCTGGCGCGACCGCTGCCGGCCGACGACGCCCTGCCGGGCGTGACGCTGCTCAAGCCGCTGCGCGGCGTCGTCGCCGAGACCTACGACAACCTCGCCAACGCCTGTCGGCTCGATTACCCGCACCTGCAGATCGTCTTCGGCGTCGCCGATCCGGCCGATCCCGCGGTCGCCGTCGTCGAGCGCCTGCGGCGGGACTTCCCGGCGGTGGACATCGAGCTGGTGGTCTCCGACCGGCGCATCGGCAGCAACGGCAAGGTGTCGAACCTCGACAACATGCTGGCTCGCGCCAAGTACGACGTCCTGGCGATGGCCGACGCGGACATTCGCATCGCGCCCGAGGGCCTGCGGCGCATCGTCCCCTACCTGGAGCGCCCCGAGGTCGGGCTGGTCACCTGCGCCTACCGCGCGGCCGAGGGCGGGTCGCTGGCGCACCGCATCGAGGCGCTATTCGTCAACACCGACTTCGCGCCCATGGTCACCGTGGCGCGGCAGGTCGAGCGCCAGAGCTACGCCTTCGGGGCGACCATCTGCATGCGCCGGCACGTCCTCGACGAGATCGGCGGCTTCGCCGCGATCGCAGACTACCTCGCCGACGACTACCAGATCGGCAACCGGGCGGCGGCCTGCGGCTACGTGGCGGTGCTGGCACCGGTGGTCGTGGACACCCATCTCGACCTCGACGGCGTGGGCGAGGTGTTCGCGCACCAGCTGCGCTGGGCGCGCACCAACCGGGTGAGCCGGCCGGCCTCGTACTTCGCCACGGTGGTCACGCACACCACGCTCTGGGCGACGCTCTGCCTGCTCGCCTCGGGCTTCTCCGTCGGCGGCTGGGTGGCGTTCGCCGGCGCCGCGGGCACCCGGGTGCTGGTCGGCGGGCTGATCGCCGACCGCGTGTTCGGGGTGCGCGAGGTCTGGCGCCGGCTCTGGCTGATCCCCTTCAAGGACCTGTTCAACTCGGCGATCTGGGCGATCGCCTTCCTCGGCAGCACGGTGCGCTGGGGCGACACGACCTTCACCGTGGGGCGCGACGGACGCATGACGCCGGTCGGCGGCGAGGACGACACCCTGCCGGCGGGCGAGGCCGCCTGAGAGCTGGTTGCACGGTCGGCGCGGCGGCGGTAGGCGAGAGGCACCGGCCCGGCACGCGGGCCACGGCCCGACCGACATGACGGATCCCCCCCACGTCCGCTCCTGCGTCGCGATCATCGGCGGCGCCACCGCCGGAGCCGAAGCCGCGGCCCTGCTCGCGGCGAGCGGCTCGCTCTGCGTGGTCTTCGAGCAGAACGACCGCCCCTACGGCAAGGTCGAGGACGGCCTGCCCCGGTGGCACGAAGGGCTGCGCCGCAAGGAGTACGCCCAGATCGACGCGAAGCTCGCGCGCCATGGCGTCCACTTCGTCCCGCGCACCGGCATCGGTCGCGACGTCTCCTTCACCGACCTGGTCGAGCACTGGGGCTTCGACCTGATCGTGCTCGCCAACGGCGCGTGGCGCGACCGGCCGCTGCCGGTGAGCGGCGCGGACACCTACATCAATCGCGGCTTGGTCTACCAGAACCCGTTCATCTACTGGTTCAACCACCACCGCGAGCCCGGCTACGACGGCCCGACCTACGAGCTGCACGACGACGCCGTGGTGGTCGGCGGCGGGCTTGCCTCGATCGACGTCGTCAAGGTGCTGCAGCTCGAGACGACGCTCAGGCGCCTGCGCGAGCGCGGCATCGAGGTCGACCTCGCCGAGCTCGAGGTCGACGGCATCCCCGAGACGCTGGCGCGCCATCGCCTGCGCTGGGAAGACCTGGGCCTGTGGGGCTGCACGCTCTACTACCGGCGCCGCATCGAGGACATGTCGCTCGCCGAGCTGCCCGATCGGGCGAGCGCCGAGCAGGTCGAGAAGGTGGAGAGCGTGCGGCGGCGCATCCTCGAGAAGGCGCGCAGCAAGTACCTGTTCCGCGTCGAGCCGATGGCCGCGCCGGTCGGCCTGATCACCAGCGGCGACCGCCTGACCGGCCTGCGCTTCGCCCGCACACGCCTCGACGAGCACGGCAAGGCGATGGTCGTGCGCGGCAGCGAGGAGCGCCACGTCCACGCCAACCTGATCGTCTCGTCGATCGGCTCCATTCCCGAGCCGATCGAAGGCCTGCACATGGACGGCGAGCTGCTGCGCCTGGCCGACGCCGAGCACGGCAAGGTCGAGGGCTTCGACCACGTCTATGGCTGCGGCAACGTGGTCACGGGCAAGGGCAACCTGGTCGCCTCGCGAAAGCACAGCGCCAAGGTGGCGGCCTACCTGACCCACCGCGGCGCGGGCTCGCGCAGCGGGCGCGAGCGCGCCAGGCGAATCGAGCGGCTGCTCGAGCGGGTCCGTGAGCGGCAGGGCGAGGTGGGCTACGATGGCGACTACCGCGAGTGGATGCGCCGCGTGACCCCGGAGGGCTTCGCCTGAGCCACGGCCGCGGCGCGCGGCCTTCTTCGAGCGCGCTTTGGGGATCCGCATGAGCCGCATCGTCAAGGACAGCATGATCGGCCTGCGCATGGCCGACGTCGACCCGTGGAGCGAGCGCGTCGTGACGGTGCTCGGCAAAAACCCGGGGCCGTTCACCGGGCCGGGAACGAACACCTACGTGGTCGGAACCTCGCGCCGGCCGCTCCTGCTCGACAGCGGCGACGGGCGCCCCGCGTACCTGCCGCTCCTGGTGCGGGCGCTCGACGAGCACCGTGGCGCACACGAGCTGCAGGAGATCGTCCTCACGCACGCGCACCCCGACCACATCGGCGGCTGCCCGCAGGTGCGCGAGCGCTTCGGCCGCGTGGCGGTTCGCAAGCGCCCGTGGCCGGGCCAGGACGGGCCGATCGACGAGGACCTGGCGGCGATCGACGAGGGGGCGGTGATCGCCACCGACGGCGCGACCCTGCGCGCGATCCACACGCCGGGACACTCCGAGGACCACCTCTGCTACTGGCTCGAGGAGGAGCGCGCGGTGTTCACCGGCGACGTGGTGCTCGGCGCCGGGACGACGGTCATCCCCGAGCACGGCGGCGATCTGCTCGACTACATGGCCTCGCTGCGCCGCTTGCTGGCGCTGGAGCCGGCGACGATCTACCCCGCGCACGGCCCGTTGATCCGCGACGCGACCGGCAAGATCCGCGAGTACATCGCGCACCGCGAGCTGCGCGAGGAGCAGATCCTCGAGCGGCTGCGTGCCGGCGTGCCGCAGGTCGAAGCGATGGTGGCGCACATCTACGCCGACGTGCCCGAGTTTCTCCACGCCGCGGCGGCGAGCTCGGTGCGCTCGCACCTGCGCAAGCTCGAGCGCGAGGGCCGCGTGCGGCACAGCGCCGAGGGCTGGGCGCTCGTGGGCTGATCGCGCTGCAGGGGGCTCGTCCGAGTGCGGACGCCGCCGCAGCGAGGCCCGGTGCGTCGCCGTCGCCGCGCGCGCAACCCTGGGCGCAGCGCCCGTGACGGCGGCTACGTCCGCGGCGCTGCGGCCGTCCCCGTCGGAGCGCCATCGGTCCCCGTCGGAGCGCCGCTCGTCGCGATTCGCTCGGCGAGCTCCTCGGCGATCTCGCGGTACAGGCGGGGTCCGGGGTGGATCCGCAGAACCCAAGTCAGCTCGTCGCGCGGGATTCGCCTCTCGGCGGCCTCCGTGTCGATCGCCGTCGAGCCGTGCCGTCCAGCCACGCGCCGCATCGCTCGGTTGGGCGGTGCGAAGGAGGAGAGCGGGACCGGATAGGTGACCAGGATCAGACGTGCACCGCTCGCCGCGACGAGCCGCGCGATCGCCTCGAGGTTCTCCTCGGTGTGCCGCTCGGTCGCGGCGTCGGGCTCGCGGTGCGTGCCTTCGAAGCGCAGCTCCTCGATGCCATCCTCTCCGAAGACCGTCACGACCCGATTGGGGTCCACTTCGGCCATGGCTTGCCGCTCGGCGCTGGTCTCGATCTCGTAGCGCGATCCGGCGCGTGGTCCGGCGCTGCCCAGCTGATCGGCGAGCCCCCGATCGTGTCGCCAGACGAGGTAGAGCCGGTAGAGCCGCGACCGGGCGATCAGGGCTCGTAGTCGAGCGCGCCAGCCGCCGCGGGCGCGGGCGGTGTCCGCGTCGTTCCAGGAGTCGTTCACGCCGGCCCAGACGATCACCACCTCCGGGCGAAAGCGGAGCAGCTGCTCGGGCAGCCGGCGCACGACCTGCGCCGTGCTCATGCCCGGCACCCCGAGGTTCGTCACCGAGTACTGGCCGGGCGCGCGGCGCTCGAGGATGGCGCGCAGCTGGCTCGGATAGCTCTCGGCGTCGCTCACCCCGGCGCCGTAGGTGTGGGAGTCGCCGACGCAGAGGACGCGGTGCGGTCGCTGGGTCGCTGCGGCCTCCGAGCGGTCGTGGGTCAGCCATGCGGCGAGCTGCAAGGAGAGCTCGACGCTGGCTATCGCGAGGAGCACCGCCAGTAGCGTCGCGAGCAGCCAGCGCAGCGCGCGCGGCCGTACCCGGCCGCGAGAGGCCGCACGCGCAGAGGGCGTCACGTGTGGGAAGCTAGCCGGGGGGTTTGCTGCCGGTCAAATCGCGGTCGTCCGTGGCTGCGCGCGAGCCGAGCGACGCGCCCCACGCCTCGAGGATCCGGCGGCGGACGCTTGCCCGGCGCAAGCCCGAAGCAAACGACCAAGGGGTGCTCGACGCTGCGGCGAAGTTGCGCTTGCTGACCAGCTCCGGCTGCTCGGTGCGCATCAAGAGCGCAGGTCGGCGTAGGTCGCCAGCTCGATGCCGTGCCGCTCGATCAGCGCGCGCACGGCGGGCGAGGTGAGCGCGGCCAGCTCGTCGGCTTGGCGGTAGCCCGGCATGACCCGGCGCATCGCCTGGGTCTGCGCCTCGGCCGGGTGGCAGTAGAGCTCCGAGTCGCCCGGCGGCAGGGTGGAGAGCAGATGGAGCAGGTAGGGCTCGTCGCAAGCGCCGCTCTGGTGCAGGCCGTAGAGCCGGTCGGTGAACACCACCCCCTGCGCGCACAGGCGGCGCGCCGCGATCGCCGAGAGACGGCCCAGCGCCACGCCCTCGAACGTCTTGCGCAATGCGTGGCGGCCATCCCAGCGCAGGTTTGCCCGGATCGGCTCGCGGGTCAGGCGCACGGCGCGGATGCCGAATTCCGGGGCCAGCTCGGCGAGGGTGCGCTGCACCACCGGGTGGAGGTGGAGGTTCAGATGCCCGTCGACATGCGAGAGCTCGAGGCCGGTTGCGCGGAACGCCTCGAGCTGGGCGCGGATCTCGCGCCGCAGAGAGGCACGCAGCGCCGGGGAGAAGAAGTAGAGCAGGGCGGCGGAGATCGCCTGCTCGCGGAAGGTGCCGTCGGATCGGACGAGGCCGGCGAGCTGTGTGGGCGGCGCGGCGCAGCGCCCCTGGAGGAGCACGAGGTGCAGGCCCACGGCGAGTCGGGGAAGGGATCCCGCGGTGAGCACCGCCTCGCCGGCCGCCGGACCGGTCACCATGAGGCTCGTCGCGGTGAGGATCCCCTCGCGGTGCGCGCGCTCGATCGCGCGGTTCACCTCGGGCGCAAGGCCGAAGTCGTCGGCGTTGACGATCAGTCGCCGGCGCTCGTCCGCCTTGGCGGCTCGGGGGCTCATGGCGCGCTTCTCACCCGGTGCGCCTGCGCCGGCGCGTCCCGCTCGCGGGTCTCATGCGGCTCACCTCGGCCCCTGCGCCGCCGGCCAGCGGCCTCGAGCGGCGCCCCGCGGCGTTTGGCTCGCGTGCGACCGGCCTCGCGCGACACGCTTCACCCGAGCGCCGCGGCGATCGCCCGGGCGCGCTCGAGGTCGGCCGGAAAGTCGACCTCGGTCCAGTCGAGGTCGTCGACCCGCTCGAAGCCGACCTCGACCTGCGCGAGCAGATCCGGGTAGACGTCCTCGTGCTCGAGGTCGATCTCGCCGCGCTCGATGCGCTGGGCGAGCAGGTCGCGGAGCAGCGGTGTCGCCGTGCCGGCGAGCTTCAAGAAGCCCACCGACTCGCCGAGCAGGTCGAACTCGCCGCGCGGCAGGCGCGCGATGTCGCGCACCCGCCCGTCGCGCACCATGAGCATCTGCTCCTCGCCGCTGGGCGGCACCCGGCCGTCGAGCAGGAAGCAGCTCGGCTGCGGCGACTCGACCAGGCGGCGCATCAGCGCGTCGGGCACGAACACGTCGGCGTCCATGACCAGGACCGGCCCCTCGAGAAAGCGCCGGGCGGTCCACAGCGAGAGGATCGCGCCGCGGCGGTAGTCGGGGTTCTCGAGCAGGACGACGCCGTCCGCGCCCTCGAGCACGCGCTCGAGAAACGAGCGCCCGTGGCCGACGACGACCACGACGCGCTCGACGCCGCTCGCCCGGAGCTGGCGGACCAGGCGCTCGATCAGCGTCTCGCCGCCGACCTCGAGCATCGACTTGGGCCGCTCGGCGAGCTCCGGCCCGAAGCGCTTGCCCACGCCCGCCGCGAGGATGATCGCCGTCAAGTCACGCATCTGCCCCGACCCCTTTGCCCGCTGCGGCGGGCAGCGCCCGGCGCAGCTCGTCGAGGAAGCGGGCGAAGACCTGCGGCGCCAACGCTCCCATGTTGGCGACGCGAAACACCTCGCTGCCCAGCCGCCCCTGTCCCTCGTAGATCACGAAGCCGCTCGCGCGCAGCCGGTCGTGCAGCTCGGCGTAGGAGCATCCGGCGGGCAGGCGCAGCGTGGTGATCGTGCTCGAGCGCAGCTCGGCGGGCAGCAGGCAGGAGAGCCCCATGGCCGCGAAGCCCTCGCGGAGCTGGCCTGCCGCGCGCCCGTAGCGCGCGATGCGCCCGGCGACCGTCTCCTCGAGCAGCTCGTCGAGCGCTTCGTCGAGCGCGTAGAGCACCTGCACGGCGGCCGTGAAGGCCACCGAGCGGCGCTCGTGCGCCGCGTGGTGGCGCGGCAGGTGCATGTAGACGGAGCGCGCCGGCAGCTTCGCCATGCGCGCCATCTCGCCGCTTCGCGCGAGCACGAAGCCCACGCCCGGCAGCCCCTGGATGCACTTGTTGGCCACGCCGACGCACAGGCCCACGCCCCAGGCGTCGAGCTCGAGCGCATCGCCCGCCAGGCCGCTCACCGCGTCGACCAGCAGCACGCGGCCCGCCTCGCGCACCGCCGCGCCGACCGCGGCCACGGGGTTCAGCAGGCCGGTCGTGGTCTCGTGGTGGACCAGCGCGACCACCTCGATCGTGGGATCGCCGCGCAGCGCTTCGGCCACGCGCTCGGGATCGGCGGGCTGCGTCCAGTCCTCGCGCAGCACCGCCGCCTCGATGCCGTGCGCCTGCGCCATCTCGAGGATGCGCTCGCCGTAGACGCCGTTCACGACCACCAGCAGCTTGCGCCCGGGAGAGACGGCCGAGCTCACGGCGGCCTCGAGCGAGAGCGTGCCCGATCCGGTGAGCGGCACCGCGACCCAGTCGCCACCGGGGGCGAAGGCCGAGAGCAGCTTCGCCCGCACCCCGTCGAGCAGATCGCTGAACTCGGGCTCGCGGTGGCAGAGGTCGCCCCGCGCCAGGGCCGCGGTGACGCGCGGCGAGACGTTCACCGGGCCGGGGTTGAGCAGGATCATCGCGCGCCTCCCGAAGCATCGCCGCCCAGAGCGCGCCGCAGGCGCGCCGTCATCTCCTGCGGGCCGAGCGCAATGCGAGGCGCGGGCGGCCCCGACTCGGGCGCCGTCTCGACGAGCAGCAGGCTCGGCCCGCCGGCGGCGAGCTGCTCGGCGAGCGCGGCGCGCAGGCCAAGGGCGTCGCGCACGCGGGCGACGTGCGCGTAGCCGGCCGCGCGAGCGATCTCCTCCAAGCGCACGCGCCCGGAGATCGTCGGCTGGTTGCCGGTGCTCGACGGCGACGGGCTGCTCGGGGCGAGCGGTGGCGATGCCGAGTGCGATCGAGGAGGCGAGGCCCATCGAGCCGATCATGTAGAAGTGCGTCTCGCGGTCGCCCAGCGCGCAGGCCCAGCGCGAGATGAAGCCGTTGGCGCAGATCACCGCCGAGCCCTCGAGCAGGGGCAGGGCGGCCGCGATCGCCTCGCGGGTGGTGAGGCGGGTCGGCTGGCCGGGGGCCTCGGGGCTCGAGCCGCCGTGGCTGGCGGGGTCTGCACCGGTCGTCAAGCAAACACCTCGGGGGTCACGGCCAGGGCGACGGGGCCGGGTCGCTCGGCCATCGCGTCGAGCGCCCAGCGCAGGTCCTCGACGAAGCGCGGCGCGGCGAGCGTCCGCCAGGGAATCTCGCAGGCATCGAGCAGCGCGGGGAGGGCGCGGCCCAGCACCAGGTGCTCTGGCGCGTCCTTGCCCTGGTAGCCTCGCCAGGTGACCAGCAGGAGGCAGGGCAGGGCGTAGATGGTGTGCAGCGAGGCCAGGGCGTTGAGCGACAGGGCCAGGCCCGAGCTCTGCATGAGCACCACGGGCTGGCCTCCGGCGAGCCAGGCGCCGGCCGCGAGCCCCAGGGCTGCGTCCTCGCGCGTCTCGGCCACCCAGCCGTGCGGCTCGAGCTCGGAGATCACTGGGGCGACCAGCGAGCAGGGCACCCCGGTGAAGAAGTCGAAGCCTGCCTCGCGCAGCGCGCGGACGAAGCCAGCGGCCTTGGCGCAGGCCGCGGACGATCCCGCCTGGCTCACCGGGGTCGCTCCGCGGCGGCCTCGGGCACCTCGACGACCACCGCATCGGCCGAAACCTCGACCGGGTACACCGTGGCCCGCGCCGGGCGGGGACTCGCCCCGCTCTCCAGCAGGAACGGCCAGCCGTGCATCGGGCAGCGCAGCATCGGCCCCTCGGGCGAGCTCTCGATGGTGCCGCGGATCAGCGGGCCGCCGCGGTGCGGGCAGGCGTTGTCGAGCGCAAAGATCCGGCCCGCGACGTTGAACACCGCCACCTCGACCGTGCCGGCCTCGAGCAGGCGGCGCGATCCGGGGGGCAGGCTCGAGAGCGCGAGCTCAACGCGCATAGCCCCACAGCCGGGCGAGGTCGCGCGCCTCGCCGCCGCGGAAGGCGCGCATCTTGAGCAGGGTGTCGACGCCGTCGCAGCTCCGCTCGAGGTTGGTCTTGGTGCCCGGGAAGTCGCCCCAGCCGGCGTCGTTCTTCGCGGCGAGGATCCAGGCGAAGCCGCGCTCGATGAAGCGCAGGTCGCGCTCGGCACCGAGGGCTTCGAGCTCGCCGGGATGCGTGGCTGCGAGCAGGCGCGCGACGAGCATCGACGAGCGCACGCAGTCCATCGTGTGGTCGACGTTGTCCTCGTCCCAGGATCCCGAGGGCGCTTGCACGCGAACCAGCTTGGCTAGGCCGCGCGCGCAGGCGCCGGCCACGCCGACCCGGTCGCCGAGCAGCAGGTCGGCGACCAGCGCGTCCTGGATCAGGTGCGCGGTGATCTCGACGCCCGAGGGGTGGAAGTCCGGGTCGTACCACCCGCCGTCGGGGGCTTGCGCATCGAGGATGAAGCGCAGGCCCGAGCGCCACGAGCGCTCGACCTCGGCGGCGCGGTGGCTCTCGCCCAGGGCGAGCACGACGTTGAAGAAGCTCACCGGGTGGCTTGTCGTGTCGAGGTCCGCCCAGCGCGGGTCGACCCAGTGGCCGTCGTCGCGCTGCGTGGCGAGGAAGTAGTCGATCGCGCGGCGTACGGCGCGTGCGATGGGCTCTCGGCGCAGGACCTGGTTTGCGCGGATCAGCATCAGGCCGCAGAACGCCGAGACCCAGACTGCGCTCTCGCCCTCGTGCGAGGCGGAGGAGAAGCCGCCGTCCGGGTGCTGCACGGCCGCGAGCGCCGTGAAGTCCTCGGCGAAGCGCGCGGCCTCCCCGGCGTGGAGGATGCAGCGCAGCGCGTGCGCCACGAGCTCGAGATCCTGCGGGCCCGCGGTGAGGCTCCAGCCCGCGCGCTCGCGCACCAGGAAGTCCCACTCGGCGCGCGTCAAGCGCTCGAGTGCGGCGGCCTCGTTGCGGGCGCTCTCCTCCAGCAGCTCTTCCAGGGTGCCATCGCTCATCGGTCGCGGATCTCGGCCCAGGCGCGGCGGTAGTCGTCGAACGTGTCGACCTCCATCCAACCCTTGTACACGTCGACGCAGCTCACCTCGTGGCCGCGGTCGATCAGCTCCTGGAGCAGGTCGGTCAAGCTCGCCGCGGCGAGCGAGGGCGCCTCGTGGAACGGCCCGGTGTGCGAGCGGGCGAGGTCCTGCCAGGTCTCGCGGACCAGGCGCGCGCCGCGTTCGGAAAACAGGGCCATGCCGATGAACTCGCCGTGCGCCTCCTCGGGCGCCAGGCGCTGGCCGATGTGCTTGACGAGCACCCCGCCCGACGACGGCACGAAGCGGTAGCCCGAGACGGGCGGCTCCTCGGTGACGACCAGGTCGTGGGAGCGCGCCTCGGCCTTCCCCTCGCGCGCGACGTCGTAGTAGGCGCGATCGACGACGATGACCACGTCTCCCGGCGCGCGCAGCAGCCGGCCGACGATCGACTCGTCGAAGATCACGTCGCCGTAGAGGCAGACCAGCGGGCCGCGCAGCTCGTCCTCGGCCATCGCCAGCGAGGCCAGCTCGCCGGTCTCGCGGTAGCGGTCGTTGTCGTAGAAGCGCAGGTTGGGCAGGTCGATGCTGGCCTTCTCGTAGCCGCGCACCACGGCGATGTCCTTGATGCCCGAGGCGTTGAGTGCCTGGATCTGCCGCTCGAGGATGGTCCGCCCGCGGATGTCGAGCATGCACTTGGGCCGGTCGCGCGTGAGCTCGCCCAGCGCGCCGTCCTCGCCCGCGGCGAGGATCAACGCCGAGCAGTCGACCCCGCCGGGCATCAGAAAGCGCGCCTCGTTGGCGCGCAGCTCGCCCAATCGGACCAGCCCGTAGATGTCCTCGAGCGGCGCGATGCGCTGCTCGAGCTGGGCTGCTTCTCCGGCGCGCAGCGCTCCCAGGGCCTCGCGCATCGCGGTCACGGCTGCGCGCAGCGGCTGGTTGGCGTAGATGACCAGCTTGAAGCCCGCGGCGGCGAGCTCGCCCAGCGACGCCGCGACGTAGGTCGTCGGGACGGCGACCAGCGGCACGTCGCGGTCCCACGCGGCCGCCACCTCGGCGAGCTCGCTCATATCGGGGTGCTTCGAGTGGATCAGGATCGCGTCGGCGCCGGCGTCGGCATAGGCGCGCGCCCGGCGCAGGGCCTCCTCCTTGCCCCAGCCGGCGATCAGCGCCTCGGTGCGCGCGATGACCACGAGCTCCGCGCCGCCCTGCGCCTGCTTGGCGGCCTGCACCTTGCGGGCATGCTCCTCGGCCGGGACCAGCTCGCGGGCCACCCCCGTGTAGAAGCTGCAGCGCTTGGGAAAGACGTTGTCCTCGATGCACACCGCCGCGATGCCCGCGGCCTCGAACGCCGCCACCGTGCGCATGACGTTGATCGCGTTGCCGAAGCCGGTGTCACAGTCGGCGATCACCGGCAGGTGGGTCGCCTCGACCATGGCGCGTGCCGCCTCGAGCGTCTCGCTCATGGTCAGGATGCTCGCGTCGGGCACGGCGCGCACCGCGGAGAGCCCGAAGCCGCTCGCCCACACGGCGTCGAAGCCGGCTTCTTCGACGAGGCGGGCCGAGAGGGCATCGTGGGCCCCGCAGGCGACGACCGGCTCCCGGCGGGCGAGCAGGCGTCGCAGGGATCTCGGCGGCTGTACCATCGGCGTGACCGTGGTCGGTTATTACAAGGCCGACACTCCCGCAAGGTCGATTGGGCGGGCTCAAGCCGGGCTGCCGGGTCGCCGATATGCCTTTGGGGAGGTGTGTCGATGCGGTGCCTGGACCCGAAGCCCCTCGCCCAGCCCGAGGTCGCCCGCCATGCCGGCGCCGAGCTCCTGGCGCAGGTGGGTCGCGAGCTGCGCGCACCGGTCGACGCTCTCGTCGAGCTGAACGGCCTGCTGCTCGGCACGGGCCTCGACGACCGCCAGCGTGCCTGGGCTCGGGCCGCCCGGGACTCGGCGGCGACGCTCCTGTCGCTCGTCGACGAGATGCTGGATCTCGCGGCGATCGAGCGCGGAGGGCTCGAGCTGGAGGACGCCGACCTCGACGTCCGCTCGCTCGCCAGCGGTGTGGTCGAGCAGCTCGACGAGCGGGCCCAAGCCAAGGGCGTGACGCTCGGCTGGACGATCGATGCCGACGTGCCGCGCACCCTGCGCGGCGATTCCGCGCGGCTGCACCAGGTGCTCGTCGCCCTGCTGGAGGCGGTGCTCGGGCAGACCGGGCGCGCAGCGCTCCGGGGCCGCGTGAGCGTCGCGAGCATGACCGACGACGCGGTCGGCCTGCGCTTCTCCGTGTCCGATGCCGATCCGTCGACGGCCGACGGACGGCCGCGGCGCACCACGT
>CAZGUU010000115.1:0-14278 GCA_964529315.1 uncultured Enterobacteriaceae bacterium
GGGCGTCGCGGCGGCCGCGACGTCGGACGGCTGCACCTCCACGCCGCTCACTCGAACCACCGCGCGATCTCGACACCGTCGCGTCGCCGCCGCGCCTGGATCTCGCGCCGCTGGCGGAGCGCACGCGGCGCCCGCCCCACGACCTCGGCCAGCGCCGGGAGCGAGCGCCATTCCCAGGCGAGACAGCCGCCCACCACGGCGAGGTCGCGCACCGCGCCGCGCCAGCCGCAGCGCCGCCACACGGCGGCGTCGGCGTTCTTGATGCGCATCAAGAAGCGGTTCTTGACCGAGTGGCGGTTGAGCATCGCGGGGGTCTCTCGCCGGTTCGACGGCAGGACGCGCCGGACGTGGTAGCCGACCGCCGAGGGGACGTAAAGGCAGTCCCAGCCGAGAAGCTGCGCGCGCCAGGCGAGGTCGGCGTCCTCGCGGTACGAGAAGAAGGCCTCGTCGAACAGCTCGCCGTCGATCGACACGTCTCGGATCATCTCGCGGCGATAGAGGGCCGCCGCACCGGTTGCGCCGAAGACCCGCTCCTCGCGGTCGAACTGGCCGCGGTCGATCTCGTTCGAGCCGCGATCGAGGTGGCGAAAGGCGCGGGTGAAGACGATCCCCGTCGAGTCGAGAACCGGAGGTGCGGCCGGCGGAGCGCCGGGCGAGCCACGCAGGAGCTTGCCGCACAGCGTGCCGATGCGGCCGGGCAGCGCCGCACGCGCGGCGAGCTCGGCCAAGAAGCCGGGCTCGAGCACGACGTCCGGATTCAGCGCCAGGACCCATTCGCCGCGCGTGGCACGGATCGCCTGGTTCTGCCCGCCGGCGAAGCCGCGGTTCTCGCGGTTGGTCACGGCGCGGCTGGTCACAGGGTGGCGCGCGGCCAGCTCGGCGCTCGCGTCGCGCGAGGCGTTGTCCACGACGACGACCTCGAGCGGCGGGTGGCTCTGCGCCGCGAGCGAGTCGAGGCAGTCGACGACGAAAGCGGCGCTCTCGAAGGTGACGATGGTGACCGAGATCGGGGGCAGCGGACCGTTCACCGCAGCCGCCCCGTCTCGCGCGGCTCGCCGCGCGTCCCGCCAGAGGGCGCCTGGCTCGCCGCGGCGCGCACGCTGGCCCGCACCGGCAGCGCGGCCATCCCGGTCCACGCCTCGCCCGGGCGGCTGCCCACCTCGAAGATCAGGGCGCGATCCCACCAGTCGTAGCTCGAGTCCAGGTGCGCGCGATCGGTGTGCAGCGCGACGCTCACCGAGTAGGCCCCCTGGCCCAGGTGGAGCGTCACCTCGAAGAGCGCTTCGAGCTCCTCTCCCGCGCCGCACGGGCGCACCGCGACGCCCAGGCCGAAGGTGTTCACGCCGAAGACGTCGTTTCCCAGGCGGTCGCGGATCAGGAAGCCGACCGTCGGCATCTCCATGTCGCGCTCGACGCGGAAGCGGCAGCGGATTCGCGCGGTGTCGCCGACCGTGAAGCTCGCGCGGGCCCCGCCCATCGTATCGCCGATCTCGACGGCGAGGATCTCGGCCTCGCGGCTGCCCGAGCGGGTCACCGCCCGACCGTGCGCTCCCGTCGTCTGCTGGATCGCCGAGTCGCTCTCCTTCCGCGCGATCATCGCGTTGTAGTAGTCGTAGACCGCGTCGGGGGGCCCGTCGCGCAGCAGGCGGCCGCGGTCGAGCAGCAGGGCCCGATCGCACAGCGCCTTGACCGCGCCCGGGTCGTGCGTGACGAAGAGCAGCGTCGTGCCCTGCTCGCGGAAGGCCCGGATGCGGCTCATCGACTTGTGCTGGAAGTAGACGTCGCCCACCGAGAGCGCCTCGTCGACGATCAGGACGTCGGGACGAACGGCGGTCGCGACGCTGAAGGCGAGCCGCACCTGCATGCCGGTCGAGTAAGTGCGCACCGGCTGGTCCATGTGGTGGCCGAGCTCGGAGAACTCGCGGATCCACGGCAGGCTCTGCTCGATCGTCGCCTCGTCGAGGCCCAGGAGCTGGCAGGAGAGGCTCGCGTTCTGCCAGCCGGTGAACTCCGGGTGGATGCCCAGGCCCAGCTCGAGCAGGGCGGCGATGCGGCCGCGCACCTCGAATGAGCCCTCGCTCGCCTGGGTGGTGCCGCAGAGGATACGCAGCAGCGTGCTCTTGCCCGCGCCGTTCATGCCGATGATGCCCAGCGACTCTCCGTCGTCGACCTCGAAGCTCACCTCGCGCAGCGCCCAGTCGGCCTGGTGGCGCACGATGCGTCCGGCGCTCAGCCACTCGACGAGCTGATCGCGCCGCCTCGGGTAGATGCGGTAGCGCTTGCCCAACGAGCGGACGCTGATCCTACCCATGGCCGCTGCGCCTCGCCTGCGCCACCCGGCTCAGAGGTAATCGGGCATCTCGCCCGAGAGGCGGCGAAACGCCAGCCGCGCCAGGGCGAGGGCGCCCAGCGCCGCCGCGAGCTGCGGCAGGTAGTCGGACCAGTGCGGCCAGCTCCCGTGCAGCAGGATCTCCTGATAGGCCACGGCGATGCCGGTCATCGGATTCCACGCCAGCAGCGCGCGCGCCCGCTCGCCGAGCACCTGCGACGGGTAGACGATCGGCGTCAGCCAGAACCAGAGCTGCACGGCGATCGCCACGACGTGGCCGACGTCGCGAAAGAAGACGTTGACCACGCCGAGCGCCACGCCCAGCCCCAGGGCGAGCGCCTGCTGCACGGCGAGCAGCGGCACGAAGCCGAGCACCGCCCACCCCGGAAAGCGGCCGGTCAATACCAAAAATAAGAGCAGGATCGCGAAGACGATGGCGAAGTTCACAGCCGCCGAGAGCACCACGATGGCCGGCAGGCTGGCCCGCGGGAAGCTCATCTTCTTGAGCAGGTTGCCCTGCTCGACGAACACCCCCACGCAGCGCTGCAGGATCTCGGTGAACATGCCCCAGGTGAGCAGCCCGGCGCACAGGAAGACGCCGTAGGCGAGGCTGTCGTCGACCCCGGCCAGGCGGTGGCGCATGACCTGGCCGAACACCACCGTGTAGATCAGGATCATGGTGAGCGGGTTCAGGATCGCCCACAGGCTGCCCAGGGCCGATCCCAGGTAGCGGGCCTGGAACTCGCGCCGGGCCATGCCGAGGATGAAGCTGCGATAGCGCCAGAGCCCTGCGAGCATACCGACTGGGCGTGGCGCTACCACTTCGCCACCGGGGGGGCAATCGCCGGCGCAAGGCACGGCACGAGGCGTGGCGCGCGACGCTCGCGGCCGTCCGAGGCGGCCTGAAGGGGGCGCTTTGCGCCCGGTGCTCGCCTGGGTGTACGGCGAGGCAGCAGGCCCCCGGTTCGGGCGAAGCGTCCGGGAGCACTCGGCGAGGAGGAGCGCTTGACGACCACCAGCCCGCGGCCCTTCGAGGCGACGGCCTTCAACCCCGTGCCCGACTCCGAGAACCGCATCCACTCCGACGAGGTCGCCCGCCAGCACGGCTTCCGCGGCGGCCTGGTCCCCGGCGTGGTGGTCTCGGCCTACCTGCTCGAGCCGGCAGTGCGCGCCTGGGGCGTGGACTTCCTGGCCCGCGGCCGGGCCGCGATCGTCGTCCGCAAGCCGCTCTACGACGGCGACCGCTTCGCCGTGGAGATCCGCGAGTCGATCGATCGGGGCTACGAGGGCGCGCTGCTCGGCGCCGACGGCGAGGTCTGCGCCGAAGGCCGCGTGGAGCTCCCCGGCGCAACGGGCCCGGCACCGGTGCGCCGCGGCGATCCGCCCGCACCCGCACCCGAGGCCCGCCCGCCGGCGACGCGCGAGGCCCTCGAGCGCCTGCGCGAGCGAGGCCTGGGCTCGATCCGCGCGCGCTTCACCCGCGACACGCCGCTCGCCTCCTACCACCGCGACCCGGCCGACATGCCCGAGCTGGTGCGCGCCGAGCCCGGCGGACACGCGAACCCGGCCATCGTGCTGGGCCTCTCCAACTGGGTGCTGGCCGCCAATGTCCGCCTCGGCCCGTGGCTGCACCTGCAGACCGACTCGCAGAGCCACGCACCGATCGCCCTGGACAGCGAGGTGGTGGTCGAGGCCGCGATCGCCGACCTCTTCGAGCGCAAGGGCCACTCCTTCGTCGACCTCGATGTCGCAACCTTCCTGCTCGAGGGGCCGCCGGTGGCCAGCATGCGCCTGCGCGCCATCTACCGTCTGCGAGACGGCGCCTGAGCCGCCGGGACAGCCCGCGGGAAGAGCCGCGCACCAGGACGCAGACGATGGCACAGAATCGAGCACCGAGACGAAACAGAGGGGGTGAGCGTGAACTTCCGTGGCCTGCGACACATGCCGACGATCAAGGTCGCGATGACGACCTTCCCGTACACCATCGACATCGAGGCGAGCATCGCCGACGCTCGAGCGATGATGGTGATGCACGACGTGCGCCACCTTCCCGTGGTCGACGGCGCGGCGCTGGCGGGCATCGTCAGCGAGCGCGACCTGCGGGTGGCCGAAGGGGCGGGACGGCAGGAGAACGACGCCGTCCGCACGGCCTGCGTCCTCGATACCTACCTCGTGGAGGTCGACCGCTTGCTCGACGACGTGGTCGCCGAGATGGCCGAGCGACACATCGGCTCGGCCCTGGTGGTCAAGAGCGGAAAGCTGGTCGGGATCCTCACCACCAGCGATGCCTGCCGGCTGCTCGCTGCGCTGCTCCGCGAGTGCTTCCCGCAAGAGACCGACGGGGGCAGCGCGGCCTGAGCCCGACGGTCCCGGCCGGGCTCGTGGCAGGACGACCGCGCCCGGAGGCGAGGCGCAACCCCAGCATTGACACGGCCCCGCCAGACCGGGATTCGTGGCTTCGCATGACCTGGCTGCCCGAGACCGCCCCCGGAGCGACCCCCCTGGACCGCGTGTTCGGTCTGTGCCCGGCGGCCTACGAGCGCTTCGCCGGGAGCGATCTGCCCGAGCGTTGGAAGCTCGTGATTCGCTGGACCGACGCACTGACCCTCGACCCGCGCGGCGTGGACGACGAGCTGCGCGCTGCCCTGCTCGCCGAGTTCACCCCCGAGGAGATCGTCGAGCTCACCGCGACGATCACCACCGCGATCGCATTCTCCAAGGCGGCCGTGGTGTTCGGCGCGCCGCCCGAGATGCCGGTGCTCGAGGTGCCGACGCCCGGCGTCGAGGAGTAGTCTGGGCCACGCGGCTCGCGCCCCGCGTCCCCCGCGTCGACGCCGAGGGGCGGAGCGTCCGGCCGCGAGCGGGGAGAGAGGAGTCCAAGCGATGAGTGAGATCACCGGTGGCGAGCTTCTCGTGCGCTGTCTGGCGGCGGAGGGCGTCGAGTTCGTCTTCGGCCTTCCCTGCCCCGAGGTCGACCCGATCCTCGCCAAGCTCGAGGAGCACGGCCTACGGCTCGTCCCGGTGCGTCACGAGGCCGCGGCCGTGCACATGGCCGAGGGGCTGTACAAGTCGAGCGGCCGCGTCGCAGCCGTGCTGGGCAACCCCGGCCCGGGCTCGGCGAACCTCCTGCCCGGCGTGATCACGGCGCGCCACGAGGGCGTGCCCGTGCTGGTGATCACGGCACAGCACCGGCCGGGCATCGTCTACCCATCGCCGCCGTCCACCTTCCAGGGGCAGGACCAGCTCGACCTGTTCAAGCCGACCGTCAAGTGGGGCGGGCCGATCTTCGCCTGGGAGCGCATCCCCGAGGTGGTGCGCATGGCCTTCCGCGAGATGTGGAGCGGGCGGCCGGGACCGGTGCACCTCGAGGTGCCGGGTCCGGTGCTCTACGCCAGCGGCGACCCAGCGCGGGCCCCGGTGCTGGCACCCGCGCAGTACCGCGCCTGCCAACCCGAGCCGTCCCAGGCGCAGCTCGAGCGGGCCGCCGACCTGCTCGTCGCAGCCAGCCGTCCGCTGGTCGTCGCCGGCTCGGGCGTCGACCGCGCCGGAGCCAACGCGGCGCTGCTCGAGCTCGTCGAGCTACTCGGCTGCCCGGTGACCTGCTCGATGGCCGGCCGCTCCAGCGTGCCGCTCGACCACCCGAGCTACGTCTACGGCTTCGGCCGGGCCGGCGACGTCGCCCGCCAGGAAGCCGACGTGCTGCTCGTCGCGGCCTCGCGCCTGGGCAACCTCGACGTGCCCTTCGACAAGTACTGGGGCGATCCAGCCGGCAAGCACATCATCCAGATCGACGTCGAGCCGCGCCACGTCGGCGTGACGCGCCCGATCGCGCTCGGCATCGTCGCGGACGTCAAGGCCACGCTCGAGGGGCTGGTCGCCGTGCTGCGCGCGCGCGGCGTGCGCCCCGGGGACGGCAGCGACCTGGCGCGCTACCGCGAGATCGGCCGCGCCTGGGCCGACGAGCAGTTCCGCGCGGTCCGCACCTGGCCGGGTCCGGGGATCCATCCGGCGCACGCAGTCGAGGCCGTGGGGCGGGTGTTCGGCCGCGACGCGATCTACCACACCGACGGCGGCAACACGTCGCTCTGGCTGCACTGGTTCCTGCCCCCGACCGCGCCGCGCTCCTACCACTCGATCCTCGAGCTGGGCATGCTCGGCACGGGGATCCCGGCCGCGATCGGAGCCAAGCTCGGCAACCCGGAGCGCGAGGTGGTCTGCGTGACCGGCGACGGCGCCGCCGGCTTCAACTTCATGGAGATGCAGTCCGCGGCGCGCGAGGGGCTGGACGTGACGACCGTGGTCTTCGCCGAGGGCTCCTGGACGATGGAGGAGCCCAACGAGCGCATGCTGTTCGGCCGCACGTTCGGCACGGAGATGGGCACGGTGCGCTGGGACCGGGTGGCCGAGGGGCTGGGCTGCCACGGCGAGTACGTCGAGCGCCTCGAGGACCTCGAGCCGGCGCTCGGGCGCGCTCGCGGCGCGAGCGGCCCGGCCGTGGTCTGCGTCAAGACCGATCGCGAGGCCAACCTGCTCGTGCCGCAGGAGCTGCTGCTGCGCTTCGTCGAGGTGTATCAGGGCCCGATGGGCTGAGGCGCCGGGCGCCCCGGTCGGGGCCATGCGGCCCGGCAGGCTCCGGGGAACCGCTCTCGACTATGCCGCGCTGGGCGTAGGCGTCGGGCAGGAGAGCGGGCAGGTTCCGAACGAGCCGTTCGATTTTCCGGGATTCGGGTGACCCCACTGGCAAGGCAGGTCCTCGGGGCGGGAATCGTGCCCCGGATCGTCGGACGGGCAGGCGGGATCGCTGGGGAGGATGCACGCACCCTGGTTGTAGCTGCAGCCGAGCGGGCCGGGGGTGTCGGTGTTCTGTTCCGCCGCGGGACGCGGGTCGCCCGTCCAGCCGTTGCAGAGATAGAGCTCGAAGGTGCCGCCGGTCGGGCCGGCCAGGTAATTGGGCTGCAAGCACGGCCCGGTCTCGCACGTGGAGTCGCCGAAGGGGTAGGCACCGGGGCAGTTCTTCGTCTTGCAGACGATGTAGGGCACGTCGCCGGCCGGGGCGACCGCCGTCATGCCGATGTCGAAGCCCTGGTTCTGCGAGATGTCGAACCAGTCTTGCCCGCCGGCGTCGTGCGTCACCTCGAACAGGGTCGCCGAGCCGAAGGGACCGACGCGGAAGTTGTTCGCCGTGTTGCTGCCGAGCAGCCAGACGCTACCCCCGGCCGTGCCCAGGCCCTGGATGCAGGAGGGCTGGAGCGTGCCGGCGCACTTCGAGCCGGCGACGATGGACAGGGACACGTTCGCCGAACCGCCGCAGTTATTCACGATCGACACCTCGGTGGCACCGGGCCGTGCGGTACACGAGGCGTAGTCCGCACACGAATCGCCCGAGAAGCCGTCGCGCGCAGGGTCCTGCGAGTCCCCGCTGCAGCCCACCAGCGAGAGGTGCACGCCGAGGGTTGCCGCCACCAGCCGCACCGTAGCCCACCAGGCGCGCAACCCTGCGCACCGCCTCGATCGCGACGCTCGAACCATACGCCCTTGTCCCACGCGCGCAGAGCAGCGGCAACCGCGGCCCATCGGGCTCGCCGGCAGGGTCGCAGCGCGCCTCCACCGTGGTACGCTCGCGGCGGTGGATCCCCAGCGAGCAGCCGCGCGAGCCGGGAGAGGGAGGCTCTGATGCCCAGCCGAGAACGAGCTCGCACCGCGAGCAGCAAGGCGGATGCGAAGCCGGCGCCGCGCAGGCGCCCGCGGCGGGCCGTCGAGCGCAACGCGGAGCCGGCGAATGTGCTGGCCCGGCTGCGCCGCATCTGCCTCGACCTCCCCGAGAGCAGCGAGAAGCAGGCCTGGGAAACCCCGACCTTCCGGGTGCGTGACAAGATGTTCGCCATGTACGTCGAGGACCACCACGGGGACGGGCGCGTCGCCATGTGGTGCAAGGCCCCGCTGGGCATGCAGGAGATGCTGGTCGACGCCGATCCCGAGCGATTCTTCGTCCCGCCCTACGTCGGCACGAAGGGCTGGCTGGGCGTACGCCTCGACGTCGCGGTCGACTGGGACGAGGTCGCGGACATCGTGCTCGACGCCTACCGATTGACGGCGCCCAAGCGCCTCTGCGCGGCCCTCGAGGCGTCCTCGCGCGACGCACCTTGACGGGTGCCGAGGAGCCCGGCGCCACGACTCGCTCAGCCCGGATCCCTCAGCTGGGTTCGTAGCGAGGCGGTCGAGATGCGAGGCGAGGCGCAGCCTTGCAGGCCCGAGGGCCCGAGTCGTACCTGCATGGTACGACGCCGGGCCCGCAGGGCAGAAAGGCAAGCCGCAGCCAGCAGATCGGCGGCCGCAGTAGAACCCAGCCGAGGGCTCCGGGCTCAGGGCCTGGTCGGCGCGAGCGTCTGCACGTTGCCGTTGCGCAGCTGGTAGGTGCGGTAGAGGAACGGCAGGTCCACCTCCTCGCCCAGCACCAGCGCGCCGCCGCCTCCGCCCATGTTCGTCGAGTAGAGGGTCGCGCTGCGCATCCCGCGCAGGCCGAGCTCGTCCAGCGGATCGCCCTCGCTGCCGCCGATCCGGACGTCGAGGTCGACGGCGGTCGCGGAGAGGATCTCCTCACCGACGCTGAAGCTCAGCAACTGCGGCAGCGGCGCGGTCGGGATGTAGGGGTGGTAGATGCCCCAGACGTTCACCGTCTTGCCGCCGATCAGGGGCGGCGGGTCGTCGACCGCCGCGCCGAGCCGTCCTTCGGCGTCGATCACCGTCGTGCCCTCGCGCGCCACGCTGGCGAGCAGCCGGCCCTTCTTCACCTCGAGCGAGATCGACGCCATCTTCTTGGGATAGCCCAGGACGTCGCGGCCCAGGACCATCGCCACGTCGTCGTCGACCACCATCCAGGCGCAGTGCAGCTTCTCTGCGCCGTCGTGCACGACGTGGAACAGGACGGCGGCTTCGCCGTACGGCCCGCAGCAGCCGCTGTTCGGGTACGAGGCGACGAACAGCGTCGCGGTGGGCGGATCGGCCAGGCGCAGAGCGGATGGGATCCACGTGGCGGCGACCTTCGCATCGACGTCGAAGTCCATCCCCAGCATGCTGGTCTGCGGCCACATCCAGCGCTCCGTGCTGGGCAGCGGCTGGTCGTCGCGCGACGATGCGTCGCCGCCGGAGTCGCCGCAGGCTGCCACCAGGAGCAACCCTGCGAGCCAGAGCCAGGGCGAGCGCTTCGTTGGTTTCTTCATCGTCGTGCCTCCGTAGCCTGCGGCCTGGCAGCCTTTGTGCCCGGACGATGGCGCGCCGAGGCTAGCGCCGGCCCGCCGGGGCCTCGGCCGGCTCGGGGCAGGTGAGATGATGATCTAGAGCAGTCGGCGAGCCCACCCCCCAGGGCATCCCGCGACCCGCCGAAGTCATCGACCTCGCCTCGCTCGCGGGCGTAGCTTGACGCCATGCGGATCACCCGACGGGAGGCGCTCAAGATCGCCGGCTTCTCCATCGCCGGCACGGCTCTGGGAGTGGGGTGTGGCGACCGCGACACGGGTGGCGGCGGCTCGGGGAGCGACGCCTTCCCGAGCCTGTTCACGCCGCTCGGCGTCGGCACCTTCACCCTCCGCAACCGCATCCTGAGCACCGCGCACCACACCGCCTTCGGCAAGGGCGGGCTGCCCTCGGAGCGCCACCGCGACTACTGGGGCTCGAAGGCGCGGGGCGGCATCGGCCTGGTCGTGACCGAGGTGCAGCCGATCCACCGCACGGCCGGGATCATGCCGACGATGATCCAGTGCTACCGGCCCGAGGTCGTCGAGGCGTTCCGCCCGGTGGTCGAGGAGGTGCACGCCAGCGGGGCAAAGATCGTCTCGCAGATCTGGCACCCCGGCAAATCGATCTACCCCGCGGCGGTCTCCGAGCTGGTCTCCTCCTCGGCCATCCCGAGCCTGATCTACGGCGGCACGCCGCGCCCGCTCACCCTGGAGGAGATCCAGGAGCTGATCCGGCTCTACGGCGAGTCCGCGGCGCGCATGCGCGAGGCCGGGATCGACGGCGTCGAGGTGCATTGCGCGCACGGCTACCTGCCGCAGCAGTTCCTCTCGCCGCTGCACAACACGCGCAGCGACGAGTACGGCGGCAGCGAGGAGGCCCGGCTGCGCTTCGCCCTGGAGGCCGTCGAGTCGGCACGCCGCGCCGTGGGCGACGACTTCACCGTGGGTGCGCGGATCACCGCCGACGAGCTCGCCCCCGGCGGCCTGACTCTCGACGACATGAAGCGCCTGGTGCCGCGCCTGGTCGAGGCCGGGCGGCTCGACTACGTGAACGTGAGCTTCGACGGCGCGGCGATCATCTCGCCGATGGGCCGCGAGCACGGCGAGTTCGTCTACCTGGCCGAGGGCATCAAGCAGGTGGTCGACGTGCCAGTGTTCTGCATCGGCCGGATCACCGACCCCGCCATGGCGGAGTCGATCGTCGCCGAGGGGCGCGCCGACGTGGTCGGCATGACGCGCGCGAACATGACCGACCCCGAGCTGCCGCGAAAGGCACGCGAGGGCCGGCTCGACGAGATCCGCCCGTGCATCGGCATGATGGTGTGCTGGTCGCGCGTCGTGCACCCCGACGGCATCACTTGCGCCCTCAATCCGAGCGTCGGCCGCGAGCGCGAGCTCGAGATCACGCCCGCCGAGACGCCGCGGCGCGTGATGGTGGTGGGCGCCGGGGCCGCCGGCCTCGAGGCGGCGCGCGTCGCCGCCGAGCGCGGCCACTCGGTGGTGCTCTACGAGGAGCAGCCTCGGCTCGGCGGCCAGCTCGTCGCAGCATCCAAGGCGCCCACGCGCCAGGAGATGGCCAAGCCGATCGCCTACTTCGAGCGCCAGCTCGAGCGCCTGGGCGTGGAGATCCACCTGGGAACGCCCGTCACCCGAGAGGTGATCGCCGGCGAGAGCCCCGATGCGCTGATCGTCGCAACCGGCGGCCGGCCCAAGCGGCTCGACGTCCCCGGAGGCGATGCCGCGCACGTCGTCCAGGGGCGCGACGTGCTGCTCGGCAGCGTCGCGGCCGGCCAGAGCGTCGTGGTCGTCTCCGCCGACGGCGGCATGGAGGGCGTCAGCACCGCCGACTTCCTCGCCGAGCAGGGCAAGAGCGTTCGGCTGGTGACGCCCTTCACCACCGCGCTGACCGGCGTCGAGACGATCACCGCGTTCTACCTCTCGAGCCGCCTCGTGCCGAGCCGCGTGGCGATGCTCGTCAAGACCACCATCGAGGCGGTAGAGGGAGACGCGCTGGTGGTCACGACCGACGGCCGCGAGGGACGACTCACCGAGGTCGACACCGTCGTCCTCTGCCTGGGCAGCGAGCCCAACGACGACCTGCTCCGTGCCGCCCAGGGCCTGGTGGCAGAGATCCACGCCGTCGGGCAGTGCCGCGAGGTGGGTGGCCTGCTCGAGTCGACACGCGACGGGTTGGAGGCTGGCCGGGCCGTGTAGCTGATCCATCGCGGCCCTGGCGGCCGGCCCGGCGCGTCGCGGTGCCCGCAAGGGGCCGCGGGGAGAAGCGGCCGGCCTCCCGGCTCGGTCAGTCGAGCCAGTCGAACGCCGGCAGAACGCGGATTCGCTGCCCGTCCTCCTTCAGGGTTTCGCGCTGGTTCAGGGTGAGCACGAGTAGCTCGCGCTTGCGTGACCTCGCACCGGGGAGCCTCGCCGCCGCGAGCAGGCCACGCAGCTCGCGTCCCCGATTGGCGGGCGTGAGCTCGGCGCACACCTGGATCGCAGCCTCGGGCGTCACGAAGTCGCATTCCCAGCGGTGCGGCTCGGCCGCGAAAGCCGGGGATGCCCCCTGGCGGTGGAGCGCCAGGAGGATCGCACCCTCCAGGCGGCGGCCGACGTCGGGTGTGGCGCTCGGGCTGTTCGCCGCCTGCAGCCCGGGATCGATCACGTAGTACTTCGGCGGGCTCACGACGCGACGCTTGAACGACGCGCTGAAGCGCGGCGCGGCGAGCAGCAGCCAGGCATCCTGGAGATACTCCACATAGCGCGAGGCCTGCGCTGCCGAAGGGATAGCGAGCCCCCTGGCCAGCGCCTGGAAGGAAAGCGGCTGGCCCATCTGGGCGAGGAGGTGGAGACCCAGGTGCATGAGGTGTCGCGAGTCACGCAGCCCGTGGCGGCTGACGACGTCGCGCTGGACGACGTCGCGGAGCAGCTCGCGCAGCAGCGCCGGCCCCAGGCTCGAGTCTCGCAGCGCGCCAGGAAAGCCACCCTCGTCCAGGTATGCGCGCAGGCTCCCCGGGCCGCGCATCGCCGACCGATAGGCGAGATACTCGCGGTACGAGAACGGGTAGACGCCGACCGAGAGGTGGCGGCCCGTGAGCTTGGCCCCCAGCTCGCGTCCGAGCAGCGAAGCGTTCGACCCAGTGACGCAGACTTCACGCCCCCGGTCGAGCAACGCGCGCACCAGGCGCTGCCACTCGTCCACCTCCTGCACCTCGTCGAGGTAGACGGCGGCGCGCGAGTGATCGTCGTCGAGCACGGCGAGCAGGGTCGGGAAATCCTCCGGGCCCATGCCGTAGAGACGCGTGTCCTCGCAGTTGCAGAAGACCGCCGGGCCCCGCGAGCGCCGCGCGAGCTGGCGCTGCAACGTGCTCTTGCCGCTGCGCCGCATGCCGGTGAGCACGAGGGCCGTGCCCTGGCGGAGCCGCAGGGACGACGCCGCGACCCGCCGGACCTCGTCCGCGGCGGGGGGAGGGAGAGGCGCCCCCAGGACCGCAGAAAATATACTTCGTAATAGCATACTAGTTGTCTAGTACGAGATACACTCATGTACAAGCGCCCGGCCGCCGCGCGCCCTCGACCTCCGCGCCAGCGCTGCCGGCCTTCGGCGCGCCGGGCCCTCTCCGGCGCACCCGCGGCTCGACCCGGCAGCGGCCTGCCCGGCACGATGCCGCGCAGGAAGTCGCTCGCCGGGATGGACGAGGTGCCGTCCACCACCAGCCGATCGTCGCCCCGGCCCCGTCCGGATCCAGGTCGTCGAGCAGGGCCAGGCACTGCTCCTCGAACCTGGCTGCCGCGATCCGCCTCATGAGCCCGCCTACCCCGGGTCATGGGAGACGGCCAGATCGGATCGTCCCGCCCGACGCCGCCGGGCCACGACGCCTGCTCGATCGAGAATGGAACGGCTCCCGGGGCTAGCCCAGAGCCGCGAGCACCGCCTGCGGGTCGATGCACCGGCGGAAGGGCACGACCCGCCCCGAGAAGCCGAGCGGCTCCGTGGCGCAGGCTCTCGCCTGGTCGACGCAAAGGATCAAGTCGGGCAGATCCGCCGCGCGGTACGCCTCGATCTTGCTCGCCAGGTACTCGGGCGTCCAGAAGCCTATGATCTCGAGCAGCCAGCGCCGCCCGTCGAGCCGGCTGACCAGGGCGAAGTCCGGGAAGAGGAGCCGGCCCGCGGCCTCGACCGGCTCGGGCTCACGGACCACGTCCCAGAGCGGTGCCGCGCGGCGGAAGTCGCGGGCAAAGCGCTCTTCGAGCCGGCTGTCGTGGCGGCGCGGCTCCGCCGCGGGGAAGACCGGATCGCCCGCGGCGAGCTCGATCCGCAGCCGCTGGCCGCGCAGGGTGCAGTCCGCGACCAGACGGTAACGATTGCACCAGGCGAGCAGCGGTAGGAGCTCGGCCAGGGCACGCCCGTAGAGCAGGGTGCGGCGGAACAGCGCAAACGGCCCGGAGATGTCGATCGCCGCGTCGTCGACCCCGGCGCGCGACGCGACGCTGCAGATCAGGCCGCGCAGCTTGGCGTGGCGCACGACGGCGCGCGAGCCACCGCACAGCTCGATGCGCACGCCCGCGCTGCGCGCAAGGAGGGCCTGCGCGAGGGCCTGGTTGGCGCGCAGGGCGAGCTCCTGGGGCGAGAGCGCCTGGCGTGGCGGCACGACCGGCCGCTCACCGGGCAAATCGGCGAACAGCGCATCCTCGAGGTCGTCCGGCGCGACGCCGA
>CAZGUU010000116.1:0-14256 GCA_964529315.1 uncultured Enterobacteriaceae bacterium
GGGCGCGCAGGAACGCCGGGAGCTCCGAGCGCTGCAAGGGCTCGAGCCTGCAGCGAACCGCGATTCTCTGCTTGAGTTGACGCAAATCGTCTCGCGCGAGACGTGTTGCGAGCTCCGGCTGTCCGGAGAGCACGATCTGGAGGATCTTGTCGCGCGAGGTCTCGAGATTGGAGAGCAGACGTAGGGACTCCAGCACTTCTGGCCCGAGATCCTGGGCCTCGTCGATCACCAGGATGGTGTTCTTGCCTTCCGAGAAGGCCGCCATCAGGAACTCGTTGAGGCGCTGCATCATCGCGAGCTTCCGGCCCGACGGCGCTGCGATGCCGAGCTCGCTCAGCGTGTACTCCAGGATCTCCTCGAAGCTCACGTTGGGGTTGAACAGCAGCACCGATACGACGTCGGGACCGAGGTCGTCGAGCAGCTTGCGCAAGAGCGTCGTCTTGCCGGTGCCGGCCTCACCAATCATGGTGAGAAAGCCCTTGCGCTCTTCGATGCCATAGCGGAGGCTCGCCAGCGCCTCGCGGTAGGAGTCGTTCCAGTACAGGAAGCGAGGATCGGGTGTCTGGCTGAATGGCTTTTCGCTCAGGCCGTAGAAAGTCAGATACATGGAAGTGGGATCGCAGAGCCGTCTCGCCGGCCGCTCTGGTTACTGTCTGGATCTCGAGAGACCCGGGTCGAGTGGGAGATCATGTCGAGAATGTCCGGGATCCGAGCCGCAGACCCCGAGGCTCGCCTAGAATGGAATTCTGCCGCGATCGGGGTCGATCGGGGTCAGCGGTAAACGCGCCGCGTCAGCCGCGCCGCGTCGTCCGTGTTCCTGATCCATCCGCTCGCACGAGCCTGGCAGAGCGCAACGATTTTATCAGAAGCGCGCAGGCCAACGCCACCGCCGACCAGGCGAATAGATCGCCAACTCGCTGGTAGGGGGAGTCGATATGGCTCAGCTGGGCCTCGGCGATCGTCGCGCTCGCGACCTCGATGGGCAGGGTGGCCCGGACGGTACCCAGCGGGTCGATCACGCCGGAGAGCCCCGTGTTCGTCGCCCGTACCAGGTAGCGGCGGTTCTCGATCGCTCGCCACAAGGCGAGCATCTCGTGCTGCCGCAGTGCCGCCGTATTGCCGAACCACGCGTCGTTGGTCACCGCGGCCAGGATGGTGGCTCCAGCGCGAACGGTGTCGCGCACGTGGCCGGCGAGCAGATCCTCGTAGCAGATCAGTGCTCCGATGCGCGCCTCGGGGGACGCGGCCAGGACGCCGGGGCCGGCCCCGGCCGTGAAGTCGCCTGTGTTGGGCGAGAGCCGCTTCAGGTCGGGAAATAGGGAAGCCAGCGGAAGGAACTCGCCGAACGGCATGAGGACGATCTTGTCGTAGCGCCCCACCATGCGTCCGTCTGGGGCACGCAGGAATGCGCTGTTGAACCACTGTCGGGCTGCGCCACGGCCGCGGTAGGAGACCGCGCCGAATAGCAGGGGCACCTTGCTGTGGGGCAGCGGGTCGAGCTCGGCCGGCAGGTCGCTGTCTTGGGGGATACCCCACTCGACGACGGTCTCGGGCCAGACGAGCAGGTCCGGCGTGGGATCGAGCCCCGCCGACAGGCGCTGGTACCGAGCGACATTGCTGTCGAAGTGATCGGCGTGCCGCTTCTCGTCGAGCGCGAGGTTGCCCTGGACGAGGCCGACTCGATAGGTCGGCGTTGTCTCGAGCGCGCGGCGCACCTCGCCGCCGCGCCAGCCACCGTAGCCCAGGAGCAAGAGGACGGCGAGGGCTGGTGGGAGCAGGTGACCAACGGCGAACGGACGCCTGACCAGGGCGCTGGCCGTCCATGCCATGACGAAGGAGAGGCCGTACGGACCGGTGACGTCGCCGATCTGAATCAACGGCGAGAGAAGGTGCTGCGAGTGCGCGATTCGCCAGGGGAAGAGGTTTGGGAAGAGGAACTCCGAGGCCGTCCACAGGGCGGGTGCCAGCAAGGAGGGGGCACCGGGTCCGGCCACGCGCAGGAGTGCCGCGACCAAGCCGAACTGCAGCGCGCCGTACGCGGACAGCACGCCGTAGAACGATGCCGCGATGGGAAGCGGAAAACCCCCGAAGCGGTGCATCGTTTCGATGAGCCAGTAGAACGCCGGCACGTTGGTCGCCAGGCCCATGAGCCAGCCGTCGAGCGCCGCGGAGCGCGGCGTAGCGGCACGAGGGGCCGCCGCGAACAACGGTGCGAACGCGACCCAGGCGAGAGGCCAGAGGCGGGCGTCGAGAAACGCTGAGGCGATTCCGAGCCCACCGAGCACGAGCAGCGGCAACCGCTCGAGGGTGGGCACGGGCGCACTCGGGCCGCCCGTGGGCAGGCGCTGGGGCGGCACCCCGGTCGGGCCCGCTAGCGTCTCAAGAGACGGTCCATACGTCGCCAGTCGCAAACAGCCGGGCGAGGTTTCCCTGGCCGCGCTTCTCCTTGGCCGCGGCGACCTGGTGGCGCACGGCGTCCTCGTAGACGGGACGCTCTACCGCATAGAGAACGCCGATCGGCATGGGAAACTCGGGGGGCATCATCTGCGCGAGGAGCGAGGCAAGCACCGGATTGGTCTCGTCGTGAATCAGGATGGCAGCCTCGCCGACATCGGCGACCGACACCACCTCGGGGCGAAGCCCGTCGAGGCGGATACCCCTTTCGCGGTTCCTGCCGAACAGCAGGGGCTTGCCGTGCTCCAGAGCCAGCTGGTGGTCGGCCTTGAGCTCTCGCTCGGTCAGGCTCGAGAAGGCCCCGTCGTTGAAGATGTTGCAGTTCTGCAGGATCTCGACGAACGCGGTGCCGCGGTGCCCATGCGCGCGGCGCAGCACCTCCTGGAGGTGCTTCCCCTCGACGTCGATCGAGCGTGCAACGAAGGTGCCCGCGGCACCGAGGGCCAGAACGAGCGGCTTGAAGGGGTTGTCGACCGAGCCATAGGGGGTCGACTTCGTCACCTTGCCGAACTCGGAGGTAGGCGAGAACTGCCCCTTGGTCAAGCCATAGATGCGGTTGTTGAAGAGCAGGATGTTGATATCGAGATTGCGTCGCAACGTGTGGATCAGGTGATTGCCGCCGATCGAGAGAGCGTCCCCGTCACCGGTGACCACCCACACGGAAAGCTCGGGACGGGCCAGCTTGAGACCGCTGGCGATCGCCGGCGCACGCCCGTGGAGCGTGTGGAAGCCGTAGGTGCTCACATAGTAAGGGAAACGGCTCGAGCAGCCGATCCCCGAGACGAAGACGAAGTTCTCGCGTGGTATCCCGAGCTCTGGGAGAACCTTCTGTACCTGGGCGAGGATCGCGTAGTCGCCGCAGCCAGGACACCAGCGGACCTCCTGGTCGGACTCGAAGTCCCGGCGCGTCAGCTTCGCCGGCGCGACTTGGCTCACGGTGGCCATCCTTCAGCTCTCCTTCAACAGCTCGTGCAGGCGAGCGGTGATCTCTGCGACTTTGAAGGGCCGCCCCTGGACCTTGTGGAAGCCGATCGCGTCGACCAGGTACTCGGCGCGCACCAAACGCAGGAGCTGACCCATGTTCATCTCGACGACCAGCACGCGCTCGAAGCGTCGCAGGACGTCGCCCAGATCCGGCGGCAGCGGGCAGAGGTGGCGCAGGTGCACGTGGCCCACCGACGCGCCCTCGGCGCAAAGCTGGCGCACCGCCGTCGCCACCGATCCGTAGGTGCTGCCCCAGGCGAGCACGAGCACCTTGCCCTGCTGCTCCCCGTCGATTCGGGTCGGTGGGATCTCGCGCGCGATGTTGGCGATCTTCGTCGCGCGCAGGCGCACCATTTGCTCGTGGTTGGCCGGCGAGTAGCTGATGTTCCCGGTCAGATACTCCGATTCCAGGCCGCCGATGCGGTGCTCGAGCCGCGGCGTTCCGGGCACCACCCACGGTCGCGACAGGGTGCCCTCGTCGCGCAGATACGGGAAATACCCCTCCGGATCGGTGCGAAAGTGCACGGTCAGGTCGGGTAGCTCGGTGACCGTCGGGAGGAGCCAGGGCTCCGCGCCATTGGCGAGGTAGCCGTCGGAGAGCACGAAGACCGGTGTCATGTACTTGATGGCGATGCGTGCAGCCTCGAGCGCGACGGCGAAGCAGTCGGCTGGGGTGGCCGCCGCCAGAACCGGTGCCGGCGATTCGCCGTGCCGCCCGTAGATCGCGGCGAGGAGGTCTGCCTGCTCGGTCTTCGTCGGAAGGCCGGTCGACGGCCCGCCACGCTGGACGTCGCAGATCACCAGCGGGAGTTCGACCTTCACCGCGAGGCCGACGATCTCCGACTTGAGGTCGATGCCCGGTCCGCTCGTCGTGGTGACGCCGAGGGCACCGCCGAAGGACGCGCCGAGTGCCGCACCGACGCCGGCGATCTCGTCCTCCGCCTGGTAGGTGACGACGTCGAACTCCTTGTAGGCGGCCAGCTCGTGGAGGATGTCGGTGGCTGGGGTGATCGGATAGGTTCCCAGGAACAACGGCAGCTTCGCGCGATGGGCGGCGGCGAGCAAGCCGAGCGCGAGGGCCGAGTTCCCGGTGACGTTGCGGTACGTGCCCGGCGGGATCTGGGCTGCGCGCACCTCGTACTGGGAGGCGAACATCTCCGAGGTGTCGGCGAAGTTGATCCCCGCCCTGAAGGCGCGCGTGTTCGCCTCGACGAAGAGCGGGTTCTTGGCGAAGCGTTCGGCGATGAACTTCAACGTCGGCTCTACGGGCCTGTGGTAGAGCCAGGTGACTAGGCCCAAGGCGAAGAAGTTCTTGCACCGCAGGACCTGCTTGTTCGACAGGCCGAGATCCTTGAGCGCCAGCGTGGTCAGGCGCGAGATGTCGATCGGGAAGACCTCGAAGCGAGCCAGCGAGCTGTCCTCGAGGGGGTTGGCGGTGTAGCCCGCCTTCTTCAGGTTCTGGTCGTTGAACGCTTCCACGTCGACGATCACCATGCCGCCGGGCGACAGATCGTCGAGGTTCGCGCGCAGGGCCGCAGGATTCATCGCGACCAGCACGTCGGGGCTGTCACCCGGGGTGAATACCTCGCCGCGCGAGAAGGTGAGCTGGTAGCCGCTGACGCCGGCCAGGGTCCCGGCCGGGGCGCGGATCTCGGCCGGGAAGTCGGGCAACGTGCTGATGTCGTTGCCCGCGATGGCCGACGCCGTGCTGAACTGAGCCCCGGTCACCTGCATGCCGTCCCCGGAATCGCCAGCGAAGCGGATGACGACGGTTTCGACTTCTTGTACGGGCTTGTGGACGGCCGACGGGCGGTTGCCCTCGCTCATGATCTTCGAGTCCCTCCGGGTTGCTCCGCGCCCGGTGCGGGCAGCGTGGACGGGGAGACGTTATCGATGCCCTGCTCTGGTTTCAATGCGTGCGGACGGGTCGGGCGTGCGTCGCACCGCGCCTCGCCCGCGAGAGGTCGGGTCCGCACGCGAGGAGGACGACGAAGATGGCGATCGTGGCGTTCCGCCAGGTGTCGCTCGAGGTGGACGATCTCGAGCGAGCGGTGCGGTTCTACAGGGACCTGATGGGCCTTCGTGCGGTCGGTGAGCTCGCTTGCGTCGGGGAGGCGGCCGGCCGGGCGCTGGGTCGCGCGGGCGAGCCCCTTCGCTTTGCGCTCTTGGGCCGAGACGGGATGCGGATCGAGCTGCTCTGCTCGGCGGCCGCGAGCGCGCGATCGGCGCGTGGCGATGGTGTCGGGCTCTCTCACCTCACGTTCGAAGTGGACGACCTCGCCTCCACGCTCCACTCGCTGCGCGACCGCGGAATCGAGGTTCTCGATGGGTCGCACTGCGAGCTCGGTGCAGGCCTCGCGAGCTGCCTGGTGCGCGATCCCGACGGGCGGGCGGTGCTGCTGGTCCAGCAGCCGGTGGGCGTGGCTTCGCCCTGGGACTCGCTCGACGAGGGCTGAGCTGGGCGGCCGTCCGTCGCCGTGGCTGGAGCCGAGCCTTGCGCCCGTCGTGGGCCAGTCCGCCGAGGGCGAGCCGCGTCCAGCTCAGGACGTGCTTCCTTGGGTCGTCCGGCCGCGCAACTCCCGGCAGGCCAGCGAAAGCGCCGCCTTGAGCTGCTCGGGGTTGGGCGAGGCCAGGCAGCGCGTCGCGCCCAGCCGGCTCATGGCGTCCCGGACCCGCGGCGTCTCCTCCTCGACGAGCAGGATCGCCGGGGTTTCCACGCCTTCCTTGCGCAGCTGTCCGACCAGGGTCGCGCCGCAGCAGTCTGGCAGGTGCATGTCCGTGACGATGGCTTCGAACTCCGAGTGGCGCGCGGCCTCCATCGCCGCCGCAGCCGAGTCGACCGATTCGGCTGCGTACCCGCTTCGCCCGAGCAGCCTGCAGATCAGCTGCTGCAAGTTGGTGCTGGCGGTCGCAACCAGGACGCGCATGCACTTCGTCATCGAAGCTGGCTCTCCGCAGAATTCGTGCCAACCCGCCGTCCGCCTGAAACGGCGACTACCGCGCGCCTTCCACGGCCGTGGTCGTGAATCGAGCCATCGCATCCGGGCGAACCTGTGGCAAGTTACAGGAGGTGGTACTTTTCGATCTTTCGGTAGAGGCGCTGGCGGTCGATCTGCAGGAGGCGTGCGGCCTCGTTCTTGTTGCCGCCGGCCCGGTGGAGTGCCGCGGCGATGGCGCGGCGCTCCGCCTCCTCGAGCGAGACGACCGAGAGTGGCGCATCCGTTGCAGCGATGTGCCCGGCATCGGCGGTCGGCGGCGGACCGGACGGTCGTGGTCCGCTCGCTGCGCCGAACGGAGCGTCGGCCGGGGGGCCGCCGGTATCCGACGAGGGGGACTCGGCGTAGAGCCCAGGTGCGATGTCCTCGACCTCGATCGTGTCGGCGCTCGAGATGGCAAAGGCGCGCTCGATCGCGTTCTGCAGCTCCCGGACGTTGCCCGGCCACGGGTGGGCGAGGAGCCGGTGGAGCGCTGGCTCGGAGAGCCGCTTGGGCGATACGTTGTACGAGCGGGCGAACTCGCCCACGAAGTGATCGACCAGCGAGGGAATGTCCTCTCGGCGCTCCGCGAGCGGCGGCAGCTGGATGTTGACGACGTTCAGACGATAGAAGAGGTCCTCGCGGAAGCGCCCCGCGCGCATCTCTCCGCGCAAGTCCTTGTTGGTCGCTGCCACCAAGCGCACCTCGACCTTGATCGGGCGAGTGGCACCGAGTGGCACGATCTCCCGCTCCTGGATGGCGCGCAGGAACTTGACCTGCAGAGGCAGGGGGATCTCCGAGACCTCGTCGAGGAACAACGTCCCCCCGCTCGCGGCTTGAAAGACCCCCTGCTGGTCTGCGACCGCTCCGGTGAAGGATCCGCGCCGGTGGCCGAACAGCTGGCTGTCGAGCAGCGTTTCGGAGAAGGCACCGCAGTTCACCGCGATGAACGGCCCTCGCGACCATGGCGAGCGAGCGTGCAGCGTGCGCGCCACCAGCTCCTTGCCCGTCCCGCTCGCCCCCGAGATGAGCACCGTGCTCTTGTTCTGGCTCACGGCGTCCACGATCCGGTAGACCGCTCGCATGGCCGGGCTGTCGCCGATCAGCGAGCCGTAGCGTCGTTGGGTCAGAACCTCGCGCTTGAGGCTGGCCACCTCGCGGCGCAGATCGCGCACCTCGAGGAGGCGATCGATCACGATCAGCAGCTCCTCGGGGTTGCACGGCTTGATGAGGTAGTCGGCGGCGCCGAGCTTCATGGCCTCGACGGCCGACTGCACCGTGCCGTAGCCGGTGAGCACGAGCACGGACGGGCGCTCGGCGTGGTCCTTGAGCTCGCGGAGCAGCGACATGCCGTCCATGACGGGCATGTTCAAGTCGGTGATCAGGATCTCGGCGGGCTCGTTCTCGACGCATTCGAGCGCCTCGCGGCCATTGGCCGCGGTCGCCACTTCAAAGCCGCGGCGCTCGAGGATCTTGACCAGCGTTCGCACCATGTTGGGCTCGTCTTCGACGAGCAGGATTCGCGCTCCCACGATGGATCTCTAGTCGAGAGCCGCGGCGGCCGGATCGCCAGTCGCCTCTAGGATCGCCCCGTGCACCGGGAGCTCGATGACGAAGGTGGTCCCGCGGCCGGGGCTGCTCGAAACCTCGATGCGCCCGCGGGCGTTCTTGATGACGGAGTGGACGACGGAGAGGCCCAGGCCGGTCCCCTCTCCCGGCTCCTTGGTGGTGAAGAATGGATCGAAGATCTTGCCCAGCCGCTCTGGCGGGATGCCGACGCCGCTGTCCCCGACCAGCAGTCGGACGCGCTCGGCGCCTGCAGGCGAGGTCTCGATGCGCAGCTCGCCGCCATCGGGCATCGCCTGCACGGAGTTGGTGATCAGGTTGAGCAGCACCTGGCGCATCCCGTTCTCGTTGGCGTCACACGGCTCGATGGCGCCGAAGCTCGTAACGGCGCGTACGCCGCTGTTCTGCAAGTATTTGTTCATGAGCTTCAGGGTGCGCCCGATGAGCCCGTTCAAGTCGACCGCTTGAACCTCGGTCTGGCTGTCACGGGAGAATTCGAGGAGGTTGCTGATGATCTCCTGCACCCGAGCCATCTCCATGCGTGCGATGTGCAGGTCCTCCCTCACCTCGGGGCGTGGGTCCGGCAAGAGCTCGGAGAGATCGTAGAGGGCGTTCGTGATGATGCCCAGAGGGTTCCGGATCTCGTGCGCGATGCCGGCGGCGAGCTGGCCGATGGCCGCCATCTTCTCCGATTGGATGAGCTGGAACTCGAGCAGCCTGCGCTCCGAGAGATCGACGTAGATCACCTGAATGACCCGGTTGTCGCCGAACTCGATCAACGCCGTGCGGACGTCGACTGGCAGGGGTTCGCGGCCCGGGCGCTCGAGGTGCAGGTTCTCGCGCTTGCCGAACCCATGAGCGACGCTTTCGTCCAGCAGCTGGCGAACCGAGGCGCGCTCGCTCTCGGGATGGAGGTCCCACCATGGGCGTCCGACGACCGGCCGCGGAGAGCGACCGATCTCGCGGTCTCCCACCTGGTTGCAGCCCAGGATCTGGCCGTCGGCGGCATCGACCACGAGCATGGGCGCTGGTGCCGAGTCGACCGAGCGGCGGTAGCTCTCCGTCTGGTCTGCGAGGTCCCGCTCGCGCCCCTCGACGAAGAAATCGGTGATGTGAAGGGTGCGCTCCCAGAACTCCTGATCGAGCAGGGCCAAGAGCTCGGGGAGGGCTCGCTTGTCGCGCATGTCGCGGCGAAGCAGATCCGCGAAGATCTGGCGCATCTTGAGCTGACTGGTGAGAAAGCGCGATGGAGGGTGCTGGGAGATGAAACCCCGGCGGGCGTGGGCGCGCAAGACGGCGTAGGTCTCGACATCCTCCGGATTGCGGATGTGCGCGACCCATCGCCGTTGCGCCTCGCGGATGTCCGCCTCGAGGCCCGCTAGCCGGCCCGGCTCGATCTCCAAGACCCGGCGGACCACGTCGGTCCAGATGGAGACCGCCTCCTCTAGGTGGTCTTCCATGAAGTCGGCCAGCTGGCGGCGCAGGGGGGTCTCGCTCGCCGGGAAGGCGTGCAGACCCAGGCGCAGGAGGTACTCCTGTATGCGTCCGAGATGGTCCTGGAGGGTGGGTTCCTCGGGGCGGATCTCGGGGCCGGCTTCGCCCGACTTTTCAGCCATGCCGGCCCACTATACGCTCGCGTCGGACGAAATCACGCAACCCGCGAGCGGCTGATGTCCGCAGCGCCGGAAATCGACGAGGCTCTGCGCCACGTCTGCGGCTTTCGCGGGTTCACGGCGGAAGAGCAGTTGGATCCGACCGACGACCCCGACAGTGTCCTGATGCTCCGCGTGCGCGGGGGCGATCGAGACGCATTCTGCGCGCTCTATGAGAAGTACTCGCGTGCCGTGGCGCGTTTCGCGGCCAACCTCGTAGGCGTGCCGGCTCGTGGCGAGGAACTCGCCCAGGAGGTCTTTCTGCAGGTCTATCGCGCGAGGGAGCGATACGAGCCTCGGGCCAAGTTCTCGACCTGGCTGTATACGATCGCTCACAACCTGTGTCTGAACGAGCTCCGCCGATTCGACTACCGGGGTCGAATCGACAGCCTGGACGGCGGGGACGAGGCCGGGGCAGGGGCGCGGCCGATCGAACGCGCCGACCCCGCGGCGCTCGACGGGGAGACGGTGGCGGTTGCCGAAGGGCTTGCCAAGAGGATTCGCCTTCTGGTTGCGGGGTTGCCCGAGGCGCAGCGGACCGCGCTGATTTTGAGCCGGGTCGACGAGCTGCGTTACCAGCAGATCGGTGAGATCCTGCAGTGCTCGGAGCAAGCCGTGAAGAGCCTGGTGTTTCGCGCAACGCGAAGCCTCAAGGAGGGTTTGAAGGAGTACGAGAGTGGCCGGTGAGCGGCGGGATGGAGCCTGCGCGATGCGTGCCGGGGCCGTGGTAGGCCCCGGCACGGCGAGCAGGACGATCAGGACCGATCGGCGGGGGCAGCGCGATCGAGTGGGCCGGCCGAGGCGATGCGGGTGGAGCGCGTGAAGAGCTGTGCGGAGGTTTGCGAGGGGTTGGTCGCTTGGTTGGACGACGAGTCGGAGCCGGCCGAGCGCGCCAGCGTGCGCGAGCACTTGGATGCGTGCTCCCGCTGTCGGCAGGATCTCGAGGAATTGCAGGCGGTTCGGCGAGACCTGGCGAGCGCGCTCCGCGCATCCCCTCTCTCGGAGGCGTCCACGCCGGCCGCCTTGGCGTCGCTGCTCGCAGCGATCTCCGATGCCCGGCCGGCGGCCGGGCAGGGCAAGTCGAGCGCTCGCGTGGCAGTCGGGGGGCGGGCAGGGGAGACATCGGACGAGCACACGGCAGCTGGATGGCGCCCAAACGGCCTCGCGCGTGCCGAGCGTTCGGGGCGGCGGGCTGCGCGGCGCGCTCCGTGGAGGGCGATGTCGTCCGGGTGGGCCGGCCGCCTGGCGCTCGGCGGCTTGGCTGCAGCCGGGCTGGCGATGGCTCTAGGTGTCTCCGTCGGGCGCCGGCAAACGCCGGTGGCGACTCGCCTGGCGGGCGAGCCGTCGCGGACCGAGCCGGTCCGCGTTGCCGCGCCGCGAGCCGCAGGTGGCGCTCTTGCCGCAGCCGACCGAGACCTGCCCGTTCCGGACGAGCTTCGCCAGCAGCCGGGACGGTTTCTCGATCTGGACATCGTTCGCAAGCTGGAGAAGCTGCGCAACTTGGAGGCGGTGAACCGGCACGCCGATCCAGACGCGACGGGAGGAGCCGCGGACGGGAGCTCCGGGTGAGCCCCGAATCCCTGGAAGTCGAGTGCTCCCATGTGGGTCGAGGAGCCCGGCCTCGATGATCGTCCCGCTGGCGGTGCCGAGCCTGACGACACTGGCTCTCGTGCACACCCTGTCTTCCTTTGCGCCCGATCGCCACCCTGGCCTCACGCCGCACGAGCGACGGCCGGGAGTCGCGTGGCGGGTCGCGCAGGCGTGGGAGCAGCTCTCCCCGGAGGATCGCGCCCGCGCGCTTCAGAGCTACCAGCGGTACCAACGCCTTCCCGAGAGCTCCCGGGAGCGAGTGGACCGGCGCTACGAGCGCTTCCAGGGCATGCCACCGGCGGAGCAGGAGCAACTGCGCCGTAACTACGACGTCTACCGGAACATGACTCCGAGTCAGCGCCGAGAGTTCAGCGAGCGCTATCAGCGCTGGCGCGGCGGGGGGAAGGACTGATGCGTGCGGCGAGAGGGATTTCCAGCCGGCCTGGTGCCACGGCGCGAGCCACGGCGCTGGTTCTGCTGGTGATCGTCGCCGGCGCAAGGCGAATGGCCTTGGGCGGCGAGGGAGCAAGGCTCGACGGACGGCCGCAAAGCACGTCGGTCGTGGGCTCGAGCCCACTGAATCCGGCGGGGCCGTCGCCGCGCAATCCCGCTGGTCCGACCCCGCGCAATCCCGCGGGGCCTACGCCGCTCGACCCGACGGGTGCGTTCCGCCGAGCGCCAGGTCTCGGCGCTGGCCAGCCCTCGAGATCCGCCTCCGTGCCCCCGCGGGCAGTGCCGCAGCCGTTCGTGTCGATCGTCGGCGGCGCCGCCACGCCGCACTCGCTCGGCGGCAGCTTCTATTGTCGAATCCACGACCGGGGTTTCGCTACCGAGGGGTTCTTCCTCGATCACCTGCAAAGGACCGACGGCGTGTCGCCGGACGACGCCGGCCAGCTCTTGGACGAGGAGGCCGGCGTCTGGATCTTCTCGGGCGTGCCCGACGAGGAGTGAGCGTCGGCTCTCCGCGCCCCGGCCCCGGCAGCGGCGTTCAGGCGTCGCGTGCTATGACGCGATCGTATGCGTGAGGGTAGCTTTCGGCTCGAGGCGCCCTTCGAGCCGCGCGGCGATCAGCCGCAGGCGATCGAGGAGATCGCGCAGGGCCTCGCCGAGGGCCGCAGACATCAAACCCTGCTCGGCGTCACTGGCTCCGGCAAGACGCTGACGGTGGCCAACGTCGTGGCGCGCGCCAATCGCCCCGCGCTGGTCATCGCGCCCAACAAGACCCTCGCCGCGCAGCTCTACAACGAGTTCCAGACGTTCTTTCCATCGAACGCCGTCCGCTACTTCGTCAGCTACTACGATTACTATCAGCCCGAAGCCTACGTCCCGGCGACCGACACGTACATCGAGAAGGACTCGTCGATCAACGACGAGATCGACAAGATGCGCCACTCGGCGACCAAGGCCCTCTTGGAGCGCAACGACGTGCTGATCGTGGCGAGCGTCTCCTGTATCTACGGCCTCGGCTCGCCGGAGAAGTACTTCGAGATGCTGGTCTTCCTCGAGCGGGGGGAGACGCTGGACCGTGACGCAATGCTGCGCAAGCTGGTCGAGATCCAGTATCAGCGCAACGACGTCGACTTCCACCGCGGGACGTTCCGCGTACGCGGCGACGTCGTCGAGATCTTCCCGGCCTACGAGGACGCGGCCGCCCTGCGTGTGGAGCTCTTCGGAGACACGATCGAATCGATCACCGAGTTCGACCCGCTGCGCGGCAAGGCGCTGCGCGCTCTCGCGCGCGTCGCGATCTACCCGGCGAGCCACTACGTCACGACGCGGGACCGGCTCGACGCGGCCGTGGCCTCGATCGAGGAGGAGCTCGGCTTGCGCCTCGCAGGGCTCCGGGTCGAGGGCAAGCTGCTCGAAGCTCAGAGGCTGGAGCAACGTACGCGCTTCGACCTCGAGATGATCGCGGAAATGGGCTTCTGTCAGGGAATCGAGAACTACTCGCGTCATCTCGACGGCCGGCGACCCGGCGAGCCACCTTCGACGTTGCTCGACTACTTCCCCGAGGAGTACCTGCTGTTCGTCGACGAGAGCCACGTGACGATTCCGCAGGTCGGCGGGATGTACCGTGGGGACCGCTCTCGGAAGGAGACGCTCGTCGAGTACGGCTTCCGGCTGCCCTCCGCAGTCGACAACCGCCCGCTGAGCTTCGGCGAGTTCGAGGCCCTGGCGCGCCAAGTCGTGTACGTGTCGGCGACTCCAGGCGACTACGAGCTCGAGAGGAGCGGCGGAGTCGTCGTCGAGCAGCTGATCCGGCCGACGGGCTTGACGGATCCCGAGGTGGAGGTCCGCGGAGCGCGGGAGCAAGTGGACGACCTGCTCGAAGAGATCCGGCACGCCGTGGAGCAGGGCGAGCGCGTGCTGGTCACGACGCTGACGAAGAAGATGGCAGAGGATCTCACTGACTATCTCCGGGACGTGGGCGTCCTGGTGCGGTACCTGCACTCGGACGTGGAGACGATCGAGCGGGTCGAGATCATCCGCGCCCTGCGAAGGGGCGAGTTCGACGTCTTGGTCGGGATCAACCTGCTGCGCGAGGGCCTCGACATTCCCGAGGTCGCGTTGGTGGCGATCCTCGACGCTGACAAGGAGGGATACCTGCGCTCGACCCGCTCGCTGATCCAGACGATCGGCCGGGCGGCACGCAATGCTCGCGGCCGGGTGCTGATGTACGCGGACAGGTTGACGGAGTCGATGCGGCGGGCGATCGACGAGACGAATCGTCGGCGCGAGGCGCAGCGGCGGTACAACGACCTGCACGGCATCGTGCCGACCTCCGTGCGCAAGGCGATCGCGGCGCCGCTGGTCGAGGCCTTGGAAGACGACTACACGACGGTCTCGGTGCTCGGCCCGGGGACTCTCCCGGCCGCCGACGACGGGGACGCGCCGGCACTGGCAGCCGAGCTGCGCCGCGCGATGCGAGAGGCCGCCGAGGAGCTCGACTTCGAGCGGGCCGCCGAGCTTCGCGACCGCCTGCGGGAGATCGAGGTTCGTCGCGCTGCACCGGCCGGAGAGGCGCTCGGGTCGCC
>CAZGUU010000117.1:0-14164 GCA_964529315.1 uncultured Enterobacteriaceae bacterium
CGCCGCATCGACGTCCAGGCGGCGGCGCGCGGCGCCGTCGAGCAGCGGCGAGAAGCCGCGCAGCTCGGCGGTGCGCAGGCTCTCGAGCGTGCGCCCCGTGTCGACGCAGTGGCCGACGATCCGCCCCACCACCTCGTGCGCCTGGCGAAAGGGCAGACCGCGCTCGACGAGCAGGTCGGCGAGCTCGGTTGCCAGCGCGAATCCGCCGGCCGCGGCCCGCATCGCAGGAGCGCGCACGCGCAGGCGCGGGAGCATGCGGGCGAGCACCTCGAGCGAGGAGCGCAGCTGGTCGGCGGCCTCGAAGAGCGACGGCTTGTCCTCCTGGAGATCACGGTTGTAGGCGAGCGGCAGGCCCTTGAGCGTGGTCAGGATCGCGACCAGAGCGCCATAGATACGGCCCGTCTTGCCGCGCACCAGCTCGGCGACGTCGGGGTTCTTCTTCTGCGGCATCATCGAGCTGCCGGTGGCGAACGCATCGGGCAGCTCGACGAAGCCGAACTCCTGCGAGGACCACAGCACGATCTCCTCGCCCAGCCGTGAGAGGTGCATGGCGAGGATCGAGGCGGTGGCCAGGAGCTCGGCCACGAAGTCACGGTCGGAGACGGCGTCGAGCGAGTTGTGGCTCACGGAGTCGAAGCCCAGCTCGCGGGCCACCCGGGCGCGGTCGAGGAGGAAGCCGGCGCCGGCCAGGGCTCCCGAGCCGAGCGGCAGGACGTTGGTGCGTCTGCGGCAGTCGCCGAGCCGCTCGCGATCGCGCAGCAGCATTTCGACGTAGGCGAGCCAGTGGTGCGAGAGCAGGACGGGCTGGGCACGCTGCAGGTGCGTGTAGCCGGGCATGACCACGTCCAGGTCGTGGCGCGCCCGGCCGACCAGGGCGCGAATCAGCTCGTCGACTGCCGCGACCAGGCGGTCGATCTCCTCGCGCGACCACAGGCGCAGGTCGGTCGCTACCTGGTCGTTGCGGCTGCGCCCGGTGTGGACCTTGCCGCCCACCGCACCGACGAGCTCGGTCAGGCGCCGCTCGACGGCCATGTGGATGTCCTCGTCGGAGGGGCGGGGACGGAAGCTGCCGCCGGCGATCTCGCGGCCGACTCGCGTGAGGCCACGAACGATCGTCGCGGCCTCGCGCTCGGTCAAGAGCCTCGCGCGACGCAGGGCGCCGACGTGCGCGATCGAGCCGCGCACGTCCTGCTCGGCCATGCGTACGTCGGCGGCCAGCGAGGCGGTGAATGCCTCGACGCTGGGGTCGGTGGCCTCGCGGAAGCGTCCGCCCCAGGCCTTGGCGGCGCGGCTCGGCGAGGTGGTCGCGGTGCGCTCGCGCTGCGTGGCGCGTCGCGCGGGTCGGCGGTCGGAGGCCTGCCGGGGACGTTGCATCGGGCTCGACTATCACGCGTGCCGGCCACTCTCCACGGGCGCGGGCCGCTTGCAGGCGTGGTCGACCTCTGGCAATCGGAGCAGCCGATGGGCCACATCGGAGCAAGGCTCGTTGCGCCGCGGGCGGAGCGCAGTCTTCGGGCCAGGCGGCTCGCCTGGATCTCGTTCGCGGCGACGCTCGCGCTCCTGCTGGCAGCGCAGCCAGCTCGTGCCCGGCTCTGCCAGCGAGACGGGGACTGCGACGATCGCAACGCCTGCAACGGCAGCGAGGTCTGTCGGTTCGATCTCACGGCGGGCAGCAAGCAGTGCGCGGCGGGCATCGCTCCGATCTGCTTTCTCTCCTGTCCGCCTCTGCCCGGCTACCAGCCGGTCTGCGATCCGAAGGCGGGCTGCGGGTGCACTGTGCCCGAGTTCACCTGCCTGACGAAGGCCGACTGCAGTGCCGGCTACACTTGCCACGACGGCTTCTGCCGGCCGCAGTGCACGAGCACGACGGATTGCGCACCCGGCTACGAGTGCCGCAGCGAGGTCTGCCGTCAGCGGTGCGTGCGCGCGTCGGACTGCGACGACGGCGATCCGTGCAACGGGGCGGAGCTCTGCAAGGACGGATCGTGTCTCCCGGGCGAGCTCGTGGTCTCGTGCGACGACCACGACCGCTGCACGACCGACCATTGCTCGCCTGGCGTGAAAGGCGGCAGCGACACCACCTGCACGCACGAGCCCCTGGCCGATTGCGGGCCGCACCCGTGCACGCCCCGCGAGATCGAGAGGCCCGCCTTCTCGATCAACAAGCCGGCCAGCGCGATTGCGACCACGGCGTTTGCGCTCCGCGGTGCAGTGACGCTCGCCTTCCCCTCCGATCCGCCGGCAGACCCCAAGACCAGCCGCATCCGCTTCCTGGTGGTCGATCGGCTGGGCAATGCGCTGGTCGACTCGACCATCGTCGGAGTCGCCTGGGGCATGGTCGCGGGGCGTGGGTGGCGAGCGGACGGCGCCGGGACGTCGTGGACGTACAGCGACGCTACTGTCGTTCGGGGCGTGACCGAGATCGTTCTGAGCAAGGTCGCCGGCGTGGCAAGTCGCTACGATCTCTCGGTGAAGGGCCTCCTGCGGCCGTGGGTCTGGCCGCCCAGCGACATGCCGCCGGTCGCCTTTCTCAGGATCGAGTGGCCGAGCGACACCAAGCTCGCGGCCCAATGTGCCGAGGCTCGCTGGCCGCAGACGAGCGGCCAGCCGCCGTGTTCGGTGGTGAGCGCGACGGGCAAGCTGGTCTGCGAGTCCCCGCTCTGACGTAGGGCGAGCGGCGCCTGCAGCTACGGATTACGCGAGAGCCTCCTCGATCGCTGCGAGCGCGTCCCTGACGATCGCGCGCAGCCGTGGGTTGCGATCGACCGCAGTCATTTGCACGATCGCGGCCTCGGCCGCCGGGTCGCCCGCCACGGCGGCCAACGCGAGCAGGCGCGCGGCCTTGCCTTGCAGCGCCCTGCTGGCGTCCTTGCGGGCGATGGCCAGCAGCGCCTCCACCGGGGGTGCGCCCGCCTGCTCGAGAGCGAGCAGCGCCGCGGTGCGCACCTGGGCGTCGCCGTCGCGCGTGGCCACCAGCGCGAGCCGCTCGACGACCGGCGAGGCCTCGCCCAGATCGGCGAGGCGCTGGACGGCGGTCAGGCGTACGTACTCCTCGGGGTCGGCGAGCATGCCGTCGAGCGCGGCGAGCTCCGCCTGCCAGGAGGGTGCCTCGCCAGCCGGCTCGCCGAGCTCGGCCGCCTCGCCCTCGCGTGCGGCAGCCGGTGCGCCATCGGCCGGCGAGCCGACCCAGAGGCGGGCGAGCCGTTGGCCCGTCGCGTCCCGGGCGAGCGTCACCAGGTGCGCGCGGTGCGAGACGACGCGCGCCAGGGCGATCTCGATCGGCAGGTTGCGGAACGCGACCGTGATCAGCTCGTCGGTCGGGCGGCCGAGCCATTGGACGCGCACGCCGGCCGAGCGGGCGATCTCGTCGAGGGCGGAGCGCAGCGGGGCTTCGACGAAGCTGCCCGAGAGGAGGCCCTCGCTCGCCTCGGCCGAGCGGTGCGAATGCACGGCAGCCGCGTGCGCGGCGCCGCCACTGGGGGCGACTGCGGCAAGCCAGGCGAGGCAGCAGGCGGCCGTGAGCTGCCCCGCACGCTGGAGGCTCCTGGCGCGCGGGACAGCGCCCGAGCGCCTCGAAATCGTTCCGGCTGCGTCCGCTCGACCCATCGCTTGGTCCCTTCCGGGCCGCCCGTGGCTGGCCCGCAGGGGTGCGATTGCAGCCTCGGTGCCAGCCTTGGGGCTCCTGGGTGAGGCCGAGAAAGCCTCGTCTGTTTGGGCCGTTGCCGGGCGTGCGCTGCCCGAGAGGAGATCCTGGTGCCAAGCCGGGGAAGCGGCCTGCGGCGCGAGCCTGGCGCCGGGGCGCAACGCCGACTTGGCGGCGTGGCCAAGGCAAGCCCCGGGTGCCCTGGGGGCACGACGCGATGGGCATTTGGTGCGGCTGATGCAGTGCGATCGTCGGGGCGGCGATCGGTGCGCCGGCGCCGGCGGTCGTGGTCAGTGCGCAGCCGGTGATGCGCCTGGCCGCAGGCCGAGCACGCGGTAGAGGGCGACCGGCTCGGCACGGCCCCGGACCGGCGCCGTGCCCAGCGCCTCGGCCTCGACCCGGTCCCGCACGAGCCGCCACGTGTCGTGGCTCACCAGCACGTCGGCCTCGCGCTCGCGGGTCATCGCCGCGACGCGGGCGGCGAGGTTCACCGAGTCGCCCACCGCGGTGTAGCCGAGGCGGGTCGGCGATCCGAAGTGGCCGACGACCGCCGCTCCGCTGTGGATGCCGATGCCGATCCGCAGCGTCTCGCCGAATCGCTGGCGTGCCCAGGCATCGATCTCGCGTGCCGCCGCCTGCATCTCCAGGGCGGCGCGCACCGCCCGCAGGGCATGGTCCTCGCACGGGATCGGCGCGCCCCAGAAGGCCATCACGGCGTCGCCGATGAACTTGTCCAGCGTTCCGCCGTGGCGCAGCACGATCTCGCTGGCCGCCGTGAAGTGTCGATTCAGGAGCTCGACGAGCGCCTCGGGCGGCAGGCGCTCGGAGAGCCCGGTGAAGCCGCGGATGTCGGAGAACAGCACGCTGATCGCCTTGCGCGCGCCGCCGAGGGTCGGCTCGAGGCCCCGCGCCACCACCTCGCGCACCACCTCCGGGCTCACGTAGCGCTCGAGCGTCCCGCGCACGAAGTCCTTCTCGCGCCGGGTCGCGAGGAAGCGCTGGAAGGCGATCGCGCCCCAGAGCAGCGGTGTCGTGACGAGTGCGCCGGCCACCGGGAGCCAGCGCTGCGCGGCGACGAAGCAGAGGTAGCCCGCAGCCAGGAAGGCGAGCTCGCCCGCGAGCAGCGCTCCCAGCGCGAGCCAGGTGCGCCGCTGGCCGACGAGCAGGCTGGCCGCGAGGCCGGCCAGGAGGAGCAACGCCAACGAGTCGGCCGGGCCGGCCCGCCGAGGGAAGGCGCCGCGCAGCAGCGCGTCGATCGCATTGGCGTGGATCTCGACGCCCGCCATCGGCTGGCGGGTCTGCGGCAGCCAGCGGCTGTAGTAGGGAGTGAAGAAGCGGTCGGTGTCGAAGCCGGTCGCGCCCACCAGGACGATCTTGCCACGCAGGGCCTCCGCGGGGATCTGGCGCTCGAGCACGCGGACGTAGGGCAGCGTCGGGAAGGTGCCGGGCGGGCCGGCGAAGTCGACGAGCAGGCTTCCGTCCGGGTCCGTCGGGATCTCGCCACCGGCTGGATCCGCTCGCTCCTCCCCGCGCGCAGTGACTCCCGGAGCCGCGCTCCGGTAGCGCTCGGCCACCAGGGTCGCGAAGCCGTCGAACACCTCGGCGCCCAGCTCGCGCTCGGGCGCCATGCGGCGCACGTAGCCGTCGGGATCGAAGAGCAGGTCGACGAAGCCAAAGGCGGAGCCTGGAGTGCGCAAGGCCGCCACCGGGCCGCGGTGCTCGACGACGCGGAAGCGCGCGTCGCCTGCGGTCGCGAAGGTGCTCGCCCAGACCACGGCGGGAGCCGCTTGGGCGGCCCGCGCCAGCTCGCGGTCCCCCGCGGGGTCGCTGTCGAGGAACAGGATGTCGAAGGCGACCACGCTTGCGCCCGCCGCAACGAGCTCGTCGAGCAGTCGCGCGTGCACGCTGCGCGGCCAGGGCCAGCGGTGCTCGATGCGCTGCAGCGATTCGAGGTCGATGTCGACGATGACCACTGGCGCGACGGGTGGTCGCCCGCCGCGCACCAGGAAGTAGAGGTCGAGCAGCCGGCGATCGAGCGGCTCGAAGGCGCCCAGGAGCTGCGCGAGCCATGCCACCAGGGCCAACCCGAGCCCGAGGCCGACCTGGGCCAGCCTTTGGCGCCCGGGGGATGCGCCGGCGCGAGCTCGCAAGACGGGCATGGTAGAGATGGCCGCGACCGGTGGCCCGGGGAGCGCTGGGCGCGGCGCTAGGGTGCCACCCCGGCGAGCCACGCGGTCGCCGAGGCGGGGTCTACGGCCGTGGGCGGCTCGCAGGGGCGCCCTGGCTCGACGACGCTGCGGGTGGCTGCGTCGACCGTGCAGGGGGAGCAGGACTCGTTCTTGAGCACGACCACCCCTTGCAGGACGGTCAGAACGCTCTTGCCGTCGGCGCCCACGCGCAGGTCGAGCTCGGTCCCGCGGATGGCCGCCACCGCGGCCGGGGTCTGGATCTCCATGGCGGGCGAGCCCGCCGTCTTGAGCCACAGCTCGCCGAGCGCGAGCTTGAGCACGCGCACCAGCCTGCCCTCGGGCTCCTGGCGTGCCAGCAACGTGAAGGTGGTCTCTTCGTTCATGGCGAGCTTCGTCCCGTCTGCCAGGCGAATGAAGGCTTTGCTGCCCTTCTCGGTGCGGCACTCGTCGCCCTCGAACAGGGCGACCGACTCCCGACCGCGAACCTGCTCCATCCGGCCATCGGCGTGTTGGACGACGAGCGTTCCGAGAGCGTTCTCGGCGTGGCCGACCGGCGTGGTGGTGGCACCTCGCTCGGCGGCCTCCCTGGCGGCCCGGGCGGGATCCGGGGTGGGAGTGGGCGGGCAGGGGGTCGCGGCGAGGGCGCCGGTCGCACGCATCGCGCCGGCCGCGAGCGCGAGGGTCAGGCCGATGGCCAATCCGAGCCCGCAGGGCTCGGGAGTAAGCATCGTCCTCCCTCGTGGCACCGCTGGACGTCCTGCCCTCATGAGATCCTCCCCGCCGGTTTCTCCCGGCCTGCCTCGGCGAGATGTTCGCCCGCGCCTGGTGCGGCGAGCGCGGGCGCTCGCCGCGGCTCGCCGCCCAGGGGCCGCCGTCGCTGCGGCGGCATCACCCCTCGCGCAGGCCGTACTCCTTCATCTTCTTTTGCAAGGCGACGCGTGAGAGCCCCATGGCCCGAGCGGCGCGGGTGACGTTGCCACCGGCCGCGGCCAGCGCGTCGCGCAGGAAGCTCGTTTCCCACGCGGTGCGCGCGGCGCGCAGATCCTGCGGTACACCCGCTTCGATGGGCGCGCCCGCGCGGGGCCCGCCGTCGGGCGGCCCCGCGCCGCTGCTCACGCCGCCGGCGGAGCCATGGGCAGGCGGCGCTTGCCCGGTGCCGCCGCTCGCCAGCGCGCCCGCGACGAGCGCACCCGCCTCGGCTCTGTTCGTCGCCGCAGGGTGCGCCGCTTCCTGCTCGTCCGCCGTCCCGTGCGAGAGGTGCTCGCAGCCGATGGCCCCTCCCGCAGCCGTCAGGGCGACGGCGCGCTCGATCTCGTTCTGCAGCTGGCGCACGTTTCCCGGCCAGCGGCGCGCTTCCAGGGCGGCCAGCGCATCCGGGGTGAAGCCCGTGATCTGCTTGCCGTAGCGCGCCGCGGTCGCGGCGAGCATGCGCGCGGCGATCGGGGCGATGTCCTCGCGCCGATCGCGCAGCGCGGGCAGGCGGATGGGGAAGGTCGCCAGGCGGTAGTAGAGGTCCTGGCGAAAGCGCCCGGCGGCGACCTCGCCGGCCAGCTCGCGGTTGGTCGCGGAGAGCACGCGGACGTCCACCTTGCGCGGCCGGTTGTCGCCCAGCGGGACCACCTCGCCTTCCTGCAGCACGCGAAGCAGCTTGGCCTGCATGACGAGCGGCATCTCGCCGACCTCGTCGAGGAACACGGTGCCGCCGTCGGCGGCCTCGAAGAGGCCCACGCGATCCGAGGTCGCCCCGGTGAACGCGCCGCGGCGATGGCCGAACAGCTCGCTCTCGAGCAGCGTCTCGGGGAGCGAGGCGCAGTTCACCGCGATGAATGGCCCTGTGGCGCGGGCGCTGGCGCGATGGATGGCGCGGGCGGCCAGCTCCTTGCCCGTTCCCGTCTCGCCCTCGATGAGCACGGTGATCGGCGTGGGTGCGGCACCCTCCATCAAGCGGAAGACCTCCGCCATCGCGGGCCCGGTGCCGACGATCTCGGCGAAGTGATCCTGGTGGGCGAGGTCGCGGCGCAGCGCACCGACCTCCACCCGCAGCCGTTGCTCGGAGCTGCGCACCGCGGCGATGAGCCGTGCGTTCTCGATCGCAATCGCCACGCTACCCGCGAGCGCCTCGAGAAAGGCGAGGTCGTCCTCGCAGAAGGGAGCGTCGCCGCGGTGATTGATCACCTGCACGACGCCGATGGTCGCATCCCGGCTGCGCAGCGGCGCGCACAGCATGTTGCGGGTCGTGACGCCGGTGCGGCGATCGACCTCGCGATACACGCGTGGGTCGGCCTTCGCGTCGTCGATGCGCACCGCCTGGCCATTGCGCAGCACGAACCCCGCGACGCCCAGGCTCGCGGAGAATCGCTGGCGTGACATCTCGATTGCCACGTCGCGGGTCCGGCCGACGACGTAGGGCACGTAGAGCTCATCGCTGGCCGGATCGTGGAGCAGCACCGAGGCGCCCTCCGCGTCGAAGGCCTCGCGACAGCGCTCGACGACCAGCGAGATCAGCTCGTCGAGCTCGGTGCGCGCGGCGAAGGCGCAGCCGAGGTCGAAGAGCAGCCGCAGGCGCCGCTGGCCTTCGTCGGCGCGGGCGGTGGGTGCTTGCGATGTCATGGCCTCCTGTGCGGCTGCGGGTCAGCGCAGCCGAGACGGTACCCGGCGGCGGCTCGCCGCGCAGGCGGCGTGGCGCGCGCAATACGCGCGGCTCTGGCTCCCGGCGAGGGCGACCAGGTCTCCCATCGCGACGCTCACGTCGATCAGGTGGAGCCCCCACTGGGGCGTCAGGTCGCCGCCGATGTCGTCGATGCGCGGGTCGGACGGGTCTTTGGCGACGTCGATCGCCAGGTAGACGAAGCCGTCGTGCTCGGCACACTCGGCGGAGACGAAGCCGGGTAGCGTGACCAGGGGCGTGGGGATCTCGACGCCCAGGGCGGGATCGACCCACGGCGGCGCCTCGGGCTGGGTCGAGCCCGGCAGCGACTGGCCGCTGGTCGGAAGATAGGGGTGCAGCGTGGCGCGGCCGCCGCTCGGCGCCGCGGGGCTCACGCAGGCCGCCTGCCAGCCGGCGCGGCGGGAGACGCCGAAGAAGCTGTCCGCGGGAGGCGGCTCGGTGGCACGGAACGAGGCGTAGGCCACGGCACAGCCCGTCTGGTCGTGTCGCCGGCACAGCGGCACGTGGGCGAAGTCGCCGCCGACGTCGCGGCCCTCGGGGACCTGCAGGTTGGTGCCTAGGAGCATCGCCGAGACCAGACGGTCGCGCAGCCTCGGATCGGGGTCGATCTCGTCGCGGATCAGCGCGGTGAGGTGCCCGGAGCCCTGCGAGTGGCCGATCAGAACGACGCCTCGGCCCTGGTTGTCGTTGGCGACGTAATGCTTCCAGGCGTCGAGCACGTCGCCGTAGGCCAGGGCGGAGTCGGCTTCCATCGGCTGGCCCGCCAGGCGGGCGGTGAGCGCGGTGAGCGTCACCTGGCGGTAGACCGGCGCGAAGACTCGACACTCGCTGCCCAGCCGCGCCGCCTGCTGGCGCACGACGTAGAGCTCCTGGTCCTCGCCCGGCACGAGGTCGCTGTTGCCGGCCTCGTCGGTCGAGATCGTCGGGTAGACGTAGAAACAGTCGATTTTGGGCTGCTCCGCGGGGCGCCAGCGCTCACGGCGCGTCTCCCCGCTGGCGCGGACGATCGTCGCGTCGAGGTCGTGGTCGCAGACGTCGGCCTCGTCCGGACGGCAGAGCCAGTGGGCCGGGTCGGCGTAGATCTCACTGCGGTACCCGGGGTACGGGTTGGTGGCAGGCCCGGCGGTCGGCGGCGTCGCCGGATGTCCGACCGAGGCGAGGAGCAGGACGAAGAGCGCGGCGGGACCTGCGGCGCGGGTGCGGGTCGCGGGCCGACGAGATCGCTTCATGGGAGCAGTCTAGAGCAGGTGCTCCGGGGGGATGGCAAGCGGCGCGGCGGGCCGGGCAGCCAGCCAGCTGGCCGGCGCCGGTCGGTGGCTGCGCTCAACCGCGATCTCGACCCTGCCGATAATCTCATGGTGCCTTCTTTCCCCGTGACGACGGCTGCGCCGAGGCGTACCCTGCGGGCGGCCGCCGCCGACGCCGAGCTGCTGCTCTCGCGCGGGCGGCTGGTCCTGCGTGTGGTCCTGGGCGCTCTGGTCGCCTTCACGCTCAAGGACATCTGGGTCGACCAGCCGCACATCGAGCAGCTGATCGCCATGCGGGCTGCCGTGGCGCTGTTCGGCCTCGTGGTGATCTGGTGGCTGCCCTCGATCCGCTCGAGCGAGGCCCGGGCGGCGATCATGGTCGGGTTCACCGTCGCGCTCTGCCTGGAGATCGCCGCATCGAACATCGTGAGCGGCGATCGCGAGACGGCGCTGCTGCTCCTGCTCACGGTCCTCTTCGCCACTGCCGTGCTGCTCCCTTGGGGTGTGCGGGCGCAGGCCGCCGTGGCCGTCGGCGCAGGGCTGTCGGGCCTCTGGCACATGCTCGCCATGGGCGCACCCGCGATCGGCATGGCCCGCGAGCTGATCGGCCTGACGCTCGCGCTGGCGACCTCCGTGCTGGTCGCCGGGGAGCTCGCCCGGCAGCGGGCCGCACAGCAGGCGAGCGCGGCGGCGCTGGCCGCCCGGGCGCGCAGCGCGACCTTGCGCGCCGAGGTCGGTGCAGCGATGTCGGGCACGGGCGCGCTCGACGCGATGCTGCAGCGCTCTGCGCAGGCGGTCGTGGACCACCTCGACGCGGCCTTCGCGCGCGTCTGGCTGCTCGACGAGGCAGGCGAGGTGCTCGTCCTGCGTGCCAGTGCGGGGCTCTACACCCACCTCGACGGCCCGCACGGTCGGGTGCCGGTCGGGCACTTGAAGATCGGGCTCATCGCCGCGGAGCAGCGCCCGCACCTCACCAGCGACGTCGAGAACGACCCGCGCATCGGCGACCACGCCTGGGCGCGCCGCGAGGGCATGGTCGCCTTCGCCGGCTACCCGCTGCTCGCCGGCGGCCGACTGGTCGGCGTGCTGGCGCTGTTCGCGCGCCACACCCTCGGTGGCGAGGTTCCGGACGCGCTGGCCGCAGTCGCGGACGTGGTCGCGCTGGGCGTCGCGCGGGAGAAGGCCAAGGCGGCCCTGGTGGAGAGCGAGCGCCGCTTCGCCACGATCGCCGACTCGGCGCCGGTCATGATCTGGATGACCGACGCCGGAGCGCGCCTCACGCACGCCAACCGCGCGGTGCGCGAGTTCATCGGCGCGGAGCCCAGCGAGGAGGACCCGCCCGACCTGCTGCTCCCCATCATCCCCGCGGATCGCGCGGAGACGACTGCCAGCATCGCGGCTGCGGTAACCGAGCGGCGCACCGTGAACGCCGAGTTCCGAGCCAGGCGCGGCGACGGGGCAACGCGCTGGCTCCTGGCGACGGCCGTGCCCCGGCTGGCTGCCGATGGGGCGTTGCTCGGGCTGGTCGGCATGTCGGTCGACATCACCGAGCGCCGTGAGATGGAGGACGCGCTGCGCGAGGCCCACGCCGCCGCCACGGCGGCGGACGAGGCCAAGTCGCGCTTCCTCGCGACGATGAGCCACGAGCTGCGCACGCCGATGAACGGCATCCTCGGCATGAGCACGCTGCTCGCCGATACGCCGCTCGACGCTGAGCAGGGCGAGTCGCTTGCGATCATCCACCAATCGGCGGAATCCCTGCTCGGCCTGATCAACGACGTGCTCGACCTCTCCAAGATCGAGGCCGGCAAGGTGACGCTCGAGCGGGCGCGATTCTCGCTGCGCGACGTCGTCCACGGCGTCCTGCGCACGGTGGCGGTCCAGGCCCACGCCAATGGCGTCGAGCTGATCGCGGACGTCGCTGCCGATGTGCCCGACGAGCACATCGGCGATGCGGCCCGTCTGCGGCAGGTGCTGCTGAACCTGGTCGGCAACGCCGTCAAGTTCACCGCGGGAGGCGAGGTGGTCGTCGAGGCGCGCATCGCGGCAGGCGAGGCCGGGGGGCCCGCCCTGGCGCTCGCCGTGCGCGACACCGGCATCGGAATCCCCACCGAAAAGCAGGCCTCTGTGTTCGAGGCCTTCGTCCAGGCCGACGACTCCGTCACCCGAGAGTACGGCGGTACGGGGCTCGGCCTGCCGATCGCCAAGCGCCTGGTCGAGCTCATGGAGGGGACGATCGGTGTCGAGAGCTTTGCCGGCGTCGGGACGACCTTCTTCGTCACCCTGCCGCTGGCCGTGGCCCCGGCGGGCGGAGAGCGCTCGGCGTCGCAGCTCGGTGGGGTTCGGGTGCTGGTTGCCGACTCGAGCGCACGGCAGCGCGCGGCGCTGGCGGTCATGCTCGAGCATGCGGGGGCGCGAGTGATCGCCGTCGGGGACGCGGTGGGCGTGGCGGCGGCGCTCCGCGACGGCGAAGCGGCCGGGGACCCCGTGCGCGTGGCCGTGGCCGCTGCCGAGCTGAGCTCGGCCGCCGTAACGACGCCGAGGCGGGACGGGGGCCCGGCCGCGGGTCTCGTCGTGCTGGTCGAGCCCGGCCGGCGCGCTGCCGACGAGATTCGGGCGGCCAAGCCGGCGGCCCTCCTGGTCAAGCCCGCGGGCGAGCGCGAGCTGGTGGCGGCGGTCGCCGAGGCGCTGGGCAGGCAGCCCACTGCGAGCGATCAGCGGCCGGCGGCGCCCAACGGCGCCCAGAGTCGGATGCGCATCCTCGTGGCCGAGGACAACCGGGTCAACGCGGCCGTCGCAACCAAGCTCCTCGAGCGCCGTGGGCACCAGGTGACCGTGGTGGGCGACGGCGCGGCGGCCGTAGCCGCTCTGGACGAGGCGACCTTCGATCTCGTCCTCATGGACGTGCAGATGCCCGTGCTCGACGGCATCCAGGCGACGGCCCGCATCCGCGCCCGCGAGCGCGATCGCGGCGGGCACATCTGGATCGTCGCCGTGACGGCCAACGCGATGCGCGGCGACGCCGAGGCCTGCCTCGCCGCGGGCATGGATCACTACGTCTCCAAGCCGATCCGCCGCGAGGCGCTCGACGACGCGATCGCGCGCGCCCAGGCCCACGTCACCGGAGCCCGAGCCTCGCAGCCGGATTCTTCTGCGACATTGGGTCTGCCGACGGCGGCTTTCGCTTCGCCCTCCGGGGGCACGGCGGCGTAGCCTGTAGGGACGCCCGGGATCCAGGGGGCCGCAACGTCACGTCCCGACTGGCCTCGGGCTGGCCCGCTGCGCAGTCAGCCGTGGTGATGCGCGCTCAGGCGGGCTCAGGCGCGGTCGTCCAGAACCTCCTCGGCCAACCGCAGCGCCTCGCCGAGGGACCACGCCTGGAACGGGCAGCCGCGCGGCGTGTGTGGCGGCTCGGCGTCGGCGATCTCGGAGATGTGGCCGAGCCCGGCGTCGTCGAGGTGGGCCAGCAAGGGCGAGAGGAAGCGCTGGCGCGCCTCGCGCTTGGCCTCGCGCGCGGTGCCGCGCACGCGCACCCAGGCCTCGACGAACGGACCGAGGAGCCAGGGCCAGACCGTCCCCTGGTGATAGGCCGTGTCGCGCTCGCGCACGCCGCCGGTGTAGCGGGGCGCATAGCCGGGCTCGCCCGGGGCTAGGGATCGCAGTCCGAGCGGCGTCCAAAGACGAGCCTCGACCGCGTCGACCACCCGGCGCGCACGCTCCCCCTCGAGCAGAGCCAGGGGCAGGCCGCCGATGGCCAGGATCTGGTTCGGGCGGAAGGCTGACTCGGTACGCCCCGCGACGTGGTCCGCGTCGACCACGTCGTGCAGGCAGCCGCGGCTCTCGTTCCAGAAGCGCTCGCCGAAGGACTCGAGCCCGCGGGTGAAGTCGCGCTCCCAGCGGGGAGAGCGCTCGAGCGCGCCGTGCAGCGCGTTCAACCAGAGCGCCTGCACCTCGACCGGTTTGCCGATGCGCGGCGTCACCACCCGATCGCCCACCTTGGCGTCCATCCAGGTGAGCTGCAGGCCCGGAGTCCCGGCCGCGAGCAGGCCGTCGCCATCCAGGCGGATGCCGTGGCGCGTGCCCGCGGCATAGCCGCAGAGGATCGCGTCGACCGCACCGTCCAGCGTGTTGCGCTCGGCGGAGCGAAGCGGCGCCCCGGCCCGGCCGGCCCGCTCGACCAGCTCGTGCACCGCGACGACGTACCAGAGCGAGGCGTCGACCGAGTTGTACTCCGGCGCCTCGCCGCGGTCGGGGAAGCGGTTGGGCAGCATGCCCTGCGACACCCAGGCGGCCCAGCCGAGCGCGATGTCGCGGGCCTCGGCGAGACGACCGGTGGCGAGGCACAGGCCGCGCAGCGCGATGAACGTGTCGCGGCCCCAGTCGGTGAACCAGGGGTAGCCGGCGAGGATGGTCTGGC